>PMOG01000061.1 GCA_003161555.1 Vulcanimicrobiota bacterium | reverse complement strand
TACGTGATCGACGTCGCCGGCGGCGACAAGATCCCGGCCAAGGGCGGACCCGGAATCGCGCGCGCCGACCTGCTGGTGATCAACAAGATCGACCTCGCGCCGCACGTCGGCGCCGACCTCGAGCGCATGCGCCGTGACGCAAGTTCGGCGCGTGGGACGCGGCCCTTCGTCTTCACCGATTTGCGCCACGGCATCGGCATCGACGACGTCGTGCAGTTCGTCGAGCGCGCGACGCTTCTCGACGGCATCGCGTGATCGCCAACACGCTGCTGCTGGCCGCAGAACGCCGCAACGGAGCGACGGTGCTGACGCGCATGCGCGCCGAAGGTTTGTGGCGCACGAGCCGTCCGTTCCGCGAAGGCGAAGCCGCGCGCATCGTGCTGGCGCAGCTCGGCCCCGGCATGATTCGCGGCGATTGTTTTGCCGGCAGCGGAACCGTCGGCCCCGGCGCCCAGCTGATCGTCGCGGGTCAGATGGCGACAAGAATCCTGCCCGGACGCGAACCGGTCACAACCAGCGCGACCTGGTCCGTCGAAGAAGGCGGTATGCTCGACCTTTATGCCGAGCCGACGATGATCTGCGACGGCGCAATCTACGAAGCGCGGCTCACCATCGCACTCACCGGCGACGCGCGTGCGATCGTCAGCGAGATCGTCGCCTGCGCACCGTCCGCGAGCGCCCGCTTCGCAACCAACGTGACGCGCGACGGCAACGCCGCGCTCATCGACGTGCTCAAGCTCGACCCCGAAGCGCGCGCTCCCATCGCCGACGTCATCGGCACCCTGCTAATCCTCGGCCCAGCCGACCACAAGACGCTCGATCAAGTTGCAGAAGACTGCCCCAACGTCAGAGTCGGCATAGGTACCTTCCACCAAGGCGACAGCATCGCACGCATCGTCGGCACACAAGTCGAGCCCGTCCGCGAAGCCATAGCACGCCTACGCGCGGCCTCAAACCCTGAAGGAGCGTGGGGAGCACCGCGACCCCACCGCGGGCACTCTGAACCAGCGAAGGCCCGGAGGGCCGAGAGCGCCGTTCAGACGTAGCGTCTCGCGCACACGATGTGCGCGAGGCGTGGCCCGCGGTGGGGCCGCGGCGCTCCCCACGCGCGCCCCAATCCGAAAACGTTGCTAGTGCTCGAGCGAAAGGATGAACGCCTTGACCGCCGCCCGCGCTTCCGGCGCCATGACGGTCTGCGCGTGCCCGACACCTTCGAGCTCAACGAACCGCTTCGGCGTTGAAACGCTCCCGGCGTAGACCTCGCGCCCTTGTGCGATAGGCACGTCGGTGTCGGCGGTACCGTGCAGGATCAGCAGCGGCGCCTGGAAGCGCCCGGCGAAGTCGGCGACCGCGAACGCGTCGACGGCGTCCTGCGCGGGCGTCATTGCGGCGATCGTGCTCGCGGGCACGCCGCTCCCCGCGAGTGCGATCGGGAGCTCTTCCTGCGCGCTGGCGAACGGCGCGGCGAGGATCACGCCCGCGACGGTCGTGTTCGCCGCCGCGTACGCGGCGACGGCGGCTCCGATCGAGAACCCGTAGACGACGACGCCGCGCCCGCCGGTGCCTTTCGCGACGGTGTCCACGATGCGCACCGCGTCGTCCTGAAGGAGGCGGACGCCGGGGAGCCCCTGGCTGAACCCGTAGCCGCGATAGTCGTATACGACGACCGGGGGACCGAGCGCCGCAAGCACGCGATACATTGCGTCGTTCTGGTCGATCGTCGTCCCGTTGCCGTTGAAGAACACGAGAGTCGGCGCCTTCGGGTCGGTGCCGGCGTACGACCAGCCCCGCAGTATCGCACCGTTCGCCGAAAGCGTGGTCGTCGTGCGGCCTTTCGCCGTGGTCCAATCGGCGAAAGGGGCCTTCGGCGGCGGGTTCGGGAGCACCGAATCCGCATGGATCTGCGGCGGCGTTTGGGCGCCCGCGCCGGTCGTATCGGCAAATACGAACAGCGCGGCGACCAGAGCTGTTCTCACGATGATATCTCCGCTTCGACGAGTTCGGGGTCGAACGACGCGACGTCGTACCACGTCGGCCCGGTCTTCAAGGTGGCCTCGATCGGGACGCTGAGTTCGAGCGCATGCTCCATCTCGTACTTCACGATGCGGGCGACCGCGTCGAGATCGGTCCGCGCGACCTCGAAGATCAGCTCGTCGTGAATCTGCAGCAGCATGATCGCGTCGAGCATTTCCGCTCCCAAGCGCCGCTCGACGCGTACCATCGCGAGCTTCATGAGGTCAGCGGCCGAGCCTTGCAGCGGCGCGTTGGTGGCCTCGCGCTCGGCGGCGGCACGCAGCATGTAGTTCTTCGCCCGCAGGTCGGGCATGTAACGCCGCCGGCCGAGGATCGTCTCGACGTAACCCTTCTCGCGCGCCTGGTCGAGCGAACGGTCGATGTAGCCGCGGACGCCGGGGAAGCGGTCGAAGTACGCCTGCATCATCGCCTTCGCGGTCGCGCGGTCGATGTCGAGCCGGGTTGCCAGACCGAAGTCCGACATTCCGTAGAGCAGCCCGAAGTTGACCGACTTCGCCATCCGCCGCTGGTTCGGATCGACCTCGCCGAACGGGCCGACGTCGAAGATCTGCCGCGCGGTGAAGTCGTGAATGTCCTGACCTTCGTGGAACGCCGCACGCATCGCGGCGTCGCCGCTCAGGTGCGCCATCAGGCGCAGCTCGATCTGCGAATAGTCCGCGGCCAGCAGCACGCGGTCGGGTGAAGGCGCCACGAACGCCTTGCGGATCTGGCGTCCGAGATCGCTGCGCACGGGAATGTTCTGCAGGTTCGGATTGATCGACGAGAGCCGGCCGGTCGCGGTCGCCGTTTGGCGGAACACGGTGTGCAGCCGGCCGCGCTCGTCCAGCAGCGAGGGGAACACGTCGATGTAGGTGTTCTTGAGTTTGGAGACCTCGCGGTATTCCTGAATCTTCTGCGCGATCGGAAAAGATCGCAGCCGCTGCAGTTCCGCATCGTCGGTCGCGTAGCCGGTCTTGTTGCGCCGGCCGGCCGGGAGCCCGAGACGATCGAACAGGATCCGGCCCAGCTGCTGGGTGCTGCCGAGGTTGAACTCTTCGCCCGCAAGCTCGAAGATTTCGCGCTGCAGCCGCGCGACGTCCGCATCGACTTCGACGGCGAGCGCGTGCAGCGCGCCGCGGTCGACCGCGATGCCGACGCGTTCCAGGCCGGCCAGGACCGACGCCAGCGGAAGCTCGACGTCGGCGTAGAGCGACAGCTGCCCGCGGCGCTCCAATTCGGCTCGCGTGACGCGCGCGAGCCGCCCGGCGGCATCGGCGGCCGCCGCCGGTTCGGGGGGAAGGACGCGGTCGAGAAACTCGCTCGCCGCGGCATCCGGATCGGTGAATGCTCGCGAGGGGTTGAGGACGTGCGCCGCGAGCATCGGATCGTCGCCGAGCACGCGGATCGGGAGCCCGAGCCGCCCCATCAGTGTCTTTCCGTCGTACACGACCATGTGCTCGACCCGCTGCCACAGTTGCGCGAACGCGACGCCGACGGCGGGAACATCGAGCGCGGAGATCAAGAACGCGAAGGCCTCGCCGTCGTCGAACGACACCGCGAGCGCGTCATCGCGCAGCGCCAGCGCAACCCGCCCACGCGTCGCCGCCGCGTCGAGCAGCACG
>PMOG01000043.1 GCA_003161555.1 Vulcanimicrobiota bacterium | reverse complement strand
CAGTTCGGCCAGCGCTTCGGTGAGCGTGTCGGGTGCGGCCTCGTCGGTCGCGGCGATCGAGCCGACGCGGGTGCGCAGAACCTCGACGCTGGCGCGGCCGCTGCGCCCGAGTCCGATGACCAGGACGTGTTCGGTGCGGTCGAAGAGTCCGGCCGACGAGGCGTTCATGCGGGCCGCACGATAAGGGCGAAACCCACCAGCGAAAGCACGAGCGATGCGATCCAGAAGCGCTTGGTGACGCGCTGTTCGGGCCAGCCCTCGAGTTCGAAATGATGGTGCAGCGNNAAGATGCGGCGGCCGGTCAGCTTGAACGACGCAACTTGCAGGATGACGCTCAGCGCTTCGGCGACGAACACGCCGCCGATCACGATCAGCAGCAGTTGCGCGCCGTCGAGAATCGCGACTCCGGCCAGCGCGCCGCCGAGCGCGAGCGAACCGGTGTCGCCCATGAACAGCTTGGCGGGATACTGATTGTAGAACAGAAATCCGGCCACGGCGCCGAGCATCGACGCCCCGAACAGCGACACGCCTAACGGCTGCTGGGTGAGCCCCGCGATGCAGATGAGGACCACCAGGGGCGGAATGGCGACGCCGCCGGCGAGCCCGTCGAGACCGTCGGTAAGGTTGACCGCGTGGGTCGTCCCGACGACCGCCGAGACGGCGAGCACATACCACAGCCAATTCGGAATCGATCCGATTCCGACCAGGCTGCCGGACTGCTGTCCGGCCAGCGAGAGGAAGACGACCGCGGCGACCACGGTCAGTCCGAGCTTGGGGAGCGCGCCCAGCCCGCGGTTGCGCGCTCCGCGAATCTTCGCCAGGTCGTCGACCGCGCCGATCCCCATGCACATGAATACCAGCGCGGCCAGCGCGACCGTGTCACGGGTGTGGTCGAGCACGAGCGCGATCAACGGCGCAACCGCGAACAGCAGGCCGCCCATCGTCGGCGTCCCCGTCTTCGCACGATGCGTCTCGGGTGCGTCTTCGTACGCCGTCTGCTGCGCCTCGGCACGCCGCAGACGCGCGATCAGCGGTTTGCCAAGCACGTAGACGATCAGAAACGTGGGCAAGCCGGCGGTCACGCACACGAACAGCAGGTTGCCGACGCCGAGCGGAGCGTTCAGCAGCGCGTACAAGAAGGTGAACCACCACGGGTGCGGGCCGGTGAAATCGTCGCCGATCATGCGCGCACCAGCGGATTGGGGCCGGCGCCGCGCCAGGCCAGCACGACCAGCGGCGTCTGTTCGTCGCCGTTTCCATGCGGGTTGCCGGCCAGCGCACGTTCGACGGCTTCGCGATCGAGCTGCGGTGAGGCACCCAGCGTCTTCGCAACGCCCAGGTCGTTCGCATCGACGATCGCCACGTGAAGATCGAGCGCCGCTGCGAGTTCGCTTGCGACGCGATCCGGCTGTGAGGGGCCAAGCACGATCGCGCGCTCGTAGGGCGGCAACGTTCCGGTGTAGCCGTCGATCGCGGCGATCGACTCACCGAGGATCTCGTAGAACACGCCGCGTCGGCCGCGCAGCCGGCCGATGACGTGCGCGATCGCGGCGAACACGACGCGCCGGGCGCCGACTTGATCGATGACGAGCTGCAGCGACTCGGGCTGACTCATCGTCGCCAACGCTCCGGCACGGCGCGAGAGTGCCAGTGCCAAGGGCGAGGGGCGAATGAACTCCGCCGGGATGAAGCGCGACTGCGCGATGGCGACCGCCGTCTCCGCAATCACGATCACCTCGTGCGGCCGCACGATCCCGTGGAGCGCTTCGCGAATCAGCACCGCGAGGTCATCGCCCGGGGCGATCAGCCGCGTTCGAACCGGAATTGCGACCAGACCGTCGGGCAGGGCCGCATCCTTCACCGCAACCGGGATCACGCGAAGCCCTCGGCACCGAGAGCGCGCGCGATCTCCTCCATCTTGTAGCGGCGCGAGCCCTTGAGCAGGATCGCGTCGCCGGGCCGCACGTTCGCGCGCAGCCAGACGGTCGCGTCGTCGTTGCTGGCGTAGCGCACGACGACACCGCCTTCGCCTTCGACGCCGCGCGCCGTATCGCGCGCGAAGCGGCCGCCGGCCAGCACGACGTGCGCGCGCTTGGCCGCGATCTCGCCGACTTTTTCGTGCATCGCGGGGGCATCGTCGCCGAGCTCCGCCATCCCGCCGAGCACGGCGATGCGTCGCGAGGCCTCCTCGTGTCCGAACGTCGCCAGCGTCGCGAGCGTCCCCGACAACGATGCGTTGTAGGCGTCGAACACGAGCCGCACGCCGTCGCCCAGTTCGAGCACTTCGTATCGGCCCGGGGGCAGCGCGAGCGCCTCCGCCGCCTCGGCGAGGTCCCGCGGCGCCGCACCGCACAGCACGCCGGCAGCGAAGGCAGCGGCAAGGTTGCGGCGATTGTGATCGCCGGGGAACGCGATCCGCAGCCGGTGGGTCTCGGTCGCGCCGTCCCCGTCGATGCTCCAGACGGAATCGGGTTCGACCACGACCGCGGCGTGGACGTGCGGCGGCTGCTCGCCGTCGATGCCGAACCACATCGGCGCGGCGGCGAGTGACGGCGCACGCTCCCGCGACGCGTCGTCGGCCAGGCTGAGTACGGCACGGCGCGACCCCGCCGGCAGCGCCCATTTGGTCTCGGCAATCCGTTCGCGCGTCCCCATGATCTCGAGGTGCGCCTCGCCGACATTGGTCAGGACGCCGATTTCGGGACGTGCGGCTGCCACGAGAACATCGATGTCGCGATGCTTGCGCGCGCCCATCTCGATGATCGCGACGCGCGGGTCGCCGCGTTCAAGCCCGCACAGAAACTTGGCGACGCCGACTTCGTTATTCTCGTTCTCCGGTGTCGCCGTGCAGGTAATCCCCGCCCCACGCAGCAGGCCGAGCAAAAACTGCTTGGTGGTCGTCTTTCCCGTCGAGCCGGTGATGCCGACGACCTGACCGTCGAAGCTGCGGCGCGCGAGCGTGCCCAGCGCCAAATACGCGGCGAGCGTATCGGCGACCACCAGCGCGGGCCGGCCGGCGGCGACGCTCTGCGGATCGTCGACGATCGCGCACGCCGCCCCGCGCGCGAACGCTTCGGCGACGTAGGCGTGGCCGTCGAAACGTTCGCCGCGCAGCGCGAGAAAGGCCGCGCCGCGCTCGAGGCTGCGCGTATCCGTCTGCACCTTGAGGGCATCCGGCAGCAGCTCGGGCGCCAGGGTGCGCGCGCCGGTCGCCTCGATCGCGGCGCCCAGGTCGAACCTCATCGCCGCGCCACCGCGCGGCGGGCGAAGGCCACGCGTACTTCTTCACGGTCGTCGAACGGCCGCGTCTCGTCGCCGACGATCTGATACGCCTCGTGTCCCTTGCCGGCCACGACGACGGTATCGCCGGCCTGCGCCTGATCGATCGCGCGCCGGATCGCGGCCCGGCGATCGAGCACGATTTCGGTGCGCGCGTAATCGACCGCGATCGATTCCGCGATCGCGAGCGGATCTTCGGAGCGCGGGTTGTCGGAGGTGACGATGACGCGATCGGCGAGCCGAGCTCCAACCTCACCCATCTGGGCGCGCTTGCCCGGATCGCGGTCGCCGCCACAGCCGAAGACCAGGATCAGCTTACGGCGCGTCGTCTCGCGCACCGCCGTCAGCACGTTTTCCAGCGCATCCGGCGTGTGCGCGTAATCGACGATCGCCTCGATTCCGAAGGCACCGATCCGCTCCATGCGCCCCGGCACGGCGCGGGTTGCAGCCAGCCCGCGCGCGATCGTGGCATCGTCGATGCCCAGCGCCCGCCCGGCTCCGAACGCCGCCAACGCATTGCGGACGTTGAAACGCCCGGGAAGCGCGATGGAGACGCCGGTGTCGCCGATGAAGAAGGTCGAGCCGTCGCCTTCGACCCGCAGGTCTTTCGGATGCAGCTCGGCATCACGATCGAGCGCGAAGGTGATCGCATCGGGAAACTGTTCCGCGAACGCGATCCCGAAGGGGTCGTCGAGGTTGAGCACGTGTTTGGGTGCCAAGTCGAACAGCAGGCGTTTCGCCGCGACGTAACGCTCGAAGGTGCCGTGGAAGTCGAGATGATCGCGCGTGATGTTGGTCAGC
>PMOG01000125.1 GCA_003161555.1 Vulcanimicrobiota bacterium | reverse complement strand
TCACCGTCTACGCGGCGAATCCGAGCGGCACGCTCAACGAAGCCCCGCTCGCGACGATCGTCGGTGCCAGCACCGGTCTCAACGTCCCGACCGGCATCGCCGTTGACGCGAGCGGAAAGATCTACGTCACGAACTCAGGCAACGGCAGCGGCACTAGCATCACCGTCTACGCGGCGAATCCGAGCGGCACGCTCAACGAAGCCCCTATCGCGACGATTACCGGCAACGCTACGGGGCTCATCGGACCCGTCGGCATCGCGATCCATTAACGTCCGCAGGAACCGCGAGCCTACATCGACACCCACGCGGATCTCGAAATTAACGTTCACCAAACAGCATCAGCGTCTTCGCCGCGAATCCGAGCGGGAACATGAACGAGGCCCCTATCGCGACCATCATCGGAAGCAATACCCAGCTGACCGAACCGTTCGGCATCGCCCTCGACGTGGGCGGGGCGATCTACGTGACGAACACCGCCTATCCGAGCATCACCGTCTACGCGGCGAACCCGAGCGGGACGCTGAACGAGACCCCGCTCGAGGAGATTTTCGGAGTCGACGCGCGGCTAAGCAGCCCGATCGGCATTACCGTCCATTAGCTAGCTGCAGGCGTTGCAGACCGGATACGCCCGCGAGTAGACGGGGTGGCTCAGGTAGTCCTTGACGTCATAGGTCCAGAATTGCGAGACGTTGGGATAGGTGCGGATCACGCTGTTCACGAGGTGGCCGTTCTGCGCCTCGACCCGCCGGATGTAGATGTTCTGCACGGGACTGCCGCGGTCGTCGAGCTTGAGCGGTCCGCGCGGGGCGTCGGCCTTGGCCGCGCGCAGCGCTTTGATGAAGCCCAGCGCGTCGGCGGTGTTTCCCTTCGTCACGGTGAGTGCGCGATCGAGATACTCGGCGCCGACGTACGTTCCGTCGGCATAGTATGACGGCACGTGTCCGAACGCCTTGGCGTACGCCGCCACGAACGCTTCGTTCACCGGTGTCTTGAGCGAGGCGCTGTACTGCAGCGCGGTGATGATGCCGACGGCGTCGGGCCCGGTGTCGTCGAGCGTGCTCTCGTCGGTAGCGTTACCCTGGCAGAGTAGCGGCATCTTCAGTCCGAAGGCGCGGTACTGCTTGATGAAATTGACTGCCGCTGCGCCCGAGAAACTGCATACCACTGCGTCGACATCGCGCGGAACGACCGAGAGGAACGGCGAGTAGTCAGGGGTGACGATCGGCGTCCAGATCTGTTTGACGACCTTGCCGCCATCGCGCTGGAACGTGTCGACGAAGCCGCCGATGCTCTCCCAGCCGAAGTTGAAGTCGTAGGCGATCGTCGCGACCTTGCGGTATTTCAGCTCTTTGTAGGCGTAATCGCCCAACACGTGCGTCGGTTGGCTCGTCGACCATCCGGTGCGCACGATGTAGTCGTTCGGGGTACGCTGGGTGAGGTCATCCGCGGAGACGATTGGGAAAAGCGCTGCGATCTTGTGTTCGGCGATGTACGGCGCGATCGCCGCGCCCACGGCGGCCGAAAGCGGTCCGAAGATGACGTCGACGTGATCCTGTTCGACGAGCTTGCGCAACTGCGTCAACCCGACTTGCGGGTTTCCTTGCGAGTCGGCGACGTCAATGTCGACCTTGAACCCGCCGAGCATCCCGTTATGCTCCTTGAGATAGAGCTCCAGCCCATCCTGCATGTACCTGCCCGGGGCAGCGAACACGCCCGTAACCGGATACAGGAAGCCGATCTTGATCGTCTTGGCCTGCGCGCGCGCGACGCCGGCGGGTCCGATGCTCGCGAGTGCAAACGCCGCCAGCGTGAGCGCGCAGAGACGCCTGAGCGCGCTCATTTCGTATATCCCTGAAAGGTCGGCGAGTACACGGGCTGTTTGAGGTAGTCGCTCGGTTTCCACGTCCAGAACTGCGAGACGTGCGGATACGTCTTGATCACGACGTTCCACGTCTTGGCATATTTCGCGGCTTCACCGGTCGTCGCGACGACCCGGCGGATGTAGACGTTATCGATCGGGGCGCCGTATTGGTCGAGTACCATTGGACCGAACGGCGAATCGCTCAGCTTGATGTCGCGCACCGCACGCAGCAGCATTCCGGGATCGCTGACGTCGCCGTGCACCGTCTCGAGCGCTTGCCCGATCCATTGCGCCGCCGTATAGAACGACGTGGCCATGTACGAGGGCAGCACGCCTTCCGCTTTGCCGTATTTTTCGATGAAGCTGCGCGTCGCCGGGGCATCGCGTCCCTCGGCGAAGTGCCCGAAACTGGTGATTCCCTCGACCAGCGCCGGATCGAGCGTTCGGATGTTGGATTGATCGGTCGTGGTCTCGTTCGCGATCAGCGGGATCTTGTTCTTGAGCCCGAGTTGGCTCCATTGCTGAAGGAAGTGCACGGCATCGGCACCGACCATCTCGACGAAGAGAGCGTCGGGGTTCGCTGCCTGCACCTGCGAGATATACGGCGTATAGTCGGTGGTTCCGAGCGGGGCCCAGATCTGATTGACGATCTTTCCGCCTCTGCGGGTGAACGTCTGGGCAAAGCCGCCGGCGTTCTCGTAGCCGAAGACATACGAATTCGCGAGGGTCATCACTCTGCGATAGCCCTGCTCGTACGCCCACTCGCCGGCGACGTGCGTGGTCTGGCTCGAGGTCCAGCCGGCGACCTTGATGATGAACGAGTTCGCTTGGCGCTGGGAGAGATCGTCGGCCGAGACGGTCGGAAAGAACATCGGGATGCGGTGCTCGATCCCGTACGGCGCGACGGCGAGTCCTTCGTTCGCAAGGTACGGTCCGACGATCATCTGCGCGCCGTCCTGTTCGACCGCGCGGCGCGCCTGGTCGAGCGCATGCCCGGCATTTGAGTTCGTGTCGTAGACGGTCGTGACGATCGGGTGCCCGGCGACGGCGTTGCCGTGCTCCGACCAGTAGAGCGTCCAGCCTGCGACCATGTCGTGCCCGGCGGCGGCGGCGGAGCCGGAGGTTGCCGCCAACAGCGCGACCTTGATAGGCGCGTTCGAAGCCGAACGCGAGGGCGTCGGCAGGAGCATGCACAGCACGCCCAAGCTGACGGCGAACGCGCAGGTGGAGCGGATTATCCTCATCGGTCGAACCTCCGGATGCGTACGGCTAGATGCCGAGGTGTTGGGTGCGAAGTTGAGCGTCGGTTCGGATCTCCTCCGGGTCGCCGGCGAAGATGACCCGGCCTTTGCTGATGATCGAGGCGCTGTCGGCGACCGAGAGCGCGAGGGGCAGGTTCTGCTCGACCAGCACGATCGCAAGGCCGGTCTCTTTCAGCCGCCGCATCGTCTGCTGGAGTTCCTGAACGATCAGGGGTGCCAATCCCTCCGAGGGCTCGTCCATGAGCAGCAAGAGCGGATTCGCCATCAGCGCCCGCCCGATTGCGACCATCTGCTGCTCGCCGCCGCTCAGCTGTCCGCCGTAGTTGGCCGCGCGCTCCGCCAGGCGTGGGAAAAGCGCGTACACGGTCTCGAGATTCCAGCGACCGCTCCGTTGCGGAGCGCCCCCAATCAGGAGATTCTCCCTGACGGTGAGCGACGGGAAGATCCGGCGGCCCTGTGGGACGAGGCCGATTCCGCGCCGAGCGATTACGTGTGAGGCGAGTCGTTCGATCGGCCGGCCATCGAAGACGATGCGTCCGCTGCGCGGCGGCGTGAAGCCGATGATCGAGCGGATCAGGGTTGTCTTGCCGACGCCGTTGCGCCCCAAGATCGCGGTGACCGCATGGCTCGGCGCGCGCAGTGAGACGCCCTGCAGAACGTGGCTGTGGTCGTAGTAGGTGTGGATGTCCTCGACGGTGAGCAGCGCGTTCACAGGTTCCCGCCCAGGTAGATTTCCTGCACCTTGGCGTCGCCGCGAATCGTCTCGAGCGGGCCGTCGGCCACCACGCGTCCGTGGTGCAGCACGGTCAGATTCTCGACCACGTCGAACACGACACCCATGTCGTGCTCGATGAGCACCATCGTCGTGCCGCCGCGTTCGCGTTTGAGCATCTCCGTGACCAGCGACGCGTCGGCGGGCGCGAGCCCGGCCGTCGGTTCGTCGAGCAGCAGCAGCTGCGGCTTCTGCGCCAGCGCCAACAGGATTTCGATCTGCCGTTTCTCGCCGTAGCCGAGCGCGTCGACGAGCACCTCCGCGCAGCCGGCGAGTCCGACGCGATCGAGCAGCGCCACGGCTTCTTCGTCGCGGGCGCGGTAGCGGCTGCGCGGCGCCAGCAGATGGAAGCGCTCGGGGCTGTGCGCCTGCAGCGCCAGGACGAGATTCTCGACCACGGTGAGTCGCGGGAAGAGCGTCGTCGTCTGAAACGTGCGGGCCAGGCCGGCGCGGGCGCGACGGTGCGCGGGAAGCCGGCTGACGTCGCGGCCCAGCAAGTGCACGCTGCCGGCGCTGGCAGGCAGCTCGCCGGCGATGATGTTGAAGAGCGTCGACTTTCCGGCGCCGTTGGGGCCGATGATGCCGCGGCGTTCGCCGCGCCGCACGGTAAGCGTCACGTCGTCGAGGACGCCGAGGCTTCCGAACCGCTTGCTGATGCCGCGCAGCTCCAGGCAGGCGCTTTGGGCGTCGTTCATGGATGCTCCGCGGGCACGACTGCGACCCGTTTCCCGCGTAGCCGATCCCACAGGCGCGGCACCAACACGACCAGTCCGCCCGGTGCGTACAGCACGATGGCGAAGTAGATGACTCCCAGCACGAGCATCCAGCGCTGGGTGATCGAGCTGAGCTCGTTGCTGAGGAAGATCACGACCAGCGCGCCGAACAGCTGGCCGTAGATGGTCCCGATGCCGCCTAAGATCGTGACGATCAGGAACTGCGTCGATTGATCGAGCGAAAGGTCCACCGGTCCGACGAATTGGTTGTACCAGGCGAACAGCACGCCCGCAGTCCCCGCAAAAACCGATGAGAGCAGCAGCGCCGAATAGCGGTACAGCCATACGTTGTATCCGAGCGCGCGCATCCGGCGCGGCGTGTCGCGCACACCCTTGAGGACCAAGCCGTAGGGCGACCGCACGACGGTCATCAGGATCGCCAGCGTCAGCGCGAACGCCGCCAGACACACGTAGTAGTACGCCGTATTGCTCGAGAGGTCGAATGGTCCCAGCGGCGGACGCGTGATGCCGGTGATGCCGTTGTCGCCGCCGCTGACCGAGACCCACTGATAGGCCAGCCCCCACACGATCTGGTTGAGCGCGATGGTGATGATGATGAACCCCGGGCCTTCGGCCCGCAGTGCGACCAATCCGAACAGCGCGGCCGTAACGACCGCGGCGATCATCCCGCAAACCAAGCCACCGGCGAATCCGGTGATGTGGAAGCGGGTCGCGCCGATCGCGACCGCGTACGCGCCGACGCCGAAGAGGGCCGCTTGGCTGAAGTTCACCAGCCCCACGAAGCCGATCAAGAGATCGAGGCTCATCGCGGCGATCGCGATGATCCACGTCTGCGTCAGCAGCGAGACGAAGAAGGTCGGAACCCCGAGGTGCGGCAGCAGCAGCGCGAGGGCGGCACCGGCGACGATGGTGACGATCCAGCGGCGACGCGCGCTCACAGCTTCCGCCCGAAGAGTCCCTGCGGGCGGAACGCCATGATCAGCGCCACCGGGACGAAGATCGTGAAGTACGAGAGCTCCGGGAACAGCGCTTTTCCGAACGCGTTGACCAAGCCGATGATCAGGCTGCCCGCGAGCGCGCCGCCCAAGCTGCCCATGCCGCCCACGATCACGACCGCGAACGCGAGCGGCGTCAGCTCACCGTCGAGACCCGGGTAGGCACTGGTGATCGGGCCGCCGAGCAGGCCGCCCAGCCCAGCGATCAGCGCACCGGCCGCGAATACGATGTAGAAGGCGCGGTTCACGTCGACACCGAGCCCGCGCGTCATCTCCTCGTCGTCGACGGCGGCCCGGATCATTACGCCGAGCATCGTACGCTGCAAGGTCAGGAACAAGATCGCGGCGATTGCGAAGCTGATTCCAATCACGACCAGCCAGTACACCGGGAACACGAGCGTTCCGAAAGTCAACGAGCCGGCGAAGATCGCCGGGGGCGAGATTGAGTGCGGATCGCCGCCCCACAGCGCGAGAATTCCGTCGTCGAGGATGAGCGTCAAGCCGAGGGTCAGCAGCAGCGAGGTCAATGGGTCGGCGTGATACCGGTGCAGAAAGGCGCTATAGACGGCTAATCCGAGCGCCATCGTCACGATGCCGCCGGCCAAGCTGGCGAGCCAGAAATTCCAGCCATGCGTGACCAGCGACAGGCCGATGTACGCGCCGAGCAAGTAGAACGACGTCTGCGCGAGGTTGATGATCCGCATCAGCCCGAAGATCAGGGTGAGGCCGGAGGCGATCAGAAACAGGAGGCTGCCGTAGGCGAGCCCACCCAGTGCGTTCTGAATGTAGAACTGCACGCCTTAGGGATCCGCCGGCAATCCGGCCATCGTCTTGAGTACCGAGGCGATCGCAGCGGTATCTTGTTTGCCGCGGCCCTGCGCGAGCGCCGCGAGATAGAAGAGGGTGCTCTGTGTGAACAGCGGCGTCGGTGCGCCGACGCTCCGCGCGAACTCGGCGATGACGTCGAGGTCTTTCTGATAGATGTCGAGCTTCATCGTCGCATCGTCGTACCTGCCGGCGGCCATCATCGGGCCGCGAACCTGAAGCATCCGCGATGAACCTGCCCCCTCACCGACCACCTCGAGCATCTCATACGGATCGAGGCCGGCCTTCTGCGTGAGAACGACCGCCTCGGCGGTCGAGAGATTGTGGATCGTCACCAACAGGTTCGCGATGTACTTGAGTTTCGAGCCGTTGCCGAACGGCCCGACGTAGCGGACCGAGCGCGCGATCGTCTCGAGCACGGGCTGGGCCGTATCGAAGGCGGTCCGCTCGCCGCTCGCATAGATGGCCAGGTCGCGCACGCGCGCCTGCGAGCCGGTTCCGCTGACGGGGGCGTCGAGCACCTGCAGGCCGCGCTCGGCCATCCGTGCGCGCAGCGACTCTTTGACGTCGAGCGCGAACGTGCTCGCTTCGACGAACACCGCCGCCGGACTCGCGGTCGCGGCCAAACCGCCTGCCCCGAAGTACGCCGTCTCGAGTGCGGCGACGCTGGGGAGCGCGGTGATGATGACGTCGGACGCGTCGGCGACGGCGCACGGTGAGGCGGCAGCACTCCCGCCGGCGGCGCGGAAACGTTCGAGCGCGTCAGGTAACACGTCGTAACCAGTCGTCGCGAGACCGGCGTCGATCAGCAAGCCTGCATACGCCGAGCCCATGATCCCGAGGCCGACGATGCCTGCCCGCGCCGTCACTCCTCAGGCCACCGACGCGCGCTGTGCGCTCGGCTCGGCCGCGATTGCGGCGTTGACGCGCGGCATCACCTCGGTGGCCATCAATTCCATCGAGCGCCGGGCTAGCGCCGGATCGACCCAGTCGTGGCCGGCGTACAGGAGCGTGCCGAAATCGCCGATCGTGGTGCGGAACGCCAGCAGCTGCTCGACGACCGCATCGACGGTGCCGCAGATGACGAGCGAGTCCAGAACGTAGTCGAGTGTGATCGCTTCGTCCGGCAGCGCGCGGTCGTGCTTGAAGAGCTCCGGGCGGCCGTTGCCGATCAGCTTCGTCATGAGCGAGCGAAAGTAGTAAGCGTACGGGCCGTCATGGCCCTTGGCATAGCGCTGCGCCGTCGCGTCGTCGTCGGCGACGAACACGCTCTTCGCGACCCGCCAATCGGCCGGGTCGGCGGCACGGCCGCCGGCCGCGCAGCCCTCTTGGTACTTCGGCCAGTGCGATGCGACCCACACCGGCTGCAAGAAATTGGCCGAGATCGGCGTCCATCCGCGCTGGGCAGCGGAGACGACGCCTTTCGAAAACGGCGCGACCGCCGTCACCACGATCGGGGGGTGCGGGCGCTGGTACGGCTTCACGATGCTGCCCTGCCCGGTGGCCGCGTTCATCGTCCGCCGGGTCGAAATGGTCCAGAACTCACCGCTGCGGTCGTACGGCGCCTCGCCGCTCCAGATCGCGAGCACGTGATCGATCGCCTCGACGAACATTGCCGTGCGGTCGCGGTCGAGATTTCCGAACGCTTCCGCGTCGGAGAGCAGGCCGCCGGGGCTGATCCCGAACAGGAATCGTCCTTCGAGCAGATGGTCGACCATCGCAACCTGCGCCGCAACCTGCGCCGGGTGGGCGTTGGGAAGATTGACCGTCCCCGTCCCGAGGACGATGCGTTCGGTGCGGTCGATGAGCGAGGCGATGAAGGTCAGGCACGAGGTGACCGGTTCGGCGATGTCCGTGACGTGCTCGCCGACGAACGCTTCGACGAAGCCGAGCCGGTCGGCCAGGACGATCGCGTCCCGGTCCTCCTTGAGCACGTCGGTGTAGTTCCGCGACGGCGGATGGAGGGGCATCGTGAAGTAGCCAAGCCGCATCCGACTTCTCCGCTCTCGGCGTGTTTATCGACCGATCACCGGCGCGATCGCGTGCGGTCGTCCGGGGGTCGCATGGTGTTCACGGGGTGAAACTTTTTTCCTTGGCCCCGTGCGGGCCCGGCCGCGTGCGCCGGAGGACGCGCCCAAGTTATCGCCATATCAGTACGGCGTGGCGACCTCGAAGGCCAAGCCGCCGCGTACGCGCCTTTCCGCCGATGAACGCGAGCGAGCCATCGCTCGAGGGGCGGTCGCGTTTTTCTGCGAGGCCGGCTTCGGCGGCCGCACCCGGGAACTCGCGAAGCGGTTGGGCATCACCCAGCCGCTCTTGTATCGCTACTTTCCGAACAAGGAAGCGCTGATCGACCGCGTCTACCAGGAGGTCTACCTCAACCGCTGGGATCCGCAGTGGGAAGAACTGCTCGACGACCACACGCGGCCGGCGCGCGAGCGCATCATCGCCTTCTATCGCGCCTACGCCAAGGCCGTGCTCAGCTACGAGTGGATCCGCATTTTCATGTTTTCCGGCCTGCGCGGGATGGACTTGAACAGCCGCTACCTGACGCTGGTGCGCGACCGGATCTACACGCGGGTGATTCGCGAACTTCGCCGCGAATACGGCTTGCCGTCGCCCGCGGAAGTGCCGATCAGCGAGCTCGAGTTCGAACTGGTCTGGGCGCTGCACGCCAGCATCTTTTACATCGGAATCCGGAAGTGGATCTACGGCTTAGAGATCCCCGAACACATCGACGGCGTGATCGAAGGCCTGACGGTCGCGTTCTTCGACGGCGTGCCCGCGGTCATGTCGCGGGTGGTAGCGAACGCCGCAAAAACCCGCGCGCGTTCTCGCCCAGGATCGCCGCGCGCTGGGCGTCGTCGAGCCCCGGGATCCGCATAACCAACCCGCGCGGGTCGTCGATTCCCATGTCGAAGGGGCGGTCCGTTCCGACCACGATGCGCTGCGTACCGAGTTTCCGCGCCAGATAGGCCAGATACGCATCGTCGTGCGTGATCGTGTCGACGTACAACTGCGCGAGGTATGCGCTCGGCAGTTTTGGGATCGTCTTGGTCTCGGAACGCACCCGGTATCCGTGGTCGAGCCGGCCGGCGATCGCTGCCAACGTGCCGCCGGCGTGCGCCAGGATCATGTTGAGCTGGGGGAAGCGCTCGAACACGCCCGCGAAAATCAGCCGCGCTGCGATCAAGCCGGTCTCCGAGGGGTTACCGAACAGGTTGCCCAGATAATACGGCCCGGCGCGCTCGCCGCCGAGCTCGTGATGCGGGTGCATGAAGAC
>PMOG01000249.1 GCA_003161555.1 Vulcanimicrobiota bacterium | reverse complement strand
CTTCGGCAAGGTCTTTGAGGATCGTGGTAAACGGTTCCGGGCCGCCCATACCACGGCCGCCGCTGACGACAACTGAGGCCTCTTCGACCCCGAGCTCGGCAGCGGCTTCCTCGACCTCGTCCTCGACCGTTACCGGCGAGGCCGTTGCGTTCGACGCAAGGTGAACGATCTCGCCAGCCCCGGAAGTTTCCTTGGCGTTGAAAACATTGGGGCGGATCGCCGCGACGCCGAAGTCGCCCGCATAGGCGCAGGTGGTGATCACGAGGCCGCCCAGCTTCGGCATGACCGCGGCGACCGAGCCGTCGGTCGTAAAGTCGACCACGTCGGCGTTGATCCCGCAATCGACCCGGGCTGCGAAGCGCGAGCCGACATCCCGTCCGAGCATCGTATTGCCGACCAGGACGAGCGCGCTGCCGGTACTCTTGGCGACCGTTTCCAGCGCGTCGACGGCGCCGTCGATGAAGCGCTCGTCGTCGGAGATGTGAATCTGGTCGACCGGGTACTTCTTGAGGGTCTCGGCGGCGTCCGCAGCACCCGCACCGGCAACGACC
The DNA here is from genome assembly GCA_003161555.1 of Vulcanimicrobiota bacterium. Lineage (GTDB taxonomy): Bacteria > Vulcanimicrobiota > Vulcanimicrobiia > Vulcanimicrobiales > Vulcanimicrobiaceae > Vulcanimicrobium > Vulcanimicrobium vanleeuwenhoeki. The sequence continues at coordinate 7,138 of PMOG01000249.1, read as the reverse complement.
GCGTGCACCTTGCCGCCGAGTTTGTCGGCGAGCGTGCGCCCCTGCGTCACCGCTTCGAGCGAGACGCGGCGCACGACACCGTGCTTGTGTTCGATGTACGCGATGACGTTCTGCATCACAGGAATTTGCGTTCTTTCAAGAATTCGACGATGATGCGTGCGCCGTCGGCGCCGTCGGACGCCGTCTCGACGCGCCCCTTGCCGCGCACGGGTGCCGACGCGACGTTGATCAGCTTCGCCTTCGCACCGTCGGTTCCGACGGCGACCGTGAGCCCGAGATCGGAAGCAGCGAGCTGCTTGATCTCCTTTTTCNNCTTTTTCTTGGCGCCCATGATGCCTTTGAGCGATGGATAGCGCGGCTCGTTGGCCGATTTCGTCACGCTCACCAGCGCCGGAAGCGGCGCGGAGATCGTCATGTAGCCGTTGTCGGTCTCGCGCTGCACGCGCACCCGGCCGTCGGCGAGGTCGATCTTGCGCGCGTAGGTGAGGCCCGGAAAACCGAGCTTCTCGGCGAGCATGCCCGGCAGGTCTCCGCTGATCGCGTCGGTCGACTGCGTCCCGGTGAGCACGATGTCGGGCGACTGCGCTTTGATCGCCGCGGCGAGCGCGACGGCCGTGCCCCACATGTCGCTCCCGGCCAGCGCGTCGTCCGAGATCATGACCGCATCGTCGGCGCCCATTGCCAGCGCCTTACGCACGATCTCTTTGTTGGCCGCGGGCGTCATCGAGACGACGGTCACCGTGGAACCGTCATTCAGTTTCTCTTTGAGCTGCAGCGCTGCTTCGAGCGCGTACTCGTCGAACGGGTTGAGGACCGTTTCGACGCCGGTACGGACGAGCCGCATCGTTGCCGGATCGATTCGCTTGTCGGCGTTCGTATCAGGGACGAGCTTGACGGTGACCAGAATCTTCAGCGCGCAAACCTCCGGACGCACGAAACCCGGCTCGCTGCCGGGCTCGTCGGGAACAGGACAAGGTTCGGCGCCCAAGGTCCGGAGCCTCCCACCAGTTAGGAATAACTGGTGCGACCGACGGCTCGCTTTGACCAACTCCTCGTCATCAGTCCCGGTATCAGTCCCGGTGCGCGGCCATTCCCCGAAGGGAGCGAGCGTCGGCCGCTTCAAGCGACCGCCATGGAAATTCACGCCGTTTCTACCACCGATGCCCCGGCAGCGCTCGGACCCTACTCGCAGGCGATCCGGTGCGGCGACACCGTGTACGTCTCGGGCCAAGTGCCCATCGTTCCCGGGACCGGGAAGTTGCTGGACGCCGGCATTCGCGAGCAAACATTCCAGCTGTTCGTGAACATACGCGCGATCCTCGAAGCCGCCGGCGCTTCGTTATCGACCGTCGTGAAAGTCACGATCTTCATCGCCGACTGGAACGACTTCGCCGCCTTCAACGCCGCCTACGCGGAGATCTTCACCGAGCCGTACCCCGCACGCTCAACGATCCAGAACACCCGTCCACTCGGAGCACTCGTCGGCGCCGACGTCATCGCCACGATCCCAGCTCATTGAGCGAGGAGGCGTCGGTGTGACTTTTCGCACAGTCGCGCGCCCATCGCAACATCCGTGCACCTCGAATTCGAAGGGCGCTGCCGATGACTGCCGTGCCTGCGGCTAGTCGCAACAGTCGACGGCGATCGAGATGAGGATCGAAGAAACGCGGCCGTTGTCGATTACGAGCGTAATTTGCTCGGGATCCATGATCTGTTTGCGCGGATGAGTAAAAGAGTGCTGAACAACCTGCGCGCTGTACGACGTTACAAAGTGCCGGCCGTGTTTTACCGGCGGTCCATAGACAGAGAGCACGTCTTCGTAGGCGCTGCCGATGTGCAATCCGCGCCCGGTCGCGTAGCGCGAGAGATCGGCGTTCGGTACGGTCATAGCCGGTGTCGGCGCCTCGAAGAGTGCGGCGCTGCATTCATCGGTGTGAGGGGTCGTGGCGAGCCCAATGTGGTGTTTAGGATCGTATTTCACGAGCTGATATGGGAAATGGACGAACAGCGGGTGCTTCTCGCTTCCGCCGGCGCAGAACATCGAGTTGAGCGAATTGGCGAGCAAGAAATCCGGTCGCGCCATTTTTGTAAGCGTCCCCGGAACGCCGTATGCCGTCGCCTGCAGAAACCAGCGATCTGCATTCCAGGGCGCCGCTCGTGCAATGTCGAGCGCAAGCCCGAAAACGGCGACGATCAGGGTGCAGGTGAGGAGACGGCGCATAAGGGCCCTCCGCTCGGCGGCGACCTACGTAAAGCTATGGGATGACCGGGAGTCGAACCCGGATGCGGTTTCCCGCTGCAGATTTTCGCACCGCTTCGGCTTTCGCCGCCGCCGCGACGTCGCGACGTTCGTGGTCCGGACTGTGCCTTGGCCGTGCCGCTCCTCGTCACCACTGATTCGTGGAGCGGTTTAGGTCGCGCCCGTCCAGTCTCTACACCTTCCGCCCGTTACGGCGGCTTGGCTCGGCGTTGTCGTGCGGTTGTACCGCGACGAGTTCACCGAAGTTGAGCGCATCCCGGCCGACGTTTCCGTTCGGCCGGCTCACTATCACAAGTCTGCTGTGTCTACCGATTCCACCATCATCCCGCGCCGTGTTTCGTCGCGGATGGCCCTACTACCGCCCCATTTCCCGGCACTCGAGCGCGCGTGAATCTACGGCGCCGGTGGAAGGACGACGCTGCGGAATGCGGGGGAGGTGAGATAGCCGAGGAGCAGGTCGGCTTCGCTGACGGTGAAGCGGTCGACGTCGAGCAGTTTGCAGGCTTCGTCGATCACGATGAGGCCGGCGGGGAGAATGTCGGCGCGCTGGGGGCGGATGTGCGGCAAACGCTTCCGCTCTTCGAGGCCGCGCGCGAGCAGTGCCGAGATCAGGTGCGCGCAGTCGTCGCGCGTCATGGCCGTACCGTCACGCATCCCGTTGGCCACCATCGCCGCAGCCGTGAATGCCGTTCCGCCGACGACGATGAGCTCGTCGAACCCGCGGTGCTTCGCATACGCGGCCAGAACCAGCCTCGCGTCGCGGCGAGCCTCCATTTCGAGCGCTGTCCGCTCGCACTCATCCAGGGGACCGGCTCCGAGCAACGCCGGATGACGTTCCGACAACCGCACGGCGCCGATCTCGCATGAGATCGTGCGGCGCACGATGCCGACTTCACGCGCGTGACCCGGTGTATCGATCGCCAGGTCGGAGCTGCCCCCGCCGACGTCGAGCACCGCCACCTCGCGTTCGCCGCTGCGCGCCGCCGTGGCGCCGAGAAACGAAAACGACGCCTCCTCGGCACCGGAAATCACGCGCGGTCCAATTCCCGTCAGTTGAGCAACCTCGGCACCGAACGCTGCCGCATCACCCGTCCGGCGAAGCGCGCTGGTCGCGACGACGTCGATCGAACGCGCGCCGCGCTCGCGCGCGATCGCGACGTAATCACCGACCGCCGCCAATGTCCGCTCGCGCGCATCCGGCGCGAGCGTCCCGTCCGCGCCCAAACCCTGGCCGATGCGCGTCCCGCGCGACTCTGCCGCCAGTCGCCGCAAGCCGTCCAGGACGAGCAGCCGGGTCGAATTCGTGCCGATCGCGATCAGCGCGCGCGTCATGCCGGTCGCCGCCGATAGACCAGGCCGAAGCCGAGGTCGGCGATCACCTCGAAGGCGCCCGTCGCGTCGATCGTGGCATGCTGGAGCGCAGTGTGGTACATGAGCACGACCTCGCGCGAAGGGTCGTGCGCGCACAGCCGCGCGAGCATCGCCTCGAGTACAGGCGCCCCGAAGGGATTGTAGAGGTACACCGCCAGGTCGCCGGGCGGGAAACGGTACGCCGCGGCATCGGCGCACACGAACCGAACGTCCGTCGCTTGGCGCCGCGTGTCCGAGAGGTCGCCGAGGTTGTCGCGTGCGATCTCGACCAGCGCCGGCGAGATCTCGACGCCGACTACGCCGCGAAACGGGCGCCGCGCGGCGAGGAACACGACCCGTCCCATCCCGGCGCCGATATCGATGAACGTCGTGTGCTCGGCCGTCAGCGGCGAGGCATCGAGCAGCGCCTCGGCTTGGGCCACCGGCGTCGGCTCGTAGTGGGTTGCGAACTCCAGCGACGGGCCGATTGCCTCGGGGTCGAGTTCGCCCAAGAACACGAGCGCTTCGGTCGTGACGTGCAGCTCAGCATCGAAACGCTGCCCCGCACGCCGGCCCGCCACGCGAATCGGGCTCAGTAGCGCTTGGATGCCGTCGCTTCGCGCGTGCGTTCGATCATCTTGAGCGAGCGTGCGTGATTCGTGTGCCCGACACCGACGTAGAGCGTATCGATGATCGTCAGCTGCGCGATCCGGCTCGAACTCGCATCGCTGCGGAAGGCGGTCTGCTTGGCCGCGGTGACCAGCACGATGTCGGCGACTTTCGTGATCGGCGAGGTCGAGCGGTGCGTGATGGCGATCGTCGTGGCGCCGTTATCCTTGGCGCGATTGAGCGCATCGGTCACGTCGCGGCTGGCGCCGGTGTGCGAGATTCCGAGCGCCACGTCGCCGGAGGAAAGGAGCGCTGACGACATCGCCATCATGTCGCCGTCGGAGAGGGCGACGGCCTGCATCCCCAGCTTGAGAAACTTATGGTAGGCGTCAAGGGCCAACGGCGCGCTGCCGCCCACGCCGTAGATATCGACGCGCCGTGCCGTCGCAAGCGCGGTCACCGCGCGTTGGAGCTCGCCGTCATCGAGCACTTCGATCGTATCGCGCAGTGCCTGCGCGTTGGCTTGAAAGACTTTGCTCTTGACCGTTGGGAGATCGTCTTCGGGCTCAATCGCCGCATAGATCGCCGTCGTCGGCTCGACGAGGTCGCGCGCCAACACGATCTTGAATTCCTGATAGCCCTTGTACCCGATCTTCTGACACAGGCGGACGACGGTCGATTCGCTCGTGTTCGTACGTTCGGCCAACTCCGTGACCGTAAGGTAGATCAGTTCATCCGGGTGCGCGAGGATGAAGTCGGCGACGCGCTGCTCGGCCGCGCGGAGTCCCGAGTACGCGCCCTGCAAACGAACGAACGAACCCGGCACGTTCTCGGGATCGACTCGTGCTTCTTTCACCATGGATTCCGGTTCTTCGCTCGGCTGCTTACGGCCTGGGATCATCCGGCTGGAACGCGCGGGCGCGCTGCCGTTTGCGGATCAGGTGCCGCTCGAAGGGCTGCGGGCGGTCGGAGGGTGCCCAGGCTTCGGTCGATTTCAGGTAGGCCGCGATCTGCGCTTCGAAGGACGGATCGGTCAGCGCCGGCGGTTCGCTGGTGGCGACGACCTCGTCGACCCGCGTCTGTGCCAGCACGGCCATCCGTCCGGCGAGATCGAACGGCAGCGTCACGTCTTTGTGCTCCAGCGCACGCGTGTAGGCAGCCCGGTTCTTGTTGACGTCGCCGATCGGCGCGGCGACGAGCCGGCCGTCCTCGAGGCGCACGATGGCGCCTAAATTGTGAACGTTGATCACGCTCCCGCGCACGCGCTCGCTCACGGCTGCTCGCCGGAACGCTTGAGGTAGATGATCGCTTCTTTGTCGCCGACCAGATGCAGCCGGTCGTGAATCTCAGGCACCGCGCCGCGCGGGTCCGAAAGACGGCGAATCTCGCGGGCTTGAAACGCGCGCTTCACCTTGAGCGCGGCGACGTCCCGTTGCGCTGCGCGCAGATCGTGTGCCAACGCGACGTCACGGCCGATCACGCGTGCATACTGAATTCCGATGAGTGAGACGAGCGCGGTCACGACGGCGATCACGCCGATTCGGCCCATGAGGCGCGCCAGCGGTGCGCTCATCCGGCCGGCGCGCTCATCAGACCGGGGCTCCGATGCGGCGGAACTTCGCGAACCGCCGATCGAGCAGCGTGTCGAGGGGGACCTTGCCGAGGTTCCCAAGTGCCGCGTCGACCGCATCGAGCACGCGGATAACGGTCCCGCCGGCATCGCGATGCGCTCCGCCCAGCGGCTCGGGCACAATCTCGTCGATGATCCCGAATTCCAGCAAATCGTCGGAAGTCAGCCGCAAACGGCCGGCCGCCTCTTCGGCGCGCGCGGCGTCGCCCCATAGGATGGCCGCGGCACCTTCGGGCGAGGCGACTGAGTAGACGGCGTGTTCGAGCATCATCACCCGGTCGGCGATGGCGAGCGCGAGCGCGCCGCCCGAGCCGCCCTCACCGATGATGCAGGCGACGATCGGCACGCGCGCTTCGGCAAAGTGATACAGCGATTGTGCGATCGCCTCGGCCTGCGCGCGCTCCTCGCTGCCGATACCCGGATCGGCGCCGCTCGTGTCGACGAACGTGACCAGCGGCAACCCGAGGTGTGCGGCAAGGTCGACCAGACGGATGACCTTGCGGTATCCCTCCGGCGAAGGCATCCCGAAGTTGCGGAACACTTTTTCTTTGGTGTCGCGTCCTTTGTCTTGGGCGATCGCCATGATCCGCCGCCCGCGCAGTTTGGCAAAACCGCCGACGATCGCGTGGTCGTCGCGAAAATGCCGGTCGCCGTGCAGTTCGTCGAAACGATCGAGCGCGGCCAGATAGTCGGAACCGAGCGGACGTTTCGGATGGCGCGCCATGTTGACGCGCTGCCAAGCCGACATTCGGCCGAAGACCTCACGCTGGATCTCGGCATACTTGGCTTCGAGCTCGCGAATCACGGCGCTCATATCGACCGGCTGCTGTGCCGCCTGCGATTTTAGGGCGGCGATGCGCTGCTCGAGCTCGAGCAGACCCTTCTCGCGCTCGACGATGACGTTCATACGGTCGACCGTAGCGGCGGCGGCGGGAGCGTCGAGGGTATCGCGGCCTGTCCGTTCGACGAGGTCTTCCCGCCCGTGCCGTAGTCGAGCAGCCGCACGAGCACGTCTTTGACGTCCTTGCGCGCGACGACCATGTCGAGCGCGCCCTTTTCGAGCAGAAATTCGGCGGTCTGGAAATTCTCCGGCAGCTTCTGGCGGATCGTCTGCTCGATCACCCGGCGTCCCGCGAAGCCGATCGCCGCGTGCGCTTCCGCAACGATGACGTCGGCTTGGAACCCGAACGACGCCGACACGCCGCCGGTCGTCGGATCGGTGAGCACGCTGATGAAATACCCGCCGTCGTCGCGGAAGCGCGCCAGGGCGAGCGTCGTCTTCGCCATCT
>PMOG01000095.1 GCA_003161555.1 Vulcanimicrobiota bacterium | reverse complement strand
GCAGCGCGGCCACCGCCGCCCGGACGCGCTCGCACTCAGCCTGCGCGACGACGATCGTCTGCGGATCGGCACCGGTGTCGGGTTCCAGCCGTTCGCCGGGCGGCAGCGCGGCGTCGAGCGAGAGCGGCGTGCCGCGGTGCGCTTCGGTTCGCGCGCGCGTCAGCCCCGGAATGCGTTCTTCGAGCGCCTGCGAGGCCGGCAGCGCCGCCAGCTCCTGAGCGAGCGCGTAGCGTGCACGTTCAGCGATACGGATCGTGCGCCGCACCCGTTCGGAGACCGGATCGAGCCGCCGCACGCCGTTGAGGATCGCGCCCAGCACGACGCGTCGCGCGTAGTGTTCGAGCGGGATGCCGAGCGACGGATCGAAGGCGTCGACGGCGCGGATCAGTCCGACGCTCCCGTCACCGATCAAATCGTCGAGGTCTGCTTGCGGCAGCATGCGTTGGACGCGGCGGGCGAGCGCTTTCACCATCGGCAGCAGCGAGCGGATCTGCGCCGTGCGCGCATCCTCGGTCATCGGCCGCGGCGAACGAACACGTCGTCCGCGACGGCTCCCAGCACCAGATCGCCGGCCGGTCCCAGCGCCTGCGCGAGCGGCTTGAGGACCTCACGGAACAGGATCGCATTCATCACCTCGCGCGCCGTGCGCGTCGCGTCGGGCGGCGGCTCAGCTGCGGTGGAGATTGTTGGCGATGCGCAGCATCTCATCGGCTGCCTGAATCCCTTTCGCATTGGCCTCGTACGCGCGCTGCGCGCCGAGAATCTGCATCATCGCCTCGACGATCGAGACGTTCGAGCGCTCGAGCATGCCGAACGCGATCGCCGGGCCGTCGCGCCCGCCGGGCGCGAACAGGCGTACCGGGCCTGAGGCCTCGCTTTGCGCGAACAGCGTCGCGCCGAGCGGGCGCAGGCCTTCGGGCGCGGCAAATGCAGCCAGACGCAGCTGCGCCAGCGGTCGATTCCGCTGCTGCGCCGTGTCGATGACCACGCGGCCGTCGCGCTCGACGCGCGCCGCCAGCGCATCGGCGGGGATGCGCACGCCGGCGAGGTTCCAGCCGGCGGCGTTGCGCAGCGACCCGTCCGCTTGGCGCGCGAACTCGCCGTTGCGCGTATAGGCGGTTGCGCGGCCGCGTTCGACGACGAAGAAGCCCGCGCCGTCGATCGCGAGGTCGAACGCTCCGCCGCTGCGGGTCAGCTTCCCCTGCGCGAAGAGCGCGTGGCGACCGAGGACCGTCGTTCCCAGCCCGATCGCGCCGGCGCGCACCTCGGTGAAGGTAGCCGCGGCGCCTTTGAAGCCGGCGACGTCGGCGTTGGCGAGGTTGTCGGCGACGATCTCGAGCTGCGTCTGCTGCGCCGCCATGCCGGTCGCGGCCGCGTACATGGCGCGATTCACTTCAGCCGCACCACGTCGTTTGCGGCTTTCTCGCGCGTGCCGTCGATGGCGAGCATCGTTTTCTGCGCGGTCTCGAAGGCGCGCTGCGCGGTCAAGATCGCCAAGGTCTCGCCGATCGGATTGACGGTGCTCGTTTCGAGCGCGCCGCTCTGCAGGTGCGTTCCGGCCGGGAGCGGGATGCGGTCGACGATGCGTCCGCCGTCGCGCACGCTGCCGTCGGCCGCGACCGTCGCGGCGGCCGACACGCGCAGCCCGCCGCAAACCTGGTGCAGACGCCGCCGGCGGTCGTCGACGATCCAGCCTTCACGGTCGCGCGTGAACGCGCCGTTGCGCGTTGCGCCCTCGCCGACCCGGAACGCTCCGGGGCCGAGCAGCGCGAGGTCGAAGGGGCGGTTCGTCATGCGGATCGCACCCTGCTCGGACGAGGCCTCGGCCCGCACGGCGAGACCGCCCGAACCGAGCGAAACGCGTGTCGCCAACCGTTGGAAACCGTCGCTGACCGCATTGGCAAGATTGTGCGTCGCCACGTCGAGCTGCGCTCGCGCCGCCCGCATGGCGCTCGCGCTCCAATCCAGTCCGTTCATGGCCTTCACGCTAGCCCGGCGGCATGTCCGGGCCGTGACCCCGGCATGACCGCACCGAGGGCGCGGCTTTTCGCGGAATCCCGCCGCCGCGTGGCGTACCAGACTGGAAAGGCGGGGGCGGGTCCCTCGCAGGTCAGAGGAAACGAATGGAGATCGGGATCTTGGGATCCGGCAATATCGGCGGGACCCTGGCACGCCTCTTCGCGCACGCCGGGCATCACGTCCGGATTGCGAACTCGCGCGGGCCGGCCTCGCTTGGCGGGCTGGTCGACGCGATCGGGCCCAACGTCGAGGCCGCCTCGGCGCAGGACGCCGTCGAGGGCGCCGACTTGGTCGTCATCGCCGTCCCGTGGACGAAGCGCGAGGAAGTCCTCGGCGAGACCGGACCCTACGACGGCAAAATCGTCGTCGACGCGATGAACGCCTACACCGAGGATTTCGAGATCGAGGACCTCGGCAGCCGCACCTCAAGCGAGATTACGCGCGCCCTCGTGCCCGGCGCGATGCTGGTCAAGGCGTTCAACACGATTTACTACAAGCGGCTCTCCGACGGCAAAGCCAAAGGCGAACCGGGGCGTCTCGCGATCCCGGTGGCTTCGGACGACCCGGCCGCCAAAACGGTCGTCATGGAGTTGATCGACCAGATCGGATTCGACCCGGTCGACAACGACGGACTGGTCAGCGGGGGCGGGCGCCAGCAGCCCGGCTCACCGGTCTACAACGAACCGATCGGCGCCGACGAGATGCGCCGCGAGTTGGCCCGGGCGTAAACTTCCACTGGGCGGCTTCGCCGCAGGCGAAACGCGAAGGGTTCGGCGCGAGCCGAACCCACTAGTGGATCCCGCGGGACATGCCGCCGTCGACGGGGATGGTCGCGCCGGTGATGTACGACGCGCCGTCCGAGGCCAAAAAGGCGACCACCGACGCGAACTCTTCGGGACGGCCGATCCGGCGCAGCGGGATGTGCGCCGCGAGCTCGGCCAGCGCGTCCTCCTCGGCCATGCCGCCGGCGAGCTTGTCCTTCAAGACGGTCTCGCGCACGCGGTCGGTCAGGATCATCCCCGGAGCGACGTTGTTGACGGTGATGCCGTGCGGGCCCACTTCTTCCGCCAGCAGCTTGGCCATCCCGATGACGCCGCTGCGAATCGCCGTCGAGAGGATCGAGCCCGGCAGCAGCGACCGCACCGAGACGCTGACGATGTTGATGACGCGGCCGCTGCCGTCGCGCGGCAGGTGCGGCAGTACCAGCCGCGTCATGCGAATCGTGCTGAGCAGGTTCAGTTCGAAGGCGCTTTGCCACGCGGCGTCGTCGAAACGGCCGAACGCCCCGAACGGGGGACCGCCGGCATTGTTGACCAGGATGTCGATGCGCCCGAATTCCTTGAGCGCGCATTCGACGAAGGCTGCGGCGCCTTCGGGCTGGGTCACGTCGACCGGTACGGCGAGGACGGCACGGCCGGTGCGTTCGTGGATCGCGGAAGCGGTCTGATCGAGCGCGCGCGGCCCTCGCGCGCCGATAGCGACGTCGACGCCGTCGGCGGCCAAAGCCTCGGCGGTGGCGCGGCCGAGCCCTTTGCTCGCCGCGAGAACGAGCGCTACGCGCGCCGTGCGCCGAGGCCCCGTCGTCCGTCGCGGCGGTTACTCGACGACGAGGTGCGTCGACTTCCCGTTGATCGGCAGCTCATCGGTTTCGTCGACTTCCGCGACGATCAAGATCGGCTGGCTCGGCACCGCGGCCGTTTCGGTGACTGCGGCGGGCGGCACCGGCATCGCGCGCTCGATCAGCGAGAGGTGCGACATCAAGAGCGAGCGGAGCTCGCTCTTGACCTTTTCGGCCGCGTCGGTGTGGCGCTGCGCTTCGCGGCGCGCTTCGTCGATGCGGTCGGCAAGCGTCGCGATCTCGCGTTCGGCCGCAATGCGCGCCTCGGCTTTGATCAGATCCGCTTCTTTGTGCGCGTGGGCCTTCACTTCGTCGGCCGTGCGCTGGGCGAGCAAAAGGGTCGCGTTCATCGTCTCCTCCATCGCCTTGAAGTGCGAGATACGCTCCTTGAGGTCGGCGACTTCGCCCGCCAGCGCCGCGCGCATCTGGGCCTCGTCTTCGAGCGTCTCCATGATCTCTTCGAGGTACTGATCGACGTCGCCGCGGTCGTAGCCTTGCAGAGCCTTCTTGAACGCCTTGTGCTGGATGTCGACGATCGTAACTTTGGCCATCAGCGCAGATCCTTGATTCCGAGTAAGCCGTCGTGATCGAGCTGTTCGCGCACGCCGGCAGAGTTGACGTTGACACCCGACGGGACCACCAGATAGATCGCTTCGGCAAGCTTCTGAATGCGCCCGTCGATCGTGTAAGCGACGCCCGAGGTGAAATCGACCACGCGCTGGAGCAGCGTGCGATCGGCACCTTGGACGTTCACGATCACGACCTGACGCGAGCGCAGCGCGTCGGCGATCTCGGTGACGTCGGAGAACGAACGCGGTGCAAACACCGCCACCGATCCCCCCGGGCGCCGTGACGCGTCGCTGAGCGGAACGACGTTGCGCTTCGAGCCCACCTCATCGGGATAGAGCTCGTCGTCTTCTTCCTCGTTGATCGCGAACCACGATCCGATCTTGGCGAAAACGCTCATCAGGATTCAGCCTCATTCTGAGGCTGAATCCACCTCGGCTTCGCCTCGTCAATCAGGATGCGGTTCAAGAGACAACGTCTCATGCGGCGTTCCTTTCCTTCAACGGACGCGGACCGAAGAGTGCGGTCCCGAGCCGCACCATGGTCGAACCTCGGCGGATCGCGCGTTCCCAATCCGCCGACATCCCCAAAGAGAGCGTCGTACCGCCGACCGCGCGGAACGTCGCCTGCGCGCTTCGGAAGGCCGTCTCGATGTCGCCCTCGAGCGGGCCGATCGCCATCACGCCGTCGACATCGAGGCCTTCATCGCGCAGCCGCGCGGCCAGGCGCGGCGCCTCGGCCGGCGTCGTTCCGAAGCGTTCGACCGGCGAAACGTTCACTTGAATGAGAACGCGCAGGCGCCGCCCGGCGTCGCGGGCGGCTTTCGCCAGCGCCAGCCCGGCGTCCAGCCGGTCGACGCTCTGCACGACGTCGAACAGCCCGACGATCGCCTTGGCCTTGTTCGACTGCACGTGGCCGATGAAGTGCCGCGTGCACGGCGGGAGGCCGGCGTACTTCGCGCGCGCCTCCTGCACGTAGTTCTCACCGACGTCGTGGAGCCCGCCGGCTAGCGCACCCAGCACGGCCTCGCGAGGCTGCGCTTTGGTGACGGCGAGGATCGCGACCGAGCCGCGTTCACGACCGGCGGCGACGGTGACTTCGTCGACGCGCTCGCGGAGCGCCGCCACGCGCTCCGCAACCGTTCCGGTCGCGAGGGGCATGGACGATGGTCTTCACCGCGCCTCCGTGCGGGTCCCTCGCCGTACGGAGATGACCAGCATGACGAGCCCGATGACGATCTGGGGCAGCGCCAGGAGCTGGCCGCCGGAGAGGCCGGCGACCGTGAAACCGGGCTCGCGCCAGAACTCCGCGATCATGCGCGTGATGCCGTACAGGGTGAACCACGTCCACAGCACGACGCCGTCGGGCGGATGCCGGCGGTACACCAGCAGCAGGATCGGCAGCACCGCGAGGTCGAGCAGGCCCTCGAAGATCTGCGAGGGGTACCGGTACCCATCGTTCATGGCGGGAAAGCGCACGCAGTAGGGTTGATCGGGGACGCACAGCTTACCGGGCAGTTCGTCGTTGATGAAGTTGACGATCCGGGTCGTGAACAGGCCGATCGGCACCAGCACAACGACCTCGTCGCCGACCGTCCCGAAGCTCAGCCCGCGATGTTTGCGCAGGAAGATCACCCCGGCCACGATGATCCCGATCAGCGCGCCGTGGAACGCCATGCCCCCTTTCCAGATCGCGATGAAATCGAGCGGGGTGGCCAGGTACATGCCGAGGTTGTGGTTGGTGATGATGTCGGCGATCACGAAGAGCACGCGCCCGCCGATCAGCACGCCGATCAGCGCGTATACCAGAAAATCTTGAATTTCGTCCGAGGTCAGACCCAGCCGGCGGCGTCCGGCCGGCCGGTTCATCCACAGGTAGACGCAGATAAAACCGAAGAGGTACGACAGACCGTACCAATGCACGCCGACCGGGCCGAGATGGATCGCAATCGGGTCGATATTCGGAAAGGAGATCCAGTGATTCACCCGGCGAGGATTCCGCCCGGCCGACCCGCCACCCCGCCGCCGCTCGGCGGGTCGTACCACCGTCTGCCCTCCGGAGCACCGTGAGCGCCAACCTCAACATTCTGACCGCTTTCCTCGCCGGCGTCGTCTCGTTCGTCTCGCCGTGCGTCCTGCCGCTGATTCCGGCCTATTTGTCGTTTCTGACCGGCTCGAGTCTCGAAGAACTCAAAGCGCAGAGCGACGCAGGCGACCGCGCGCGGGTGCTGCTGCACGCGCTCGCGTTCATCGCCGGCTTCACGCTGGTTTTCATGGCGCTTGGGTTCACCGCCAGCGCGATCGGAACCGCACTGATCGCGTACCGCGATTGGGTGGCGAAGATCGGCGGCATCGTGGTGATCGTGCTCGGGCTCAACATGATCGGCGTCTTCAAGATCCCGTTTTTGATGATGGATAAGCGCGTGCAGGTACGCAGCGCCAACCGCTCCTACATCGCGTCGTTCCTGGTCGGCCTGGGGTTCGCGGCCGGCTGGTCGCCGTGCGTGGGGCCGATTCTGGCCGGCATTCTTGCGCTCGCGACCCAGGAGCATTACGGCTCAGCCACCCTGCTGCTGTTCGTCTACTCGATGGGACTCGCGCTGCCGTTCTTCATCACTGCCGCGGCGATCTCGCAGTCGCTGGGCGCGCTGAGCCGCATCAAACGCTATCTCGGCGCGATCGAGGTGGGCGCCGGCGCGTTCCTGGTCGCGACCGGCATCGTGCTCTTCACCGGTACCTTCGGCCGGGTGGCCGGCTTCTTCTATCAATACGTGAAGCCGCCGAGCCTGTAGGTGCGCGTTCGGGGGGCGCGAACCGGCCGTCCGGTGATCGTGCTCTGGTTCGTCGCACTGGCCGTCTTCGCGCTCGACCGCTGGTCGAAGGCGCTCGTCTTGGGCAGCTTCTTCCCCGGCGAGAGCCGCTTGGTCATCCCGCGGCTGCTGTGGTGGACCTACGTGCAGAATACGCACGGCGCGTTCGGCATGTTCGGGAGCTCGCCGGTGCTGCTGGTCGTGCTGGCGATGGTCGTGCTGACGATCTTCGCCTTCGCGTTTCGCGACGCGGTGCAGAAGTCGCTGCTCGTGCGGGTCGGCTTCGGCATGATCCTGGGCGGCGCGGTCGGCAACATCGTCGACCGCCTGCAGCACCAATGGGTGGTCGACTTCATCGATTTCAAGACGATCTGGCCCAACGTGTTCAACGTCGCCGATGCGTCGATCACCGTCGGTGTGGGGCTGCTCATCATCGCCTCACTGCGGCGCGAGGTTCGCAGCTGACGCATACGGTCGCTGCCGGTGAGGCCGGCTCGCGGCTCGACGTGCTGCTCGCGCGGCTGACGGGTCTTTCCCGGTCGCACGTCGCGAGCGCGCTGCGCGCCGATGCCGCGACGGTCAACGGCGCCGCTGGCAAACCGAGCACGCTGCTCGATGAGGGCGACCGGATCGCGTACGCCATCGAGCCGCCGCGCCCGCTCGAGGTGGAACCGGAAGCGATCGCGCTCGAGATCGCGTACGAGGACGACGACCTGCTGGTCGTCGACAAGCCGGCCGGGATGGTGACCCATCCGGCGCACGGTGCGGTCGACGGAACGCTGGTCAACGCCCTGCTCGCCCACGTGGCGTCGCTGCCCGGCGAACGCGTGCGGGCGGGCCTGATCCACCGGCTCGACCGCGACACGTCGGGACTGATTCTGGTCGCCAAAACCGATGCCGCGCTGGGTACCTTGGGCCGCGCCATGCAGGCGCGCTACATCGAGCGCGCGTATCGCGGGATCGTCGTCGGCACGCCCGAGGAACCGGCCGGTACGATTCGCGGCGCGCTCGGCCGCGATCCGCGCAACCGGCTGAAGTTCACCATCCGCAACGAAGGCAAGCCGGCGACCACGCACTACGCGCTGCGCGAGAAACTCGCCGGCGCGAGCGAACTGGATTTCCGGCTCGAAACCGGACGCACGCATCAGATCCGCGTCCATCTGGCGGCGCTCGGTCATCCGCTGGTCAACGATCCGCTCTACGGGCGCAGCGACGCGCGCGTCCCGATCGCCGGTCAGGCACTGCACGCCTGGCGTCTGCGCTTCAAGCATCCACGCACCAAGCAGATGCTCTCGTTCGAAAGCGAACCGCCGCCCGAATACCTCGCGACGCTCGCGCTGTTCCGCCGGCCCCCGCAGTGATCGGAAGTTTCCGTCTTCACGCGACGGCCGGGGACGCCCGGCGCGGGACGCTGATGACCGCGCACGGGGCGGTCGAAACGCCGTGCTTCATGCCGGTCGGAACGCTGGCCGACGTCAAGCTGCTCGAGCCGCGCGACCTCGAGGAGATCGGCGCGCGCATCGTGCTGGCCAACACGTACCATCTTTGGCTGCGGCCCGGGATCGAAACGCTGGTCGCCGCCGGCGGGCTGCATCGCTTCATGGCCTGGAACGGCCCGCTGCTGACCGACTCGGGCGGCTTTCAAGTGTTCAGCCTCGAGTCGCGGCGCGACGTCGACGACGACGGCGTCACCTTTCGTTCGCACCTCGACGGGTCGACGCATCGTTTCACGCCCGAAGCGGTGGTCGCATTTCAGGAAGATCTCGGCGTCGACATCGCAATGACGCTCGACCAGTGCGTCAAGCTGCCCTCGCCGCCGGCCGAGATCGCGAGCGCGGTCGCGCGAACGACTGCCTGGGCACGGCGCTCAGCAGCGGCCTGGCGGCGCGGGCCAACGCTGCTGTTCGCGATCGTGCAGGGCGGCCTCGACCCGGCGCTGCGCGCGCAAAGCGCGAGCGAACTCGCCGAGCTCGATCTCCCCGGGTACGCGATCGGCGGCCTCTCGGTCGGCGAATCGCGCGCCGAGATGGATCGCGTCGTCCGCTCGACGGCGTCGCTGCTGCCGGCCGGAAAGCCGCGCTACCTGATGGGGGTCGGCACCGTGCGCGATCTGGTGGCCGGGATCGACCGCGGGATCGATCTCTTCGATTGCGTGTACCCGACCCGCAGCGGCCGGCACGGCCGCGTTCTGACCCGGCGCGGCACCGAGTACAACCTGCGCAACGCCGGCTTCGGACGCGACTTCACGCCGCTCGACGAGGACTGTGACTGCCGCGTCTGCGCCGTGCACTCGAAGGCCTATCTCGCGCATCTCTTCCGCGCCGGTGAAACGCTCGCCGGGCGGCTGGCTTCCTATCACAATCTGGCGGCGCTGAGCGGCTTGGTCCGCAGCGCGCGCGAGGCGATCGAAAACGGGCGCTGGGAAGCGTTCCGCGACCGGATCACCGAAACGCCGGCGCAATGAAGCTTCGATCGGCGGGCGCCGTTCTCACGGCGTTGCTGCTGTGCGCGCGCGCAGCGCTCGCCGACCCGGTGGAAACCTCGTTCGCGGTTACGATCAACCCGCTCGACGGTCAGCACACCGTCAACGGAGGGCGCAGCGACGCGGTGTCGTTCGCCCCGCTTCCGCTGGCCGAACTGATCGTGCGCGAACGCGGCGATAGCATACGCATCGAGGGCCTCGCTCCGGTGACACTGCGCTACGGCGGCTCCGCCGACGGCGCACAGTCGACCTCGCTCTCGATCGTGAACGCCACCTTTCGCCACGCTTTTCTTGGCGGCTGGTTCGTCGGTGCCGGACAGACGCTCTACAATCAGTCGACGACCTACGCACCGTCCAACGGGAACTTCCGCTACGTCCGGGGACCGGTCGTCGACCTGATCTACGGTTCGGAAGTACAGTACTCGCGCGTCACCGGCGCGCGCTTCGAACTCGGGAGGGTCGTTCGCCGGGGCCGCGACCAGTTCGAGTTCTGGGTGGCGGGGAACTCGCGCATGCACGGCGTGCAGTACACGCAGATTCCGACCTTCACCTCATTCTGCTTCACGCCGTCGGGCTATATTCCGTGCGGCCCGGCCATGCACACGTACGCCGACCCGGAGAACGCCGCCCAGATCGACCTCAGCGCACGGGTCGCGCGCCGGCTCTCGAAACACAGCGAGCTGCTGCTCGGCCTGCGCTACCTCAACTACACCGCGCACTACGACGACTTTCCGGGGCAGATTGCCGACCGCAACGTCGGCTGGGCCCCGGTGCTCGGCTACCGGTTGCGGTTCTAGTCGCCTTCGAGCCGGATACCGCGCAGCGATGCGCGCGGTTCGAGCCACAGCCGATGCGACCGGTAGTCGATCGTCAGATCGAAGCGCGACAGCAGCGGAACGCCGAGATTGACCATCTCGGTAGGGTCGGTAAAGGCGCCCTTTTTCATGAGACTGAGTCCGATCTCGACATCCCGGAGCAGAAACGGGCCGATGCGAAGGACGTGTGCGCGCGCGAATCTTCCGGCCGCTGCGCCACCGATGCCTTCCCCTCCGCTGAGGTATACTCGCGCTTGATAGCGGTCGATCAGATGGTGCTGGGCAACGAACGGCGCCATAATGTCGGCCGCGGCGGCGCTGCCGGTGTCGATGGCAGCGACTCCCACGAGTCCATCGAGCTCAGCATCGAGTTCGGGCTGACAGCGGCCGGTTCGGATCGCAAAGGGGCGCCCGCGTCCGCGGATCGCGCTGGGATCGCGCGACAATTGAACGCGCCGGTTGCGAAAATCGAATCGCACCGCGAAGCGTTCAAAGACTTCGCAGCCGATCGTTCCATCGAGCTTCGAGCCATCGTCGAGAACCGCGAACGGTAGACCGCGGATCTCCGCTCGCCCGATCCGCACCAGTCTCGCGCGCGTAAGGTGCTGGTCGACCACCTCGGCGCCGATCCCGCCGGCTTTCCCGAAACCGGTGATCGTGAGCCCCAAACGGCGAGCCGTCGCGGGCGAAAGATAGTTCGTCGATCCCGAATCGAATAGGACGTGCAAGATTGGACCGCCGTCAATGCGTATGGGGATGACGACCTGACCTAAGCTCAGATCCATTGGAACGGATGTGACACCGTCGAGGCTTGTATCGCGCGGCGGCTCGGGGGGATCGAACGCGTCGTCGGGCACGTGAGCCACGCTGTAGACGGCGGTCGCCGTTTCGCGTTCGTCGCTGTAAATCGAACGCGAATCCGATTCGAAAGGGATCCAGACGTTTTTAACCAGGCGGTAGTCCCAGAGCCGCAAAGACCCTTTCGTGACGCCGGAATAGTCGTCGATCGTCTCGATCATCCCGGTCGCTGGGTTCAGCGTAACGTCGATGGGACCTGAAAGACCATCAAGGCGCAACCGCAGCCGCCGACGCCCCGAACCAGCCGGCAATGGAACGACTTCGACTCGCTCTGGACCGGTGCGCCCAAGGAAGTGCGAAAAGAGGACATCGTCTAACGTTCCGTCGCGCGTGTCATCGATGAGTACCATTCCGCTCGCATCAGCGCCCCAACCTCGAACGCCGTCGAAGCCCTGCGTATAGGACGCAGCCCCGGCACGGACGTGCGCGACGAATCGCCCCGTCGTCAAATCGTACAATTCCGCGGACGTCCCGGCGATGCCGCTCGTGTTGATGGCGTTGTCGATGTGAAGGTAGCGCGGCGCCGCGCCGACTGCCGGCATCACCCGCGGAACACCGGTCGGAGGCGGAGCTGCAATCGCCGCAGCCGCGCCGCACGCCGCTGCAACGATTGCCGCCCGCGCACACGCGCGCAGTGCGGCGCCGCGCGTCACGGTGCTTGATAACCGGCGAAGATTGCGCGCCACGCGTCGGGGACGGCGAGCGAGCGGCTCAATTCGTAGTCGTAGGTGACCAGCGTGCTGACGCCCCGGCAAGCGACCTTACCGGTGGTGGTATTGGCGATCTCGTACTCGAGGTCGAACGACTTCGTGCCGATCCGGCCGACGCGGCAGCCCACCGACACCCGATCGCGGTATGCGACTTGCGAGACGTAGTCGAAACGTTGGGCCGCCATGATGATCCCGATCCGCGCCTCCGGCGGCGACCCGACGACCTCATCCATGAATTCGATCCGCAGCGTCTCGGTCCAGGTGATGTACGCAGCGTTGTTCACGTGGCGGAAGTAGTCGAAATCGCGGAACGCGACGCGCTGCTCCCGCCAGAACCGGTATCCTTCGAGCACTCAGTCGGCGGTTCGAACCGATATTGGGCTTTACCGCTCCGGTGCTCGATCGCCGGGACCCCCGGGCCGGGGGGCTTGCAGAGGAGCGATCCTCGCGAACGAGCGGAGGCTCGTCCAGCTGGGCAAGTAGGTCGCCGGCACCCGGCGAAAGCGGGTATGTTGCCCGTTTGCTATCGGGCGGTCGAGGGAGATATCGTGCGGCTTGGCTTTTCTCGCTCCTGGGTTCTGTGCGCCGTCCTTGCGATGGCCGCGCTGACCGCTCGCGGGGCGGCCGCACCCGGGCAGGGCATCGTCGTCGGCCAAAGCGGTGACGGCTTCACGGTGAACGTCATGGAGGACTCGGCCAACGTGCACTTTACGTACGTGGAGCAGTGCGCGCCCGACAAAGCACCGTGTCTGATGATCACGGCCGGCGTCGGGATGCAAGGCATACCGGCCACGCCTGGCCCAACGTGTAAGGCGCAGGTTGGAAACGCGTACACGCCGAGCGCGATCCAATGTCCGGCCCAAGGCGTTTCGTCGATCACGTTCATCTTCCGCAACGGCGGCACGTTCAGCAGCTACCAAGGCGGCGGCGGCCAACATACGGGCGCCCCGTGTTCGCCGGTCGCGTTGTTGGTAAAGACGGGCGGTCCCGTCACCAGCGTCAACGTGTGGAACGGCTGTCACGACACCGTGTACTGCGATTCCGCACCGGGCGAATTCAGCGCCGCCGAAGTCGACGCGACGGACGTGGTCAGGGGCAAGTGCACCTCCGTGATCCGGCACTGACGACGTGATGCGACTTTTTCGTCCAGCCCTCGGCGTCGCCGTAGCCCTTGCGATATCGCTCGGAGTCGCCGCGTGCAGCGGACGCACGCAATCGGCAGACAGCTCGGCATCGAGCGCGCCCAGCGCCGCGGCGACGGCCGCGCCGAGTTCGGTTTCGACCGTCGCGGCGGCCCCCACCGCCGGCGGTACGCCGGTCACCGTGCCGACGCCGACTCCCGACCCGAACCTGCTGAGTACGTCCAACGGAACGGTCCTGCGCAGCTACGCTCCGGCCGCACTCGACCGCACCGGCGACGGGAGCCTGGGAAACGTCGCCGCGCGGGGCGCCGGGACCGAAATCGCAGCCGACGCCAAGCCGCCGTTCGTCTTCACCTTCGAACTGCCGGGCGTCGCGACGATCACCGGATTCACCGCGGGACTGCGCGGCACTCCCGATAACGGCACGCCGCCCAGCGTGACGTTTGCGGTCTCCACGACCAGCGCGACGGGCGGTTTCACGAACGCCGGCACGATCACCGGCCACACCGGGGCGCCGTTGACCCTCGCGTCAGGCGCTCAAGCGCGTTGGGTTCGCGTTACGGCCAACGAGCAGCTCTTCGATTCGGTCGCGGCCACCGGTACGCTCGCTCCGCCGCCGGCGACCCTCAACCCGACCGGCGTCTACATCGAAGATGCGATCCCCGAGCAGAACGGCGCGCTGGTCATGTCCGGAAAGAGCGCCGGCGACCGGCGGGCCCGTTTCGTCGCCGTCGGCTCGGCGTTGACCGCAACGGAATGCACGGCTACGGAAGCCACCGGATCGTACGTCGGGCAAGTGCAGGGTCGAACCTGGAGCGCCGCACTCGCGCAGACCCGCAGTGATAACGCCAACACGATCCGCGCCGTCATCAACGACGATGCCTCGATCATTGCCGGGACCGACCCGGGCGGCAACACGATCTACTTCCTGCGCACGACGCAGTATCCGGCCTTCTGCAATCCGCGAGTGAGCGGCACCGGACTTAAGCACGTCCTGGTGCTCGATCAGGATCCGCAGGAAGTGTTCTACCCGGTCGACGCCGCCCCGCCGCTGCCGGGATACACGTTCGCGGCGATCGCAGCGGGGATGCTCGATGCCGAAGCGCTGAACGGGAACGACGCCGCGATCATGCGCGATGTCTGCATGCTTCCGCAGCTCCTCGCCCCGCAGCAGATCGATCTCTTGAAGCAATGGGTCGCCGCCGGCCACAAGTTGATCCTGGGCGGAGGATCGTGCGGGAACGGTTCGGACTTCACCTGGCTTCCCTATCCGTTCACGACGGCGGGGCCCGGGCCCGAGACGACCCACGCGAGCCTGATACAAGTCGAGAACAACGCGCTCGGAACCAACGACAAGAACGACGCTTCGCATTTCGTCGATACGCTGTCGTACGTCAAGGATGCGAACAACACGCTCGCTGCGGCCGACGTCGTCACGACGACGGATCCGCACTGGTGCGGCCACTTCTTCGTGGCGAAACCGACCAACCTCAACGGCTTCGTCCAGACCTACGCGTTCGACTGCGGCGGGCTGCTGATCTACGACGGCTTCAGCGACGACGGGAACGCGGCGCTGCGGCAGCTGCGCCAGCTCGAGCTCGCGCTGCCGGTCCCCGCCGATCTGCCGTGTTCGCAGCTCGTCACCGAAGCATTCGTCCTCGAGCCGAGCCAAGAAGCGACCTTCAGTGCCGGCAAGGCGCAGTCGCTGCACACGAACATGGACGTGCTGGCGAACCAAGGCTGGAACGGACACGTCACCGTCAAGGCGACCGGCGACATCCCGACGACCGTCTCGCCCGCCGCNNCGCCGGCCGCGTTCGACCTTGCCGGCGGCACGCAGCAGCTGACCCTGGGCGTGAACGTCCCCGCCGCAACGAAGGCGGGCCTCTACACGGTGACCGTCACGGCCGACAACGGCTCAGGCAAGACCGCCCAAGCCGCCTACACGTTGACCGGGACGGCCTCGCTGAAACGGCAATTCACGCCGACCCAGCGGCGCATCCGCATTTACGGCATCCACTTCGACGTCGACAGCGCGCGTATTCAACCCCGTTCGGAGCCGGTGATCGCGGAGATCGCCGAGATCATGCGCGAGAACCCGAGTTGGCGCTTCCAAGTCGAAGGCCACACGGATTCCGACGGCGGCGCCCGGTATAACCTCGGGCTGTCGCAGCGCCGCGCCCAATCGGTCGTCAACGATCTCGTGGGCCGCTACCATATCGCGGCCGCACGATTGGTCGCGAAAGGATTCGGCCTTACCAAACCGGTCGCGTCGAACGACACCGACGCCGGGAAGGCGCTCAACCGCCGGGTCGAGCTCCTGCGCCTGTGATTGTGCCGGCGCATGACCGCGTCACTGCGGTCGTGCCCGGCGTGGCCGAAAAGGGATGACGTTCGCGGGCAGCGCGTCGTCGCGACTGCGCGCACCGCGGTCGAGCAGCGCCTCGAGCTCGGCCCGGGTGAAACTCGGCAGTCCCAGTTCGCGGCGCGCTTGCGCGCAGTGTTCGAGCAGGCGGAGATAGGGTTCGTCGGCGGGATCGATCAGCGCGGAAACGCCGCGCGGCAGGGTGGCGACCATGACCCGATGCTGCCCGGTACCCGTGCCAGCGGGGTGTCACAGCTCGATGGGCTCCGCCGCCGACGGTAAGAATTCCGTCGGCCGTGCTGCCGGCGGGGACGTCCGGGTTGACAGTGCCCGCGATCCATAGTACAACCCACAGACGATGCAATCGCGTCTCGTCCTTCTCGTCGGCGTCCTTCTTGCGGTCCTTATTGATGGCCGGCGAGACGCTTTCGCATAGACGACGAGAATCGGTCGACTACGAGAGCCCCTCGCCGGTACACGGCGGGGGCTTTTTTCATCCCCGGAGGACCCCATGAACGCCTATTACGACCGCGACATCGATCGCGGCGCACTCGACGAAAAGACGATCGCGGTGATCGGCTACGGAAGCCAGGGCCGCGCGCAAGCGTTGAACCTGCACGACTCCCGTCAGCACGTCGTGGTCGGCCTGCGGCCGGGTTCGGCGAAGCGCGACGAGGCGCGTCGCGACGGCCTGCCCGTGGCGTCGGTCACCGATGCGGTGACCCAAGCCGACGTCGTGATGATGCTGATCCCCGACGAGGAACAGCCGGCGGTCTTCATGCGGGAGATCGTCGAGCATCTGCGGCCCGGGATGACGCTGGCGTTCTCACACGGGTTCGGCATCCACTTCGGGACGATCGTCCCGCCGGCCGACGTCGACGTGATCATGATCGCCCCCAAGGGTCCGGGGCGGCTGGTCCGCACCGAATACGAGGCCGGCCGCGGCGTCCCGTGCCTGATCGCCGTCCACCAGGACGCCTCCGGGCACGCGCGCGACACTGCGCTAGCCTACGCCTCGGCGATCGGCGGCGGACGAGCCGGCATCCTCGAGACCACCTTTAAGGAAGAGACGGAGACCGATCTGTTCGGCGANNAGACGCTCGTGGGCGCCGGCTACGCGCCCGAGATGGCGTACTTCGAGTGTCTGCACGAAGTGAAGCTGATCGTCGACCTGATGTACGAACGCGGCATCGAGGGCATGCGCAACGCGATCAGCAACACCGCCAAGTACGGCGATTACACGCGCGGACCGCGGATCGTGAACGACCAGACGCGAGCCGAGATGCGCAAGATCCTCGGCGAGATCCAGAGCGGGCAGTTCGCGCAGGAGTGGGTCGCCGAGAACGCGGCCGGCAAGCCGGCCTTCGCCGCGTTCCGCGCCGAAGCGTCCCAGCACGAACTCGAGCACGTCGGTCGCGAACTGCGCGGCTTGATGCCGTGGATGAACGACCGCACGTCGACGGCCGAGACCGACGACGGTCTGCGCTTCCGCGTGTTGTGACGGCATGAACGGCGCGCAAGTCGCCGTCGCCGCGCTGGAGCGCGAGGGCGTCGACTTCATTTTCGGCTACCCCGGCGGCACGATCATGCCGCTCTACGACGCACTGTTCAACCACGCGGTCCGGCACGTGCTGTGCCGGCACGAAGCGGCGGCGGCCTTCGCCGCGGGCGGGTACGCGCGCTCCTCGGGACGGGTCGGCGTCTGCTGCGCGACCTCGGGTCCCGGCGCGACGAACCTCGTCACGGCGCTGCTCGACGCCTACATGGATAGCGTGCCGGTCGTCGCGGTGACCGGCCAGGTGCGGACCGACCTGATGGGGACCGACGGTTTCCAAGAAGCCGACGTGTGCGCGATCACGCAGGCGATCACCAAACGGAATTTTCTGGTCGACGATCCGAATCAGATCGCCGCGACGCTGGCGGAGGCGTTCGCGCTAGCGCGCAGTGGCCGCCCCGGACCGGTGCTGGTCGACATTCCGACCGACGTGCTCAAGGCGCAGGTGACCGAGGGCGCCGCGCCCGCGCCGCCGCCGCTGCCGGCAGCCGTTCCGCGCGCGCCCGACGAAGCGGTGCGCGCCGCGGTGGCGCAGATTCGGGCCGCGCAGCGGCCGGTCGCGATCGTCGGAGGGGGCGTGCGCGCCGGAGGGGTCGAGGCGTTTCGGACCTTCGTCGCGCTGCTCGGACTCCCGCACGCCTCGACCCTGATGGCGCTGGGGGCGGCCGATCCGGACGACCCGCACGCGCTGGGCATGCTCGGCATGCACGGGCTCAAAGCAGCCAACAAGGCGGTGCAGCGCGCCGATCTCGTCATCGCGCTCGGCATGCGCTTCGACGACCGCGTGACCGGCAAGCCCGACCGCTTCGCGCGCGGCGCCGCGGTGATCCACGCCGACATCGACGCGACCGAGTTCAACAAGATCATCCCCGCCGACGTCATCCTGCACGGCGACCTGCGCGACACGCTCGAGGCACTGGTCGCGGAACTCGTGCGCTCGCAGGTGCCGCGCTTCGACGCCTGGGCGCGCGAAGCGCAGGAACTCGGCGGCCCGCTTCCGAGCGATCGCGTCGCGGAGCACGTGCTCTCGGCGACCGACGTGCTCGACCGCTTCTTCGCAGCAGTGCCGCCCGAGGCGATCGTGACGGTCGACGTCGGCCAGCACCAAATGTGGGCCGCGCAGCGCGCCCACCCGGCTCATCCGCGGCACTTCCTGAGCTCGTCGGGTCTGGGCGCAATGGGTTTCGGCTTCCCAGCCGCGATCGGGGCGCAATTCGCAAATCCCGGCGTTCCGGTGTACGCCGTCGTCGGCGACGGCGGTTTTCAAATGTGCCTGCCGGAGCTGGCGACGCTGCGGCGTTACGGCGTCCCGGCCAAAGTGCTGCTGATCGACAACCAAAATCTCGGCATGGTCCGGCAGTGGCAAGAACTGTTCTTCTCGGCCCGCTACTCGGCGACGAATTTGGCCGACAACCCCGACTTTGCAGCGATCGCGCGCGCCTACGGAATCGAGGCCTTCGCGGTCGCCGATCCGCGGGCCGCCGACGCGACGATCGCCGCCTTCATCGCGCACGCCGGTCCGGCGCTGCTGCACGCGGCCTGCCACCCGACCGAAAACGTGTGGCCGATGATCCCGGCCGGGATGACGGTCGACGACCTGATGGAAGCGCGCGCGTGACCTGCGATCTGCTGCTGCGCGACGCGCGTTCGGTCGCCCGGATCATCAACCTCGCCCATCGCTTCAATTGCCGCTGTACCCGGATCGACGCCAGCGCCGTTTCCGGAGCCACCACGGCGAGTTTTGCCTTCGACGGGCCGGCGGTCGCGCTGACCCGTTTGCGCGCGCAGATCGACCGCATCCTCGCCTACGAAGCGCCGGCCGGCGCGCGCCTCCCGGAGGGAACGCCATGAAGCCCGAACGCTACCGTCCCTTTCCCGCGGTCGAGCTGAGCGATCGCCGCTGGCCGAGCCGCACGCTCGACCGCGCGCCGCGCTGGTGCAGCGTCGATCTGCGCGACGGCAATCAAGCACTGGTCGAGCCGATGGGTCCGGAACGCAAGAAGCGGATGTTCGCGCTGCTGGTGGCGATGGGCTTCACCGAGATCGAGGTCGGATTTCCGTCGGCGTCGCAACCCGATTTCGAGTTCGTGCGCGAGCTGATCGACGCGCGGCTGATTCCGCCGGGCGTGACGATTCAGGTGCTGACCCAGGCGCGCAACGACTTGATCGACCGGACCTTCGAGGCGATCGACGGCGCGCCGTGCGCGATCGTGCACGTGTACAACGCGACCTCACCATTGTTCCGCCGGGTCGTCTTCGGTCTCGACGAACCCGGCGTCGTGGGCGTCGCGGTTTCCGCCGTGCGCTATATCAAAGCACGCGCAGCCGAGGTCGCCTCGCGCACGCGAGTCCGGCTGGAATACTCGCCCGAAACGTTTTCAGCGACCGAACTTCCGTTCAGCAAGACGATCTGCGAAGCGGTGCTCGAGGCCTGGAACCCGACGCCCGCGGATCCCGTCATCCTCAACCTCCCGGCAACCGTCGAGATGGCCTCGCCGAACATCTACGCCGACCAGATCGAATGGATGGACCGCACGTTGCGCCATCGCGACCGCGTGATCCTGAGCCTGCACCCGCACAACGACCGCGGCACCGCCGTCGCGGCGACGGAACTGGGGCTGCTGGCCGGCGCCGACCGCGTCGAGGGGACGCTGTTCGGAAACGGCGAGCGGACCGGGAACGTCGACCTGGTGACGCTGGCGCTCAACCTCTTCACGCAGGGTATCGATCCCGGCCTCGAGATCACCGACCTGCCCGAGATGGTCCGCATCGTCGAGGACTGCAACCGGCTGCCGGTGCACGCGCGCCATCCCTATGCCGGCGAGCTCGTGTTCACGGCGTTCTCGGGCTCGCATCAGGACGCGATCAAGAAGGGTTTTGCGGCGTTGAACGCCGGCGACGGACGGCGCTGGGAGGTTCCGTACCTTCCGATCGATCCCAAAGACGTCGGCCGTTCGTACGAAGCCGTCGTGCGCGTCAACAGTCAATCGGGGAAGGGCGGCGTCTCGTACGTCCTTCACGCCGACCACGGCCTCGATCTGCCGCGCGGCCTGCAGGTCGACTTCAGCCGCGTGATCCAGGCCCGTGCCGAGGCGACCGGCGGTGAGATCGTTCCGGACGAGATCCGCGAAGCATTCGACGCGACCTACGTGCGCGGCGGCCGGCTGCGCCTGGCGGGCTACGTCAGCACCAACGAAGGCGTCGGCGGGACGCCCTGCACGATCGATGCGACGCTGACCGACGGCGTGGTGCCGTTCACCGTCTACGGCGACGGCACCGGCCCCATCGACGCCTTCGTCGACGGCCTGCACCGGTCGCTCGGGATTTCGGTCCACGTGCGCGACTACCACGAACACGCGCTGCGCGCCGGCGAGGACGCAGCCGCCGTGTCGTACGTCGAGGTCGTCGTCGACGGGCGTACCATGTGGGGTGTCGGCATCGATCCGAACATCGTCACCGCTTCGCTGGCGGCGATCGTCAGCGCGGTCGGGCGCGCGCGCGATGATGCCGCCACTGCACCATCCCAGGAGGACGCCAGTGCCACTGTCGCTGTTTGACAAGGTCTGGGAGGCCCACGTCGTCGAGGAACTTCCCGGCGGGAACGCCCTGGTCTTCATGGACCTCACCGTCGCGCACGAGATCACGACGCCGCCCGGCGCGATTGCGATCGAGCGTGACTTCGACGATCAGCTCTACGACGCGCGGCGCATCGTTTCGATGATCGATCACGTCGCACCGGCCAAGGATTCGGCGACCGCGCTGCAAGCGCAGACCGTGCGCACCTGGTCGAAGCGCCACCATATCCGCTTTCACGACATCGGCGACAACGGCATCTGCCACGTGCTGGTCCCCGAACGCGGCTACGTCACGCCGGGAATGACGGTCTGCTGCGGTGACAGCCACACCTGCACGCTGGGTGCGTTCGGCGCTTTCGCACTCGGCATCGGGACGACGGCGCAGGCCGGCGCGATGCTGGCGGGCTGCTTGATCCTGCAGCGCCCCAAGGTCATGCGTGTCGAGATTACCGGCGCGCTGACCGCCGGCGCGACGGCGAAAGATCTCGCCTTGAGCGTCATCGCGACGATCGGGTTCCGCGGCGGCACCGGCTACGTGCTCGANNGGCGCGACGACCGGGATCATCGCCGCCGACGAAACGACCGCTGCCTATCTCGCCGCCACGCCGGAGAAACCCTCGGGGTGGGCGCCGCTGCAGGCCGATCCGGACGCGGAGTACGCCGCCTCGATTACGATCGACGGCAGCGCGATCCGGCCGGTCGTGTCCTGGGGCACGAATCCCGGCGAGTGCTCCCCCATCGACGGCATCGTGCCGTTCGANNTTCATCGGCTCGTGCACGAACTCGCGCATCGGCGACCTGCGCGCGGCCGCCGACGTGCTGCGCGGACAGCGGGTCAGCGTTCCGACCATCATCACGCCGGGTTCGCAAGCCGTGCGGCGGCAGGCCGAGCGCGAGGGGCTGCACGACATCTTTCAAGATGCGGGCGCGCTGTGGACGCACTCCTCCTGCGGTCCGTGTCTGGGCATGTCGATGGGTGTCCTCGCGCCGGGCACGCGCTGCATCTCGTCGTCGAATCGCAACTTCCCCGGCCGCATGGGTGACGGCGGTCGCGTGCACTTGGCAGCGCCGGCCGTGGTCGCGGCCTCGGCGATCCTCGGCCGCCTCGCTTCACCGTCGGAGATCGAAGCGCCGGCAGCGGTGCCGGCATGATCGTCGCCGGCGATGTCCTTCCCGTTCCGCGCGCCAATATCGACACCGACCAGATCATCCCCGCGCGTCACCTCACGCGCATCGACGCCGAGGGGATGGGCGAGCATCTCTTCGAGGGAATGCCCGACGGCCCCGAGCTGCTGGCGCGGCATCCCGGCGCGGCGATCGTCGTCGCCGGCGAGAACTTCGGCTGCGGCTCGTCGCGCGAGCACGCGGCCTGGGCGCTGCTCGGACGCGGTTTCAAAGCGGTGATCGCACCCAGCTTCGCCCGCATCTTCGCCGAGAACGCGTACACGAATGCGCTCGTCCCGATCGTCCTGCCCCAGCACACGGTCGACATGCTGATGGGCGCGCGGCGCATCACGATCGACCTCGATGCGGAGACGCTGCGCGCCGACGACGGCGAACCGATCCGTTTCGCGCTCGACCCGCTGCGCAAGCAGTTCGTGCTGGGCGGCGGCTTCCTGAACTTTCTGCAGGCAAAGATCCCGGCCGTGCGCGCGTGGGAAGCGGCACGGTGACGCAGATCGCGGTCCTTCCCGGCGACGGGATCGGACCCGAGGTCACCGCGGCAGCGGTCCGCGTGCTGCGCGCGGTACTCCCGTCGTGCAGCTTCGTCGAGGCGCCGGTCGGCGCGGCCGCGATCGCCTCGCACGGCACACCCTTGCCCGAGGAAACCCTCGCCGCGGCGCGGGCCAGCGACGCGATCCTCTTCGGCGCTGTCGGCGGCCCCGGATTCGACGACCGCGCACCGGCGCTGCGGCCGGAAGCGGCGATTCTGGGGCTGCGCAAAATCTTCGGCCTCTACGCGAACATTCGTCCGGCGCGAGCCTTCGCGGGGTTGGAAGCCTGCTCGCCGCTGCGGGCCGAACGGGTGCGCGGGATGGACCTCATCATCGTGCGCGAGCTGACGGGCGGGCTGTATTTCGGGCCCAAGAGTCTGGAGCCCGAAGACGGGGTCATGACCGCGCGCGACACCCTGGTCTACCGCGATTTCGAGATCGAGCGCGTGGCGCGGTTCGCGTTCACGGTCGCGCGCGGACGCCGCAAGCACCTGACGTCGGTCGACAAGAACAACGTGATGATCAGCTCGCAGCTCTGGCGCCGGGTCGTCAGCGCCGTCGCGTTCGACTACCCCGATGTGACCCTCGAGCACATGCTGGCCGACAACGCGGCGATGCAGCTCGTGCGCGATCCCCGCGCCTTCGATGTCGTCGTCACCGAGAACATGTTCGGCGACATCCTCTCCGACGAGGCGGCGATGATCGCCGGCACGATCGGCACCGCGTCGAGTGCGAGCCTGGGCGCCGACCCGCAAACGCCGAGCTTCGGCCTCTACGAGCCGATCAGCGGAACCGCACCGGACATCGCGGGCAAGAACGTCGCGAACCCGGCGGCGGCGATCCTCTCCGCGGCGCTGCTGGCCCGGTTTTCGCTGGGCGACGAAGCTGCGGCTGCGCGCATCGAAGCGGCGGTCGCACACGTGCTCGAGCACGGGCCGCGGACGGCCGACCTGCAGGCTGCCGGCGACGCGCCCGCGGCGACGACGACGGCCGTTGCCGACGCGATCGTCGCGCAGCTGACGCCGCTCGCAGCGAGCAGCGCGCGCGGCTAGTCGCCCTCGTGCACCGGCGCGATGCGCGCCTGGAAGCGTTCGCGTTCGAGCCGGCCCGAGATGTCTTCGGGAGTCGTCGGCGCACCGAACAGGAAGCCTTGGCCCTGATCGCAGCCGAGCTCGCGCAGCGTCTCGGCCTGTTCGGCGGTTTCGACGCCTTCGGCGACGACGCGCAGGCCGCGCTCGTGCGCCAGCGCGACCACACTGCGCACGACCTGTGCTTTGAAGTCGTCGGCGCCCAGCGGGCCGATGACGAAGCGGTCGATCTTCAGCACGTCGAGCGGTAACGTGCCTAGTGCGCTCAGGGCGCTGAGTCCGGTGCCGAAGTTATCGACCGCGATCTGCACGCCCAGCCGCCGCAACGCGCACAGATTCTCGGCCGCCGCGCTGCTGCGCATCAGCGCGCCCTCGCCGATCTCGAGCTCGAGATCGTGCGGCGGCAGCCCCGTCGACTCGCACAACGACGTCACGAAGCGGACGAATTGGCGCTGTTCGACCTGGCGTGCCGAAACGTTGACCGAGACGTGGAAACCGGTGAAGCCGGCGAGATGCCAGCGGCGGGCCTGCGCGCACGCTTCGCGGAGCATCCACTCGCCGAGCCGTCCGATGAGGCCGCTCTCCTCGGCGATCGCGATGAACTCCGGCGCCGGTACCGGACCGATGCCCGGACAGTCCCAGCGCAGCAGCGATTCGGCGCCGACGACCTGGCCGGTCCGCAGCGAGACGATCGGCTGGTAGACCGCGGCCAGTCGCCGCTGCGTGATCGCATGGCGCAGGTTGCGGTCGACGATCGCGCGGCGTTCGTGCTGACCCGCCAGCTCTTCGGTGAAGAACTCGACCGCGTCACCCCCGTGCAGCGCCGAGTCGAGCGCAGCTTGCGCGTCGTGCACCAGCGGCGACCGCTCGTCGCGGCCCCGCGCGCGTACGGCGATGCCGATCCGCGGGATCGCGACGATCTCATCGCCGGCGACCGGGATCGGCCGCTCGAATGCGTTGAGCACGTTGCGCGCGAAGGTGCGCATCGTGCGCGTGCGCCCGACGGCGACGTGCACCGCGAAAACATCGTCGGCGTAACGCGCGATCACCGAGTTGGCGGGGGCGATCCGCTCGAGAATCTCCGCGACCGCCCGGCCGCTCAGCTCGCGGTATTCGTGTCCGCGCTGTGCCGCCGCCGTGACCCAAGTGACGTGCACGAGCGCCAGCGAGCCGCCCTGATCCTGCGCGGCGCGGCCTTCGAGCAGCGTGGTGGCCTCGTTGTGGACGTTCGCGTCGTTGGGGACCGCGCGCAGAAATCGCCGCGGTGCCCGGTGCACGATCACGACGCGCGCCCGGCGCTCGCCGAAGAGGATCGGGAGCGAAATCGAAAGGTCGACGTGGAGGATGGCAGCGTCACGGCCCTGGGTGCGCCGTTCACGCAGCGTCACCGTCTGATCGTCGCCGAGGCCGGCGAAGGCTTCGGCCAGCGAGGTGCGATCTTCGGCCGGCGTCAAATCGAGCAGCGTCAACGCCGTCAGTTCGGCACGCGAATGCGCGAAGTCGGCCACGGCGCGATCGTTCGCAGCGAGAATCGCAAGCGTGACGCCGTCACACACGAACGTGGCGACGGGATTCGCATCGAACAGCATGCCGTCGATCATGAAGCCTCCGACAGACCCCTTCGTCCCGGCGCCGCCGAACCGCTTTGGCCGGCCTGCGACTTAATCGACGATTGACCCTAGCTTCACCATCGCTTCACCTTGGACGCTCGCGCACTGATCCAGCCGTGCAAAGCGGAGCACAATGAGGCGGCCGCGTGCGAAACGAAGGGGCCTGCGCTGCCAGGAGGTCGCATGAACGCGCGGATCGCCAAGGATTTCGATGACTACGCCGAGCGCTTTCCGGATGACGTGCAGCGGCGCTTGCGCTCGCTGCGGCAGACGATCCGCAAGGCCGCGCCCGAAGCGACGGAAACGATCAGCTACCGGATGCCGGCATTTCGCCTCGACGGCATGCTGGTCTGGTTCGCGGCGCACACGAACCACGTCGGCTTTTATCCGGGCGCCGCCGCGATCGCGGCGTTCAAGACGGAGCTGTCGGCGTTCAAGGCCGCCAAGGGTTCCGTGCAATTTACCTTCGACCGGCCGCTGCCGCTCGCACTGGTCGCGCGGATCGTCAAATACCGCGTGGCGGCGCAGCGCTCGAAGCGGAAGGCGCCGGCTCGCGTGCGTTCTTAGGCCGAGGCTTCCCACTCGCGCACGATCGCCGCGCAGGTCGCGTCGAGCGTCGGATGCGCCGGGTCCGTGCCGAGCGACAAATACTTCCAGCAGCGCCGGCACTTTTCGCCGGCGGCGGGGAACACGGTGACCTGCGAGCGGCCGCCCCCGGCGCGGCCGACTTCGCGCAACGCGGAGACGACAAGGGCTTCGCGCAAACCGTCGCCGAGAGCGAGCACGCGCTCGAACAACGGCGTCTCGACGGCGACCGCAGCATCGAGCTGGAAGTCGCGCATCCCCTCGTTCGCGGCCACTTCCGCGCGCAGGTTCTTGAGCAGCGACCAGATCGCGAGCGCCTCACCGTCGACCGGCACGACCGCCGGCAGCTGCAGGTCGAAGACGGATTCCTCATTCCCGCGCAAGGCGGGATTGAGGCTCTGCCACGCTTCCTCGGCGGTGAACGAGAGAATCGGAGCCAGCAGCACGCACAGGGTCCGGAAGACCTGCAAGAGCGCCGATTGCGCGCTGCGCCGGCGCGGTTCTCCGGCCGCGCTCGAGTAGAGCCGGTCCTTGAGCGCGTCGAGATAGAACCGCGAGAGGTCGTCGGTGTCGAAACGCGTCAGCGCCACGTACGCATCGTGCAGCCGGAAGGCGCGCTCGTGTTCGCTCACCTCGCCGGCGAAGGCGTCGAGCGCGCTCAGCGCGAGTTGG
Organism: Vulcanimicrobiota bacterium; assembly: GCA_003161555.1. Lineage (GTDB taxonomy): Bacteria > Vulcanimicrobiota > Vulcanimicrobiia > Vulcanimicrobiales > Vulcanimicrobiaceae > Vulcanimicrobium > Vulcanimicrobium vanleeuwenhoeki. The sequence continues at coordinate 878 of PMOG01000095.1, read as the reverse complement.
TCGAGCGGTTCCATCGCCGCGCGCGGCACCACCGTCTGCGGACTCAGCCCGTCGAGCGCGCCGAGCAGAAAGCGCAGCCGGTTGCGGAGATTGCGGTAGACGTTGGCGACGTTCTCGAGCAGCACGGCGCCCAGCCGCGCGTCGTTGGTGAACTCACTGGAGGCGACCCAGAGCCGCAGCAGATCGGCTCCGTATCTGCCGACCGCGTCGTCGATGGCGAGGAAGTTCCCGGCCGACTTGTGCATCGCGTGCCCGTGCTCATCGACGACCCACCCATGCGAGATGACCTGCTTGTACGGCGCGCGGTCGCGAATCGCAACCGACGTCATCAGGTTCGACCGGAACCAGCCGCGGTACTGATCGCCGCCCTCGAGATAGGCGTCGGCCGGGAACGGCAGACCGCGTTCGACCAGCACGGCGCGCCAGCTCACACCCGACTCGAACCAGATGTCGACGATGTTGCGTTCCTTCTCGAACGCCGTGCCGCCGCAGCGCGCGCAGCGCAAGTCGGGCGGCGCGAACGCGGCCACCGGTTCGGTCCACCAGAGGTCCGACGCGTTGCCGGCTGCGAACGGCCGCTCGCGCATCGCGCCGGCCAAGTTTCGCGCCAGCACCGGATCGAGCGTCGCCTCGCCGCAGGCGGTGCACACGACGGCCGGAATCGGCGTGCCCCAGACGCGCTGCCGTGAGACGCACCACTCCGGGTGCTTTTCGACCATCTGCGACATCCGGGTCGCGCCCCACTCGGGCAGAAAGCGCACCGTATCGATCGCGCGTTCGGCACGCGCACGGAGCGCGTTACGTTCCATGCCGATGAACCACTGCGCGGTGGCACGAAAGATCACCGGGTTCTTGCAGCGCCAGCAGTGCGGGTAGCT
>PMOG01000215.1:12835-13054 GCA_003161555.1 Vulcanimicrobiota bacterium | reverse complement strand
CCGCTGGCCTGCGCTTGGGCTTCGCTCTGTGCAAGCGTCGCCTCGGATTGCGCGAGCGCGGCGTTGAAGTCGGTCGGGTCGATGCGGGCCAGGATCTGGCCCTTCTTGACGTGCGCGTTAAAGTCGGTGTCGATCTCGGAGATCGTGCCCGACACCTGCGTACCGACCGAAATGGTGTTTTGCGGATTGAGCGTGCCGCTGGCGGTCACGGTCTGCGCG
>PMOG01000215.1:0-12786 GCA_003161555.1 Vulcanimicrobiota bacterium | reverse complement strand
CCAACGCGGGCGACGACGCGCGGGCTCGAGATTGAGGGATGTGACCCGGCCATTGGTCGCCGGCCGTTCTAGAGTATGCATGGTTGTATCCGATGTACGTCCGCCCGGGCCCGGTCGTGCTAAGCAGCAGATGAAGACCTGGTAAGGCGCCGGTGAAAGCCACCTTGGGACACTCCCAGAAAAGCCCGTCCCCCATTCCTACCCAGGCAACCGAGGTTCCAGCGCCGTGAAGGGCCAGGCCGCCCGCCGGCGAGCGCCGATCAGGAAGGCAAGCATTGCCAGCGCGACACTGCCCAAGCCGAAGGCCATGGCGGCCGTCCCGGAACTCAGAAAGACGAAGATCCAGCCGGTCAGGGCGACCAGTGCCGGCACGGGATAGAGCCACATGCGAAAAGGCGCTCGCTCGCCACGCAGCCGCATGGCCGCAAGGGCAGCCAACTGACCGATCGGCTGGATCAGCACGACGCCGGCCGTCAGCCACGCAATCGCGGCGTCGAGCGAAAAGAAACAGGCCGGCAGGGCCAGCAGCCCGATCACGAGCAGCGCCCGGTCCGGGAACCGGTGGCGGGGATGAACGTGCGCGAAGGCGGCAAAGAACGCGCCGTCGCTCGCAGCTGCGAACGGAATGCGCGAGAAGCCCAGCAGGTTGCCGTACACGGACGCGAAGGCCGTGATCAGGATCAGCAGCGTTACCACTACCGCGGCCGGCACGCCGAACGAACGCTCGACGACCGCCGAGGCAACGTACTGGCCCAGCGCCGGGAGCGACCCGTCGGCGCGGGGGACGATCGTTTCCCACCGGATCGCGCCCAGCACGCCGGTTTGCAGTGCGATGTAGGCGGCGGCGACGAGCCCAATCGCGATGACGATCGCGCGCGGCAGGGTCCGCTGCGGCGCGATCACTTCGTCGCCGATCGTGTTGGCCGCGCCGTAGCCGACGTAATCGTACATCGCGACGATCAACGCCGGACCGAAGCCCGCGCGCAGCCCGTTCCAAAACGAATCGCCGGCGCCGAGGGCGAACGCCTGCGCCGGGGAAAAGTGCGTGAAGGCCGCAGCGATGACGCACGCCAGCGTGAACAACACGATCACGGCCAGCACGACGCCGACTTTGGCGACCGCGGTGATGCCGCGGTACAGCGCCAGCAGCGTCACGATGCCGACCCCGATCGCGACCATTTTCTGCGCCATGGGATTCGTGCTCAGCTGGGGCAGCAGGTAGCCGGCATAGTTCGCGAAGCCGATATAACCCGAGGCCTGCAGCAGCGGCACCGAGACGATCGTCTGCCAGACGAAGATGAAACTCAGCAGCGCGCCGAGCTTGTGCGGCCCGAACACGGCGCGCAAGTATCCATACGTGCCGCCGGAGCCCGGGTAGCGCGAACCCAATTCGGCCCAGACCAACCCATCGCATAGCGCCAGCACCGCACCCGCGATCCAGCCGACCAGCGAGCGCGGGCCGTGCAGCGCCCCGAGCACGAGCGGGATCGTGATCAGCGGGCCGATCCCGATCATCGTGATCGTGTTGATCGCAACGGCGCCGCGAAGACCGACGCCGCGGATCAGCACCGCGACTCAGAACTGGGCAAAAAAGGCGTCGGCATCCGCGGCGCTGCAGCCGGCGCCCACGGCACGCCCGCGCATCGCCTCACGATTCGGTTCCGGCCGCACGACCAGCGCGCGCACGCGCTCCTCGCCACCGGGGACGAGTTGCACCTCGTCGACCGCGCCCGGCGTGACGGCCGTCTGCCACGGCGCGAGCACCGTACTCTGCTCGCGGGCGTCAACGCGCACGTGGGCATCCATCGCCGTGATCGCGAGCGGCTGGCCGTCGGTCGCAAGGCGCAACACGGCACCGCGAATCGTGACCCGTTCGACGGCGAAACGGCCGGCGCCGATCAAGAGCGCGCGCTCGCCTTCGGCGTCGGCGTACGCGAGCGTTCGCACCGCACCGCGCGAGCCCGCGTGAAAGTCGAGCACGTCGGCCGCCTTCTCCACGTTCAGCGTGCGCGGCCGCCCGTCGGCATCGACCCGGTTCCAATCGAAGATGCGGTACGTCAGATCGCTGGTCTGCTGCGTTTCGAAGATCTGAATCCCGGCGCCGATCGCGTGCAGCGTACCGGCCGGCAGATAGAACACATCGCCCGGCTGAACCGGAACGCGCCGCAGCAGATCGCCGAGCGTCCCGTCGACGACGCGACGTTCGTACTCCTCGCGCGACGTGTCACGATTCCAACCGAGGATGATCTCGGCTCCGGCATCGCAGGCGAGCACGAGCCAGCACTCCGTCTTACCGTTGGGCTGATGTTCGACGCGCTGGGCGTAGGCGTCGTCGGGATGCACCTGCACCGATAGCGCTTGATGCGCGTCGATGATCTTGGTGAGAACGGCGAACTGCCGGCGTGGATCGATGCTGCCGGTCAGCTCGGTGCCGAGGTCATTGCGCAGCGCACCCAGCGTCGATCCGGCAAAGTGTCCGTTGCGGATCGCATTGTCGTCCCAGCACTCCCACGACTCGCCCAACGGCTGAGTGGGATCACCGTGTTTTCCGTAGCGCGTGACCAGCGCGTCACCGCCCCAGATGGCCGGCGTGAGCTTGGGGTCGAGTACGTACGGGTAGAGCTCGTCACCCACGTGACGGCTCTACTCGTTCGTACGGGCTTCTTCCGCTTAGTCGCGCCGAATGACGGTGGTGTCGCCTTTCGACCCCATGGTGCTCATCGCAATGACCGCGACGATGACGATCAGCACGATTCCGCCGACGGCGACCCAGATCCAGTTCATGGTCGACACCGTCGTCGACGTGGTCGTGGTGGTCGTGCCGTTGTTGCTCGTGGTCGAGCTGGTGCCGGGGTTCGCGTTGGTGGCCGCCGCGCCGCCGCCGTTACCGGCCGTTCCGCCGCTCGTCGTCGTGGTGCTGCCGCCGGTCGTGGTCTGAGCCAGAGCCAACGTGGGGGCGCCGGCGAGGAACAGCGCCAGAACAAGTACTCCGAGTCGCATGACAATGCGCATCGTTAGCGTCCTCCTACGAAAGTCGTAATGGCTGCGAGGCGGTCTTGAGGCTCCGGGTCGCCCCCCGGCGAGGTCGGGTCGGCCGGGATCTCGGGCACGTCCGGCCCCGACGGTACGTCGGGGACTGACTCGGGGACCTGATATTCCGCACGCATTACCCAACCTGGTTCCCGAGCGGGCCGCGCCCGAAACAGGCGGCCGCACGGATAGCAACCAAGGCGCGGCCGCACGCGTTGAAGGATCGATGCGTTTTTTGCAACGCGTCGCCGTGCTTGCGGCGACCATTGCGCTGCTGGGTGAAGCGCCGGCCCCGTCCGCCCCGTCCGAAGAAGCCGCCCGGCTGTTCGCCCTGAACGGCGCACGCACGTCGGCCGTACAGTCCTATACGTCGCACCTGCACGTCGACGTGATCCTGCGGTCCTTCCCCTACCTGGCTTTCCATCTGAACGGTACGATCTCGTTCAAACGGCCCGACCTCTACAGCGTCCACTTCGAGCACGTACCATGGTTCGGCAAGGGCTTCGAAGACCTCAAGATGGACCCGATGATTCCGTCGACCTGGCCCGAGCACTACGATGTCACCAGCCTGACGCACTCCGGCGACCGCACCTTCTTCGAAATGCGCGACAAAGTCGACGGCCACGTCAAGGGCGTGCACGCCGAACTCGACCCGGCAGGTCTGCGCAAGATCGAGTGGGCCTACGTCAACGGCGGCGAGATCGGCGTGGCGGTCACCCCTGTCTTTGTCGACGGCATCCCCGTTCCGTCGACCGAAGACGCCGACATTCGCCTGCCCACCTATCACGTCGTCTGTCACGCGACGTTCACCGACTACAAGATCGTCGCCGCCGAACCCGGCGCGGATGCCCAGCACGCGCGCTGAGGGCGCACTGCGACGGGTCATCGTCACCGCCGACGACTTCGGACTCGCGATCCCCGTCAACGAAGCGGTCGAACGCGCGCACCGTGAGGGAGTGCTCACCGCGGCCAGCCTCATGGTGGCCGAACCGGCTGCCGCCGACGCCGTAGCGCGCGCGGCAGCGATGCCGGCGCTCGGGGTCGGGCTGCACGTCGTCGTCGTCGACGGCCGTCCGCTGCTGCCGCCCGAAGCGATCCCCGATCTCGTCGACGGCACCGGCATGCTGCGCTCCGATCTCGCGCGCGCCGCCGTGCGCTACTTCTTCCATCCCCGCGTGCGGCGCCAGCTCGAAGCGGAGATCCGGGCCCAGTTCGCCGCCTTTGCAGCGACGGGCTTACGCTTCGATCACGTCAACGCGCAGTGCCACATGCACGTCCACCCGACGGTCTTCGGGATCATGCTCAAGGTCGCGCGCGATTACGGACGGCCGCCGTTCCGCATCCCCTTCGAGCCCTTCGGTCCCTCGTGGCGCGCGGCCGGCGACGCGCGCGGCCTGCGTTTCGCCAATGCCTACCTGCTCGCGCCGTGGCTCGCGTTGATGAAAGCGCGGCTGGCGGCGGCGGGGATCGCGCACAACGATCGCGTGTTCGGCTTGGGCGACTCGGGCCGGATGACGCCGCCCCGGGTGCGCGCACTGCTGGCCCAACTGCAGCCCGGCGTCACCGAGATCTTCTTCCACGCCGCAACCCGGCGCTGGGACGGGATCGCCCCGGCGCTGGCGGAGTATCGGCTTGAGGACGAACTCGCGGCGCTGGTCGATCCCGAGGTCGCGCGCGTGCTGCGCGCGCCGGGAACTGCGACGATCCCCTTCGGCGGCCTCAACTCCTCGCATGCGTGACGCGCGCGGCGCGCTCAGCGTCGTGACGGGGATAGCGCTCGCGGCGAGCATGTTTTACACCGGGTTCGCGCTCGGGCGTACGCTCGCGTTCGGACGCCGCCGCGCGGCGGCGGGCGCGGCGACGCGCCCCGTTTCGATCCTCAAGCCGCTGCATGGCAGCGAACCGCTGCTGGCGATGAAACTGCGCTCCTTCTGCCGCCAAGACTATCCCGACTATGAGGTGATCCTCGGCGCGCGCGATCCCGACGATTCGGCGCTGCACGCAGCGCGCGAAGTTGCGGCCGAATCTCCGCAGCGCGTCAGCCTCGCCTGGGCGGAGCCCGGCACGCCGCATTATGCCAACCCGAAAGTCGACACGCTGGCCGCGCTGCTGCCGCACGCGCGCGGCGAGATCCTGGTCTTCGCCGACAGCGACATGCTGGTGACGCCCGGGTACCTGCACGCGATCGTGGCGCCGTTCGAGGATCCAGGCGTCGGCGCCGTCACCTGCCTCTATCGCGGCCGCGCGCTCGAACCGACCGTGGCCTCACGTTTGGGCGCGATGGCGAACCACCAGCAGTTCGCGCCGTCGGTGCTGGTCGCGCAGGCGCTGATGGGCGTGCGGTTCGGGTTCGGCGCGACGATCGCGATCCGGCGCGCCGTCTTCGACGCGATCGGGGGGCTCGATGCGATCGGCGCGCACCTCGCCGACGACGCACGGCTGTGCGCGCTGGTCGTCGAGCGCGGCCTGCGGGTCGAGCTGTCGAATTACGTCGTGGAGAACCTGGTTGCCGAGCCGTCTCTCGGCGCGCTGCTGCGGCACGAACTGCGCTGGGCGCGGACGCACCGCGCGCTCGAACCCGCCGGCTACGCGGGACTGCTCCTGACGTTCCCGATCGCGCTGGCGCTGGTGCACGGCATCGTGACGCGTCGCCGGCCGGCACTGATCGGGCTCGCGGCAGCCTACGCGCTGCGGGCAGCGCTGGCGCAAGCGGCGCGCACGTCGTTCGGCGCCGTAGAGCGCGAGACGTGGCTGATCCCCGCGCGGGATCTGCTCGGCGCGGGCATCTGGCTGGCGGGCTTTGGATCGCGGCCGGTGCGCTGGGCCGACGAAACGCTGCGCATCGACCGCAGCGGCACGATCGTCGGATGAACCTGACCTTCGTCGTGCCGCAAGGCGCCGAGGCGAACGCCGTCCGCCGCGCGGTACCGCACGCGCGCATCGTCGCGACCGCGGCGGGCGCGGCGGCTGCCGCCGCGCTGCCCCCGTTTCCCGCCGATGCCGGCGTCGTCGTGCTCGGCCTGTGCGGTGCGCTGCGGTCGCGTACCGTCGGCGACGTCATCGTCTACCGCGAAATTGCCGCCGGCACCGGCACGGTGCCGCTCGAGCACACGTTCGCCGACGCGCTCGCGGCCGCACTCCCGCACGCATACGGCGCCCGCGGCTGCAGCGCGGATCACGTCATCACGCGACGCGCCGAACGTGAGGCGTACGCGGCGCGCTACGACGCCGATGTCGTCGACATGGAAGGCGCCGCGCTCGCCGCCGCTTTGGGTGAGCGTGGCGTGCGGTTCGGTATGGTGCGCGTCGTCAGCGACGATGCGCGGTGCGACCTGCCGGCAATGGAGAACGTGATCCGCCCCGACGGGCGGCTCGATGTCGCGCGCCTTGCAGCCGCCTTTGCCCGCGATCCGCGCGGAGCGTTCGCGTTCGCGCGCGATGCGCGTCGCGCGCTGCACACGTTGGGTACGGTCGCGCGCACGCTTACACTGACGGCGTGAAGTCGCGACCTTTCCACGTTCCGCCGCGACCCCGCGCGTGCCGCAGTGCGGAGTCGACGGTCATGGCGGTGTACAGCAGGGCCGCCAGCGGCAGGGTGAGCGCGGCCGGCCGCGGCCGCCCATACAACCGCATCGTCGGCGCGTAGGTCAAGGCCATCACGCCCCAGCCGAGCAATCCCGCCGCCGCCACATCCCAACGCCGCGTCGCGGCTCCGGCTGCGAGCGCGGCGGGCGGCACCAGATAGAGCAGAACCATGCCCGCGACCGTGCCGGCCAGCAGCACGGGCGAGTAGTTGAGCTGCGTGTACGCCGAGCGCGCGACCATCGCCCAGATCTCATCGAGCGACGCATACGGACGCACGCTGCGCGACGTCGTCGCGAGGCCCAGCCACAGCCGGCCGCCCGCGCCTTTGACCGCGGCTGCCAGCGCGCAATCGTCGATCAGGTCGCTCTTGATCCGCGCGACGCCTCCGATGCGGGTCAGCATCGGCGCGGACAGCAGGACGCAGCCGCCGGCCGCGGCCGCAGTTGCGCGGCGGTCGTCGTTGACCCACGCGAACGGATACAGCAGGCGAAAGAAATACACGAAGGCGGGAATCAGCAGCCGTTCCCAGCCGGTCGTACACGAGAGCGCGACCATCTGCGAGACGCAGTCGCGTTCGTCGGCCAGCGCGGTTGCGACGAGCCGGGCGAGCGTATCGCGATCGTGCTCGACGTCGGCGTCGGAAAACCACCAGAACGCCGGTTCCGCGCCGGCCGCATCCGCCGCGGCCACCCCCTCGGCGAGCGCCCACACCTTGCCCGTCCAGCCATCCGGCCGCGGGCGCGCGGCCACGATAGCGACGCGCTCGTTCGCTCCGTCCTCGGCAGCAACGGTCCGCGCGATCGCGGCGGTTGCGTCGCTGCTGCGATCGTCGACGCACGTGATCGCCACGCGGCCGGCGTAGCGCTGTCGGAGCAGCGAGCGCAGCGTTCGCCCGATCACGTCCGCTTCGTCGCGGGCCGGAACGACGACGTGGACGTCGGGCGGGTCCGTCTCCGGCGGCGCCGGACGGAGGCGATCCGCACGCGCGTCCCAAAAGCGCCCGCGAGCCACCGCGAGGGTCAACCATGACGCCGCGGCTACCCAAACACCGGCACGAACCACATTGAGCATCGACATGCGAGCTTCGGATCGCGCGACCGTCCGCCCCTCCCGCGCACATCTGCGCGATGCGCTGGCGCGCGCCGTCGACGCGCTCTTCGCGCGTCAGCGGCCGGCCGGATACTGGTGGGCGGAACTGCAGTCGAACGTCTCCATCACGGCCGAGGTCATTCTGCTGCACCACGTATGGGATCGCTTCGACCGCGTTCCCCATGCGCGCGCCGAACACTACGTACGCAGCGAGCAGCGGGCGCACGGCGGTTGGGAACTCGCCTACGGCGACGGCGGCGAACTCAGCGTCAGCATCGAGGCATATATGGCGCTGCGGATGCTCGGCGTGCCCGCTTCCGACCCGGCGCTCGTGCGCGGACGCGCTTTCATCCTGGCGCGGGGCGGCATCGCACGTTCGCGCGTGTTCACCAAGCTGCACCTGGCGCTGATCGGCGCGTACCCGTGGGGAAGTCTCCCCTCGCTTCCACCCTGGCTGATGCTCTTGCCCGCGAACGGGCCGTTCTCGATCTACGACTTGTCGAGTTGGGCACGCGGCAGTACCGTTCCGCTGATCCTGCTGTTCGATCGCAAACCCGTCTACGGCCCCGAGCTCAACCTCGACGAGCTCTTTGCCGAAGGCCGCGATGACGCGCCGGTCGCGTCGGCGCCGAGCGACGGGATCGCGCGTTTTTTCACCGTCCTCGACGAAATCTTCGCCGCCCTGGAGCGCGCCGGTCGGGTGCCGTTTCGTACGCGCGGTCTGGCGTTAGCCGAACGCTGGACGGTCGAACGGCAAGAAGCGACCGGCGATTGGGGCGGCATCATCCCCGCCATGCTCAACGCGATGCTCGCCCTGCGCGCGATCGAATACGACGCGCACGACCCGGTCGTGGTCCGCGGCTGGTCGGCGATCGACGCCTTCAGCATTACCGATGCCGGCGGCTATCGCGTGCAGCCGTGCATCTCGCCGGTCTGGGATACGGCGCTCGCCGTTCGCGCGCTGGTCGACGCGGGGACGCCGCCCGGCGATCCGCGGCTGCTGCGCGCCACCGACTGGCTGCTGGACAAACAAATCGTCTCCCGCTACGGCGACTGGGCGCTGAAGAACCGGACCGGCAAGCCCGGCGGCTGGGCGTTCGAGTTCGAGAACGCGTGGTATCCCGACGTCGACGACAGCGCCGTCGTGGTGATGGCGCTGGCCGCCGTTGACTATCCCGACCGCGACCGCGTGCGCGGTGCGCTGGAGCGCGCGACGGCGTGGATCGCGACCATGCAATGCCGGACCGGCGGCTGGGCAGCTTTCGACGTCGACAACGACAAGGCGTGGCTCAATCGCGTGCCCTACGGCGACCTGCACGCCATGATCGATCCGAGCACCGCCGACGTGACGGCGCGCGTGCTCGAGATGGTCGCCCGCGGCGGTCCGCCGCTCGGACCGCTGCGCTTCGAACACGGCCTCGCCTACCTGCTCGACGAACAGGAGGCCGACGGTGCGTGGTTCGGACGCTGGGGCGTGAACTACGTTTACGGCACCAGCGGCGCGCTGGCGGCGCTCGGTCCGACCAGCCGCGGCAGGCGACGCGTCGATGCCGCGGTCGTGCGCGGCGCCGTGTGGCTCAAGAGCGTGCAGAACGGCGATGGCGGCTGGGGTGAAACCACGGCCAGCTACCTCGACCCGGCGCTGCGCGGAATCGGCCCCAGCACGGCCAGCCAAACGGCGTGGGCGCTGATCGGATTGCTCGCCTGCGTCGAACGTCTGCCGGCGATCGCGGACGCCTTCATGCCTTCAATCGAGCGCGGCGTCCGCTTTCTGCTGGCGACCCAGAACGCCGAGGGGAGCTGGAACGAACCCGAATTCACCGGGACCGGATTTCCGCAGCACTTCTACCTGAACTACCACCAGTACCGGCTGCACTTCCCGATCTCGGCGCTGGGCCGTTATGCCGCGCTTTGCGAGGCCGGCGTTCCGACCGGCTGAAGCCGGGACGTCGCGGGCGCCTCGGCGCGCGGCGGCAGCATACGCAGCGCGACGACGGCCAGCCGCGCGAGCGTCGGCATCAAGATCGGCTTGATCAAGCGGCTATCCAATCGCGACATGTGACGCGCGTTTTCCGCCAGCGCCGCTTCGAGCACCATCACCGGCGTCAAACCGTCGAGCATGCGTTTGATCTGCGCGCCGTCGAGTTCGGGCAGCTGCGGGCCGTCGGAGGCGCCTTTGGCGGTGCCGATCAGTGCCCGGACATGATATTTCGCCGCGTCGAGCCAGCGCTGCGGCATACGGTCGCGGCCGGCGCGCGCTTCTTCGTAGCGCCACCAGTTGATGAAGAATGCGATGTGCCGCGCTTCTTCGTAGAGTACGTTGTCGAAGATCGCGAGCAGCGAGTCGGGGAAGAGCTGCTTCTGCCGCGCCACCGCGAACGCGCCGAAGCCGACGAAGGAGTCGGTGCATTCGCCGAAGCCGAAAATCAGGAAGTCCTCGCGGCGCGCCGGCGGGTCGGAGATGTCGAGCGGCGCGACCGCGATCCCGTAGCGCTCCAGGACGTGGGTCATCAGCCGCCCGTGACGGGTTTCCTCGACCCCTTGCACCGCGACCGCCTCGCGTATGAGCGGGTCGTCCAGCGTTTGCGCAAACGCCGTCACCATGCGGCCGGCGCGCTGTTCGATGGCCCGAGCGTACCCCCAGAGCGGGAAATCGCGCAGGCGTTCGAGGTACTTCGGCTCCAAGTCGGGCCAGGGCAGCGCCTCGGGTTCGAACACAACGTGTGTGTCGATGAAGGTCCGGCAGAAGAGATCGCGGTGCTGAGGTGTTCCGGGTCGCATGTTTCGTGGTTCCTCGCCAAGAGGAAGCGCTTTCCTGCTCCGGCGCGCCGCGCACAACTGCCACCGCCGGAAGCGGAGGCGTGTACTGAGGCACGAAGAGCGTACGGTGCGTGCGCGTGCTACGGGAGGTGACGAGACGCCGATGCAGGCGGAGCAATCCATGGTCAGCGGAGCAACGCGCGAGTCGCGTCTGATCCTGCCCCGCGTCTCGCGGACCTTCTCCCTCGGGATCAAACTCTTGCCCGCCCGACTGGAACCGCCGGTCCGCGTCGGGTACCTGCTCTGCCGCATCGCCGACACCGTCGAGGACGATCTGCTGCTGAGCCCGCAGCGCAAAGCGGAGTTGCTGGACGCCTTTCTGGCTTGCTTCGACCACCCCGCCGACGCCGACGCTTTCAGCAGTCTGGTACCGGAACTGACCGCCAGCGACGACTATCTCGAATTGGTCGGTACGACGGGCCACGTCTTTCTAATGTGGCGCGAACTCGACCCGAACACGCGCGCCATCCTGCGCCGCTGGGTCGAAGAGATGGTGACCGGGATGCGCCGCTTCGTGCTCGAGCATCCGGGCGGAATTCGCATCGTGACGGTCGATGAGTTTCGCGAGTACTGCTATTACGTCGCCGGAACGGTTGGGCATTTGCTCACCGAACTATGGCACGAGCACTCGCAGCTGATCGGCGCGCGCACCTACGCGCGCCTGCTCGAGGATTGCGAAGCGTTCGGTGAGGCGCTGCAGACCGTCAACATTCTCAAGGACGTCGCCTGGGATGCTGAACGCGAGAACGCGGTCTACATTCCCTCCGAATTACTTGCAGCCGTCGGCAGCGACCACGCCGCGATCCTGCGCGTCGAGCAGCGCGCCGCGAATCGCGACGCGCTGATTCCGCTAATGGCGATGGCGCAGGATGACATCGACCGTTCGCTGCGCTACATCGAAGCGATCCCGGTCGCGGCGCCGCGGATCCGGCTCTTCTGCGTCTTGCCGGTGCTCTTCGCGATCGCGACCATGCGCGAGTTGGAGAGCACCGACGGCATGCTCGTGCCCGGCGGCAGCGTGAAGATCGCACGCGCCGAAGTGCGGGCAATCGTCGTCGCCGCTTCGACGTCGGCGCTCACGAACCCGACCTTGCGCTGGATCGCCGACCGCGTCCGCAAGCGCCCGCTGCTCTTCGGCACGTAGGCCTTTTTGGCGCGCACCGCCTTTGTTACCGGCGCCTCCGGTTTCGTCGGCGCCAACGTCGTGCGTGCGCTGCTGGCCGAGAACTGGCACGTCCGCGCGCTCGTTCGCGGCCGCGCCGATTCGCTCGACGGGCTGCCGCTGGACCGCGTGGCGGGCGACCTCTTCACGCCGTCCTTGGCCGACGCGATGAGGGGCTGCGACGCCGTCTTCCATCTCGCCGCACACTACAGCCTGTGGCATCGCGACCGCGCCGACCTCGAACGGACCAACGTCGCAGGCACGCGCAGTGTTCTGGCGGCCGCTCGCGCGGCGCGCGTTCCGCGCGTGGTGCACACCAGTTCGGTCGCGGCGATCGGCGTGCGCGGCGACGGCCGCCCGGCCGACGAAACGTACCAGAGTCCCCCGGCGGCGCTGGTGGGCGCGTACAAGCGCTCGAAGTATTTCGCCGAGGCCGAGGCGCGCGCAGCCGTCGCCGCCGGCCAGGACGTCGTGATCGTGAACCCGACCACGCCGGTCGGTCCGTGGGATGCGAAGCCCACGCCGACCGGTGAGATCTTCGTCCGGTTTCTGACCCGGCGCATGCCTGCCTACGTCGACACCGGCCTCAACCTCGTCGACGTCGCCGAGGTCGCGGCCGGCCATCTCGCCGCTTACGCGCTGGGGACAACCGGCGAACGCTACATCCTGGGCAACGAGAACCGCACCCTACGCAGCCTGCTCGAACAGCTGGCGGCGCTGACCGGGCTGCCGGCGCCGCGCCTGCGGCTGCCGCGGTTCATCCCGCTCGCCTACGCCGCACTCGGCGAGTTCGTGCTCGCCCCCGTCGGCTTCCGTCCTGACGTTTCCTACGAAAGCGTCCGTATGGCAAAGCAGACGATGTACTACGACGCGTCGAAGGCTACTGAAGCGCTCGCGGTCCCACACCGCCCCCTCGCCCCGGCACTTTCTGCCGCGGTGATGTGGTTTCGAGAGCATGGATACGCGGCCGGCGCCGCTCCCCCCGGAGGATAGATGGCGGTCTCTCTCAAGCAAGTCGTAGCAGTCGGGTCGTACGTTGTGCGGCAGCGGATCGCGGGCCGCAAACGCTACCCGCTCGTGCTGATGCTCGAGCCGCTGTT
>PMOG01000264.1 GCA_003161555.1 Vulcanimicrobiota bacterium | reverse complement strand
CGCCGGTGCCGTGCCGTCCTTCGTCCGGGCGGCCGACGCGCGCACGATCAAAGTCGGGATGCTCAAGACGGTCAATACCGTCGTGATGCAGTTCTATCAGAAGTTCGCTTCGCCGGGCACGACGTATCAAGTCATCGTTTTCGACACGCCTCCCGACGGTAAGGATGCGGTCGTGAGCGGCAGCGTCGATTTCGGGATTTTCGGCCTTGCGGCGGCGACCCTGGGCGCAGCCGCCGGGCAACCGGTCACCGTGATTGCCGCAGCGGGCGGTAAAGCGATGGCCGTCGTCGTGGCGGCGTCGAGCACGGCCAAAACGTTCGCCGATTTGAAGGGGAAGAAGATCGCGTATCAGCCCGGCTCGACGCAGGAAGTCGTGCTGCGCGAACTGATGAAGATGAGCGCGCTCACGCCGTCGGACGTGCAGCTCGTGCGGCTGAGCTTCGGAGACATGGCGAACGCGCTCGCGCGTGGGGACGTCGACGCCTACGTTGGTTCGGAGCCCGGCCCTTCGATCAGCACGCTCTCCGGTAAGGGACGCGTTCTGCTCTACCCGTACAATACGCCGGTCGGTTCGATCAACGTCGTGTTCGCGACGCGCCGCGAGCTGGTCACCAAAGAGCCCGACTACGTCCGCGACGTGGTGAAGACGCATGTCGCCGCGTGCCGTTGGGCGTCGAAATCGGGGAACCGCGCCGAATTCGAAGCGATGACGACCAAGATTCTAGGGCCGAGCAAAGAGATCCTTGACCTGGCCATGAACAACATCAACTTCGATTACGAGATCGATCCGGAGTACATCGGCCGCGCGAAGTATTACGGCGCGCAGATGATGGCACTCAAAGAGATTTCCCAGCTTCCGGATTACGCCGCCTTCATCAATACGTCGTTTTTGCCGAAATAGCTGACCGTTCGGCGCTAGGCGAACTCCACGGTCGCGGCACCCAGACCGGCGATGCGCGCTTCGACGATGTCGCCGTCGGACACGGGTATCGCATCGGTGATCGCGCCGCTCAGCACGATCTCGCCCTGCTCGGCGCGCAGTCCGCGCCAGGCGAGGTGCGCGGCCAGTGCCTTGAGCGCGTTGAGCGGATCTCCCAGAACGTCCGCGGTCGACGCGGACGCAACGACGCTGCCGTTACGGAGCAGTTCGGTCGTGAGCGCGCCGAAGAAGCCCGCGTCATGCGGTCGGGTCCGCGGGCCGATCACGTACGCGGACGAGGACGTGTTGTCGGCGACGAGTTCAACCGCCGTGCGGTTTCCGCCGCGATACCGGCTATCGGTGATCTCGAGCGCCGGCGCGATGAAGGCGATCGCTGCCAGAAGCGCGTCCGTCTCCATCGACGCGTCGATCGTCGATGCCAACCCAAAGGCCAACTCCGGCTCGGTGCGGGGCGCGATGAATCCGGCATGCGCGACGACCCGACACGTGGGGTATTCACCCTCGACGAAGGTTCGGCCGAAAAGCGGATGGGTAATGCCCATCACGCGCTGTTTGATCGGGCTCGTGATCCCGAGTTTCCAACCCGATTGGCGCGCACCCGCAGCTAACCGACGTGCGACCAGGTGGTCCTGCACGTCGTAGGCATCGCTCAGCGACAAGTTTCGCAATGCCGCCGGTACATCGATGGCGGACGCTTGTGCCCGCGCTTGGTCCAATTGTTCCGCCACGGTCAAAGCCATCGCATTGGTGCGCGTTCCACGCGCAGCTGCGATCCGCTTCCTGCGGTGTGCGTCTTCGGCGCGGCCTGAGCCGCGCCGAAGATCACGCGGGGCCCTAGCCGCCGTCGCCGCTGAGCGCCGGGAAGACGAAGCGCAAGTCCAACTGCTGCTGGCGCGGGTCCTCGCTTACCGTAGCCGGCCGTTTGATGGTGACGGCCTGTTGATCCACGCGGCGCTGTTCCGCCGGCGCAACGGCGGCGACCGGTACGGGTACCGGCGCGGCATTCACGGCGTCGGCCGGGGCCGGCGCGGAAGGGGCCATGAGCGCGGCGATCACGATTGCCGACATACCGAAGAAGGGGAGCATTTCTTTAACCCCCACCCGTGACGATCGGCGGGTTGATGCGATCCAGCTCGGCCTGCCACGCGTGCACCATCTGATCGACGGATAGCGCGTGGGAGAAGTCGGGGTGGAACGTGCGCTCGATGTGCGGATTCGCTTGCACGCCGAGCGCGGGAACTTGTGCTCCGAGTGTGGTCAACGTCGCACACGCGGTAGCTGCTTGGATGAGTGACTTCACGAACATTCTCCTGAAACGGTGCACCGCAGGGGATACGCCGCCGGAGAACCGACCGGTTCGCTCGTTGAGAGCCCCTGGTCGCGCCCTACTTTACCGAGCGAAACAGGAACGAGCCGTCGATCTTGTGCGCGACGGTGTGGACATCGTTTCGCATACTGCGCAGGTCGGCGTCCAGTCCCCGCATATCGCCCGTGAGTCCGCGCAGCTGCGCGTCCATGCTGTCGAGCTTGCCGTTGGTGCGCTCGAGAATGGTTTCCATCGCAATCAATCGCCCGTCGGCCGAATCGAGGCGCGCCTCCATCTTCGTCACCCCGTCGAGCTTGCGGTTCATCTCGTCGAGCGTGCCAAGCCGTTGCCCGACGGTGTCCAGTTGGACGGTCATCAGGTGCAGATCGTAGACGCCGACGATGGCGGCCACACTCAGGATGACGGCTGCCACCGCGACGACGACCGCCGAGGTAAGGACAAAACGTTGTTCGCGCCGTGTGGCGCGGTCGGTGAGCACGGCCATGCCGGCAACCTTCCCAGACTTCGTGAAGAGATCATGAAGCCTGTACCCGGAAAACGCGCTCGCGGCTAGGGTGAGTTGGGCAGTCGTTCCGAGAGCGAGTGCACCTCGGCGGCGATCAAGCGATTTGAGTGCTCGAGCGCGCGGATCGCTTCGGCGAGGACTTCCGTCGGCGAGCTCCGCTGCCAGAGCTTTGCGGTCCGCGACGGCGTCATGCGGGAACCGCCGGGGCGCGGGATATCGTCCCCCTCGAAAAGCGCAGCGTCTTCGCGCGCCGAGGAGCGTGTTCGGTTCCGCCGCGCTGCGGCGGCTCAGACATTCGACGAAGGGCGCCCGAGAAGCCGCAGTGCCCATGAACCGACGTCCGGAATCGCCGTCCATATCGAACGGCGCCGCCGTGCTTGCGGCCGCGTTTCGCCGATGGGCGTGGTTTCGGCGGCTGCAAGCGCACGGACCACGGGTGCCGCATCGACGGCGAAGGCGCGTGCATACGCGAGTTGGTTATTCGCGAGCCGTTCGACTGCGTATCGATAATTGACCATCACGCCGAACGAGTTGGCCAGCCCGCGCGGCGTTGGGTCGGCAAGCCAGTCGAGACGCTCGACGGTGGCGCCGTTGCCGAGATGAAAACGCGCTACGGGATCGAGCGGGGCGCCGTCCGTGCGTTTCACTTCGAGCAAATAGCGCGCAGCGAGTCGCAGCAACGGCTCGAGCAGGAACCCTGCGGTAGCCGCATCGCGATGCCAGCCCGGCACCGCAAGCCTCTCGCGTACCGAGGGGTCGATCTTTTCGCGCAGGGCGTGCACCCACTGAGCAAAGCCTGGGATCGGCGAGAGGGTCGCAAAAACCCGCAGCTGCGGAAGTTCCGCGCGGAGTGCGTCCGTGGCACGCTTGATGAGTGCGTTTCCGAATGGAATCCCGCTCAGACCCGGTTCGCAATTCGAGATCGAGTAGAAGGTCGCACTACGCGCGATCGCGGCATTGCCGGGGGCTGCGTCGCGGTTGAGAATGGCGCGGATGGACGACGGCGTCTCCGCAGTGAGCGCGACCTCGATAAAGACGAGCGGCGTATCGGGTAACGCGGGGTGAAAGAATGCATAGCAGCGGCGGTCGTCGTCCAGCCGGTCTTTCAGATCGAACCAGCCGCGCACAGCGTGAACCGCTTCGAGGTTCGCCAGCCGTTCCAAAAGCGCGGCTGAGTCTCGCCACGTCAAGCGACGAAGTTCGAGCGAACCGACCTCGACGCGTGTCGCGAGGAACGACCGAAGGTCATCGCCCAGCGGCGTCAGGTCTGCGTTTTCGCCCTGGGCGAGGGAACTCAGCAACGCTGCGCGCAGGTCGACGACGATACGCAAGTCGCCGGGCGCGGTCGTAAGGTGCCGCAGCACCGCCGAACGCCGCGGTTCGAGAGCATCCCGAAGCAGCCCAAACGCATGCCTCCTGTCGCCTCCGGTCGCATTGGTTAGGCGATCGATCTCGAGCGCGATCCGCGATTCGTCGACGCCTAAGTCATCGAGTCGGTGAAGCAGCCACAGGGTATCGTCGGCGACGGGCGCCGTTGCGAACGCGCAAATCGTGCGCACGTGTTCTCGTGCGCCGGGGTCCCCGACCTGAAGTGCGGATAGCGCTTCGAGCGCGCGCTCGACCCGGGTACGCCGATCGGCCATACATCATCTGTAACCAGCGCTTGGCCCCAGAGTGTTCAACTGCGGCTGGGAGCGGGCGCCGGTCGGGGCCGGGTGCGCCGCAATGAAGGGCCGAAGGGCGAAGGATGAAACCCGCCGTGGTCGTGTTCGATCTCTTCGGGACCTTGCTGAATATTGCGTCGCTGCGCGATGCCGCCGCTCCCCTCGTCAGCGAGCCGGATGCATTCGTCGCCACCTGGCGCGAGAAACAGATCGGCTATGCGTTTGCGAGCGCGATCATGAGCGTTCACGAGGACTTTGACGCCATGACCGATTACGGGCTTCGGTACGCGGCCGAGAAGCATGGTGTCGCGCTGGATGAGCAGAAACGAAAATGGCTGGTCGCGGCATGGGAGAACGTTCGTGCGTACGATGACGTCGTCTCGACGCTGCGCGACCTGCGCGAACGCGGCGTGCGCTGCGCCGTCCTTACCAATGGGACCCCGTCAACGGCGAAAGCGGCGATCGCGCACGCCGGGATTGCCGACCTTCTGGACGCGACGCTGAGCGTCGAGTCGGCAGGCGTGTTCAAACCGGATCGCCGCGTCTATGAACTCGTTACCGCGCACTATCATATGCCGGCCGAGCACGTCGTGTTCGTATCCTCAAACGGCTGGGATGCGACCGGCGCCGCGCTGTTCGGTATGCGCGTCGCGTGGTGTAACCGCGGCGGTGTGCCGGCGGAGACGTTCGGCCCGACGCCCGAATGGGTGCTGCGAGATCTGCGCGGCCTGCCTGCGATCGTCGACGCATTGTCGTTCAGTTCGGCGTGACGTTGGTCTTCCAAAGCGCCCAGCTGCGGTCGACGAGGCCCCCCTGCGTCGCTGCGGCCGCCTTCGCTTCGCCGGGACTGAGGAAGGTCGGGTTTCCGAGCCGCAGCGCTTCGCTCTCGATCTCGGCGTCGCGTCCGGTGTAGTATGCGCGGAAGACTGCTTCGTGCAGCGTTCCCGCGACGGCCACCATACCGTGCCCCCGCATCAGCGCGACGTTCGCCGCACCAAGCGTTCGGGCGAGCGCGTCTCCCAGCGGTTGTGAACTAACCAGCAGGTTCGTGGCGTCACCGGCGACCTCGCGAATCTCGAAGATCGGCACGTTGCCGCCGCCGAGGAACGCCGCCATGTGGAAAATTGGCCGCAGTGGAACTTGCGACACGCCGAACGGAATGACGCTCTGGGTGTGACTGTGCACGATCGAGTTGACGTCGGGCCGCGCGCGATAGATTCCGCCGTGAATGAAGCGCTCGAGATAGCTGACGCGGCCCTGTGGATCGAACGGCTCATCGGTGGCAATGCTGTAGGTAAGGATGTCGGCGCTCGTCACGAGCGCGGGCGCCATGCTGCGCGCCAGCAGATAGCGTGCCGCGTCGTGCGGGTCGCGCACGCTTACGTGGCCGAACCCATCGACGACGTTTTCGTGCGCGAGGATGCGATTTGCGAGGCTCAGTTCGTCGGGCGTCATCGTATGCGTTTCGGCTGCCGAAACGGGACGTCCCGCGGCAGCCAACGCGGCCAGCGTCCCAAGCAGAAAGCGGGGTCGTATCATGAAGCCGCTCTCCGACGGCACCCTACCGATTTCCCGTAACGCGTCAGCCGGCAGTCGGGTGGACCGACACCGGGAGGCCGGCTCGCAGCAGGGCAACGATCGACGGTGGGGTGAGGACGTCGATTTCGCCTGGGGGCCGCAGCGGGCGGGGCTTTCCGTAGCCGCTATCGCTCCAGGCGTAGAGTTGCTGGTGCCAGAGCAGATGCGCGACGTCGCCGACAACGACGTAGGTACCGTCCGGAAGCGTCGCAATCTGCGCGCGGTACGTTCGCTTCTGCTTGCCGTCGAGACGCTCGGTGTGCAGCACGCGGTCCATCGAATCGGCGTTCGCCGGCTCCCCGCGAACGGAAATCCACAGGTCCCGAAAGCGCTTGTAGTCGGCGGACCGGCATTCCGCGCACGGGCGGTGACCGGCGGACAGAGCCGTCGCCTCGTCGAGAAAGAACAGCTCGGTGTACCGGCGCGGCTGCATCACCTCGCGGTGCCGTCCGCGGAACCCGGTGACGCAGGCGATCCAGCGCCGAAGCTGCCACGGCCGCACGATCCGGCGAGCGTCGTCGTGCAGCACGCCGCGATTTCCCATCATCAGTCCGCGACCGGGCACGGCAACCAATTCACCAAACGGGGTGACCCGATTCTGCAGCGGCACGAGGGTGCACAGGTTTGCATCGCCCCGAAGCGTCCCTGCATCTAAGAGGAGCGACGGCGCGCAAGGGAGTCGCGTTTGTGCGCGGTATAGTCGGCCGTACCTCAACTGCGTCGAAACAGAGCGTCTCCGCATGCCGATCCGTCCCTCCGGAGAGACCGGAGGTAACTCCGTCACTGAGCCCTCGAGCGTGACCGCGAAGGCGATCGCGAGCGCATCCGCGTGCGACGACGCGCGCTTGCGCAGCGTGTTCCGGTGCCTGGTGCGCCATCTGCACGCGTTCGTCGACGAGGTCGACCTCACGCCGGAAGAGTGGCTGGCGGGAATCCAATTCCTCACCGCAACGGGGCACATGTGCGATGACTACCGGCAGGAGTTCATGCTACTCTCCGACACGCTCGGGGTGACCTCGCTGGTCGATGAGATCGCGCATCGCGCGAAAGGCGACGCGACCGAATCCTCCGTGCTGGGACCGTTTTACACCGAGAACCCGCCGGAGATCGCGCAAGGCGAGAGCATCGCCGCGTCCGGGAACGGCGTGCCCCTCGACGTGCGCGGCCGCGTTCGCGACAACCGAGGGGTTGGGATCGGGGGCGCGGTCGTGGACATCTGGGGTACCGACGGCGAAGGCCTGTACGATTCGCAACATGACAGCCATCCCATCGACTGCCGCGGACGGATCCGGACGGCGCCCGACGGCGGCTTCGCGCTTCGCACCGTGCTTCCGCAAAGCTATTCGATTCCGACCGACGGCCCCGTGGGCGCGCTGCTCCAGCGGTTGGGAAGGCACACGTTTCGCCCGGCCCACCTGCACTTTCGTATCAGCGCCGAGGGCTTTGTGCCGCTGACCACCGCGATCTATGCCGCCGGCGATCCTTATTTGTCGTCCGACGCCGTGTTCGGCGTACGCGCGTCGCTCATCGAAGCGTTTCCCCGCGACGAAGTGACCGGCCGCGCAACGTTGGAGCGCGATTTTCTGCTGTCCGAGGTTCCCCGCGGCGAGAGCGCCGCAAGAAAGAGGTTGCCGTCATGAATGCTTCCACCAAGGGTCTCTGGCTCGCCAGCGTCGTCGCCGCCGGCTTCGGCGGCGGGTTGACCGGCGCGATCGTGGCCGGACGTCCCGCCCTGGCCGCCAACCCGACCCCGGTTCAATATGATCCCGTGCTGACGAGCCTGATCCGCGTCGTTAAGGTCGATGCCGGCGGCAACGTGACCATCGCGGGTTCGAACATCAGCATCACCGGGACGAGCGTCGCCATCAAGGCAGGCGCTTCGATGCAGCTGGTTTCCGGAGGCCCGGCGAAGGTCGAAAGCGGTGGCGGATTATCGTTGATCTCCGCCGGAGTGACCGACGTGGAAGGCGCCCAAACGACGATCAAGGGCGGCGCCGTCACCATCTGCTGCCCTTCGCGGTAGCGTCCGCTCCCGGACGGACTAACGCGCAAAATTCCACCTCACGCTGACGATTGCGTGGGCGCGTTTCGTTGCGGCGCACTGCGTGGGCGGCTGCTCGGAACCGTTTCATGCATTCATCGACCAGAACCGTGAGCTTCTCGACAAGCCTTGCTGCTTCGATACTACTCACGGGAGCGGCTGTTCGGCGACGCCGCGCGCGCATGCTGGCGCGAACCGGATATCCGGCCGCTGCCGGCTGCCGCGCTGTGGCCGCCCGGATAGTGCGGGCGAGAGCGGTTTCGGGGTAAGCCCGGTTCAAAGGGGACCCTATGAATCGATTTCTGCCGTTCGTGTTTCGCTTCACGCTCGCGCTGGTGGGGGTCGCCGCCGTGACACCGTGCGCGGCAGCGCAAGTGCCCGCAGCCGCGTTTCACATGACGCTGATCGGCCACGCCGAGATGTCCAGCGGGGGCGAGGGCTTTGCGATGAAGCTCACCTCCGGCGGGCGGCGGCTCCTGTACGTGGCGCATGAGTCCGGTCCGCACTGCTTCACGATCTTCGACGTCACTGACCCTATTGCGCCAATGACGGTGCGGGTTGTGGACACGAACTCCGCGGACGTGCGCTGCAATTCGCTCGACGTGAGCGGGAACATCCTGGCGGTCGCGGCGGAGACCAAGCAGCAAGGGCAGCCTGGCGGCGGGTTCAGCCTCTACGCGCTCGATGATCCGTCCGCGCCGCGCCTGGTCGGAACGTTCGACGCGTCAGGTCCCCATTCACGGGGAGTACATCACGTGTGGCTCGCGAGTGACAGGGTGGCGCATATCACCGGCGGCGCCGCCGATTTCGTGCCGAATCGCAAGTCCGACGATCAGTTCTATCGCATCGTCGATATCAGCGACCCGGCGCATCCAAAAGAGATCGGACGCTGGTGGTATCCTGGCCAACGTGTCGGCGACGCCGAGCCGCCGCCGAACAATATCCCCCTGCCCGATGACGCGAACCAAGGGGTGCGCCCGCACAACGTCGACGTGTTCCCCGGCCACCCGAACCGTGCCTACGTCGGCTACATCGACGGTGGCATCGTGATCCTCGACATCAGCGACCTCGGGCACCCGCACGCGATCTCGATCGTGCGCTACGTGGGCCCCTTCACGCACACCGTGTTTCCCATCTTCGCACGCAATCTCGCGTTCGTCAGCGAGGAAGCGGTCGAAGACGCCTGCGCCGACGGGCCGAAGCACATGGCGGTCTGGGATATTGCGGACGAGACCAAGCCGCGGCTGATCTCGGTCGTGCCGTATGCGGCGAACAGTCCCGAGCTCTGCAAACGTGGCGGACGCTACGGTCCGCACAACATTTACGAAGACAAGCCGTACGGTCCAACCTTCAAGTCGGACCGCTACATGATCACCAGCTGGTTCGGCGGCGGCGTGCGGATATTCGATCTCGCCGACCCTCAGCACCCCGTTGAAGCGGCGTATTACGTCCCGGCGACACCGCCCGGCTCGCCGAAGAACGCGCCGCAGATCAACGACGTGTTCGTCGACGACCGCGGCATCGTCTACGCCTGCGACCGCTTTTCAGGCGGCCTCTACCTTCTGAGCAGCGACCTTCTGAGCCCCCGCTGATCATCGGGCGTTCATAAAAACGGATGGGGAAAAAAAGCCCGCCGGTCGGGCGGGCTCGATCCGGTCGCGTTCGCGCGATCAGTGGTGGTTGTCGCCGCCGCCATGGTTCGCGTTGCCGTGGGGGCCGCCGGAACTCCCGTGCTGGCCGCCCTGCGGAGCCCGCCGTCCCGGGACGTATCCGCCGTGCTCCGGGGCCGCCACGTAGGCGCGGCCGCGCCAGGCGCCGCCTCGATAGGGAGCCGCGACGCCGTAGCCGCGGTAGCCGCGGTTCCAATACACCGGGTTACCGTAGTACCCGCCGTGCCACCAGCCGGCGCTTCCGAAGAAGAAGCCCAGCGAGACGCCCGAACCGTAGTAGAACCACGGATGGCCGCCATAGTACGGGACGGGTCCGTACAGCTGATACGGCGTGTCGATCTCGTTGGCGGCGAAGTACGAACCTTGGCTGTAGCCGTTGACGGAAACGACCATGCCCGCCGCCAGCGTCAGCCCGGTGGGATTGATGACGGTTCCCTGATGCAAGCGCACGTTGTCGACGTAACCCTTGTCGTCACGGACCTGGAGGTTGTAGCCCCCGTCAAAACCGACGACTCGCCCGTGGATCTGCTGATCCTGCGTGGCATAGCTCGGGACGCCGGCTTGAGCGTACTGCCCATCGGCTGGCTGGGCGTAGGTCGGGTCGTCTTGCGCCAGAGCCGCCAGCGGGAGAATCAGTGCAATGTTCGCCGCACCGAGCGCGGCGAGAAGTCGGATGGTCATGCTCATAGTGTAGTCCGCACAATCTTAGAAAGCCTGAGGATCGACGTTCCCCGAACACTTGTACCCCGAATTCTCATCCCGTCTTAGCATGCGGCTCGAGTCTACTCGAAAGCGAAGCGCCGGAAGGTGCGCGCGATGTTCTTCGTACTAGCGTCGTCCACCAGAACGAGGAAACGATATGCGACTCCGTTACTCGGCAGTTCAAGGTCGCGAGAGGGACGCGGCCCCCCTCCGAGCGCTCACCTCGGGCGCCCTATTGGTGGACGATGCTCGGCAGCCAGAGCGAGAGCTTCGGGATCAGCGTGACCAGCACTAAGTCGACGACGAGCATGGCGATGAACGGCAGGATCGCGCGTGCGGCGGCTTCGATCGGGACCTCGGCGATGCTCGCGCCGATGTAGAGGCAAAATCCGACCGGTGGAAAGTTGATGCCGATCGCCGAGTTGACCAGCAGGATGATGCCGAAGTAGACGAGGTCGATGCCGGCGATCTGAAAGAGCGGCAGCAGCACCGGGACGATGACGATGATGCTGGCGATCGTTTCGAGCATCGTGTGTGCCACCAGCAGCAGCACGTTGATCAGCAGCAGCAGTAAGAGCGGATTATGCGCGACGCCGGCCAGGTGGCTCGCGATCGCCTGCGGGACCTGTTCGCGGGTCAGATACAGTCCGAGAATCAGCGCCGAGCCGAGCAGAAACATCACCCGGGCGGTGTTTCGAACGGTCTTGCGGAGAATCGCCGGCATGTCGCGCAGATGCAGGCTGCGGTAGATGAAGAACCCGACCAGCGTGACGTAGACGCCGGCGACGACGCCGGCCTCGGTGGGCGTCACGATCCCCGAGAAGATCCCGCCCAGGATGAGCACCGGCGTCAGCAATGCCCAGAACGAGTGCCGCAGCGCGCGCCCGAGGTTCGCAAAACTGAAGCTCTCGCCGCGGGGATAGTTATAACGAAGCGCAGCCAAGTAGTTCACCAGCATGAACGAGATGGCCACCAGAAAGCCCGGTACGAGCGAGGCCGCGAACAGCTTTGCCGGCGACACCTGCGCGACGTACGCGTACACGATTTGACTGATCGACGGCGGGAACAGCAGTCCGAGCGATCCCGAAGCCGACTGCAGCGCGGCGGCGAACGGTCCGCTGTAACCGGCCTTGCGCAGTCCCGGCATCATGACCGACCCGATCGCCGCCGTGTCGGCCGTCGCCGAGCCCGAGATGTCGGCGAAGAACATGCTCGCCACCACGTCGACCATGCCGAGTCCGCCGCGGAACGAACCTACAAGCGCTTTGGCGAGTTCGATCAAACGGTCGGCGAGGCCGCTGCCTTCCATGGCGGCACCGGTGAACATGTAAAACGGAATCGCTAGCAGCACGGTCGAGTTGAGCCCGTTGAAAAGCTGCTGTCCGACGATGATCAGCGACGTGTGCGATTCCAAGAGCGCCGCCGCAGCACCGACGCCGAGCGCGAAGGCGACCGGGACGCCCAGCAGCAGCAAGACGATGGTCAGGATCAGCGGCAGCCAGACGATCATCGGGTCCGCAGCTTCGCCAGCGCAAAGATGATGATCAGCGCGCCGCAGACCGGGATCGCCGCATACGGAAGCTGGAGTGAAACGCCCGGCAGCGACGACATGCTCTCGGGCGCCTCGAGAATCACCGCTTTGATACCGGAGAAGAGCAAGACCCCGCCCCAGACGGCGATGGTCAGCATCGCGACGATCCGCGCGGTACGCCGTAAGCGCGGCGGCAAGCGATCTTCGAACAGGTGCATCGCTGGATGGCCGTCGGTCCATACCTCCGACGCGGCGCCCAGAAATATCAGCCAGATGAACAAATACGCCGCCGCCTCGTCGGCCCATGGCAGCGAGTGCTGGAGGACGTACCGAAAGATGACGCCCAGCCCGGCAACGACGAAGATCAGCACCACCAGCAAGCTCGCAATCGCGAGCGCGAGGCTATTCAATGCTTGGGCGAACGTCACCAAGAGGCGGCCGGCGACTGCCAACGCGACGCGGTTCAACACTTTGGCGAGTAGGCTCATCAGCAGCCGTCAGGGCATGTATTGGCCACCGTTCACCTCCACAATCTGTCCGGTGACATAGCCGCTGAGCGCGTCCGAGGCAAGATACAGCAGGGTCCCCGAGCATTCGTCGGCCTCTCCGGCGCGTCCGACCGGAATCGCTGCCGTCATCGCGGCGAGCTGGGCGGGCGTCGTGTAGCGGTCGTGAAAGGGCGTAAGGATGATCCCCGGTGAGAGCGCGTTGACGCGGATGTGCTCGGAGGCCAGTTCTCTCGCGAGCGCGCGCGTCACGGTGCTGACGAAGCCCTTCGACCCCGCGTACACCGAGGCGCCGGGACCGCCGCCGGTGCGGGCCGCAATCGAGGTCACGTTGATGATGTTGCCGCCGCCCTGGCGGCGAAAATGCGGGACAACCGCGCGGCACGCCGCGATCACCGACCACGCATTCAGCCGTACCACCTCGTCGAACAGCTCGTCGGAAATCTCCGCAATCGGAGCGCGCTGCACCAGGCCGCCCGCATTGTTGATCAGGATGTCGATGCGCCCGAAGCCGTCGCTCGTCGCGGCAACGATGTCGTCGATGGCGGCGCGATCGGTGACGTCCCCGTGCACGAGCATTGCCGTCCCGCCGTCCGCTTCGATCGCCGCCAGCACCGCCTGCGCTTCGGTCGCGCTGCGGTTGTAGTGAATCGCGACCCGCGCCCCGTTCGCCGCGAACGCGCGGGCCGCCGCAGCGCCGATCCCGGTGCTGGATCCGGTGATGAGAACGACTTTGCCCTTGAGATCATCGATCATCTCGACTTGCCCGCTTTCAGCCGGAGAGGGACATCGAACGCCGCAGCCACGACTCACCGTCGGCGACGTGGACGGCGGACGCGGCGCGCGCGAGTTCGGGATCGCGCGCCGCGATCGCCTCGTAGATCGGCAGATGTTCGTCGTAGACGGCCTGCCGGTGCTGCTCGTCGGTCGCTTTGCGCAGCGCGCGCGCCCGCAGGGTCTGGCTCGAGAGCGTCTCGAGCATCGACTCGAGCACCGAGTTTCCGGCGCAGCGGCTGATGAAGCGGTGGAACTCGGCGTCGGCGCGCATGAGCTCGCCGAGATCGGACGCCGATCGGAGCCGGTCCAAACGTTCCCGCAGCTCGATGTGTTGGCCGTCGGTCATGCGTGCGGCCGCCAGCGCCGCGGCGGACGGCTCGAGCAGCCGGCGCACTTCCCACACTTCGAGCAGCTGATGGTCGCGCATGAGATGGGTCGCGAATGCCACCGCGTCGAGCAGCAGCCGCGGCTCGAGGCTCGTGACGTAGGTGCCGTCGCCCTGGCGCGCCTCGAGCACGTTGATCAGGGTCAGCGCGCGCACGGCCTCGCGCAGCGAGTTTCGCGAGAGACCCAGTTCGTGCGCGAGATCCTGCTCGCGAGGCAGCCGCTGACCGGCGACGAGTTTGCCGGCCACGATCATGTCTTTGATGCGCTCGATGGCAAGGTCGGTCAGACGGGCGGGTGCGCGCTTCGCGCCGAGGGTCCCTTTGGCGAACGAGGTGGCCGCAGTCATCGGATCTCTGGCGCCTTGGATAGGCGAACCTTGACCTCCTCCGAGGCGGAGAGTATAGTCCGACCTCAGGGAGACACCCGATGTCTCCATGCGTAAACGGAGGACCTTGGCATGCAGCTCACTCGCCGCCAGATGGTTCGATTGACCGGCGCCGCGGCAGGCGCGACCCTCTTGCCGGTGGCCGCTCGCGCCGATGCCGTGAAGATCAAGATCGGTCACACGCTCGCGCCCGAAAGCGAATATCAGAAATGGTGTCAGCGTTTCGGCGAGGCACTCACGAAAAATACCAACGGCCGCTACGTGCTCGAGATCTACAACACCTCACAGCTCGGCGGCGAGATCCAAATGATCCAAGCGGTACGCGCCGGGACGCAGGAAATGCTGATCACCTCACAGCCTGCGCTCGAAGCGACGGTGAAATCGCTCGAGGTCTTCTCGACCCCGTTTCTCTTCGACAGCATCGATCAGGGCAACCGCGTGATGGCCGGCAAGGTCGGCCAGACGTTCAACGACATCATCGCGCGCGATGCCGGCATGATCAGCCTGGGCTGGGGCTCGGTCCAGGAGCGCAACATCTTCACCACCTCGAAGCCGGTGCGCACGCTGGCGGATATGCAGGGCCTTAAGCTGCGCATCATCCAATCGCCGGGCTACGTCGAGGCGTACCGCGCGCTCGGCGCAAACCCGACGCCGATGGCGTACAACCAGCTGTACCTCGCTTTGAAAGAAAAGGTCGTCGACGGCGCCGATACCTCGCCCGACCAGTTCTTCATGGACAAATTCTCAGAGCTGAGCAAGTACTATCACCTGACCCACGTCCATTACTTGCCGGCCGGCATGTACGTCGGCAAAACGTTTTGGGACACGCTGGACACGAATACGAAAGACGCGTTCGTCAACGCCGGGAAGGTCGCGACGCCGTACAATCACCAGGTCTACGCTGCCGACTACAAAGCCGGTCTGGCAAAGATGCAGACCGCCGGCATCGAGGTGATCCGGCCGGATCTGCGGGATTGGAAGATCGCGACCAAAGACGTGCACCAGAAGTTCGAAGACGCGGTTCCCAACGGCAAGCAGCTCTACACGATGGTGCTCGAAGCCCGAGGCTAACTGCTGAATGTGCCGTGGAATCCGAACGGGATGTGGTGCGGCACGTGGACCCGCGCGAGTTCGGTGAAGTCGCGCGCGTCGAGCACGACCAGGTACGATGCCGCGGCCTCGGCGTCGAGCACAACGGAGAGGACAACGCCGTCGTCCTCGTCGGAACCGCCCGGCCGCGCGACGAACACGGGCTCGCCCGGATAGGCGCGCGGTGCCGTCCACGCGACGGTGCTGCGTTCGGTCAAATCGACTTTTACGAGCCGATTGTAGATCCCACATGAGCCATCCGTATCGACGCCGTACGCGTAACGGTAGGCCGTTGCCTCATGCCGGCCGGCAACGCGCGGCAGCTCGATCGTTTGCGGTGCGAGGCTTTCGATCTCCGCGGCGCTGTGGCCGGGAACGAGCCGGAAGCGCCGGAACGCCGGCCACGCGACTTCGCTGTGCGGATCGCGCACGCGATCTAGGGCGAAGTCGCCGATGATGCGCGCGTCGTCATAGGCCGCGATGTCGAGCACGATGGCGTCACCTTCCTCGAACGCGTTGATGTGATGGAACGCGAAGAAGGCGTCCCCCTCGAAGCTGCCGGCGGCGGCGCCGCCGTCCTTGTGGAAGACGTGGAAGCGCGTCCCGCGGCCGGGGACCCAGCGGTAGTTTTCGATGAAGGGCTTGCGCTGCAGCAGCAGGTCGAGCGGCCGGACCACGAGCGGGTACTCCGCGATGATCACGTAGCGCGCGGTCGTCGCGAACGCGTGCATATACGCGGCCTCGTCAACCGCGAGCTCGGCAATCACGGTACGCCGAAGCGTCCCGTCTTCGATGCGGACGACCTTGTACGTGCAGGTGCGCCCGAGTTCGATGAGGATGTTGAAGGTGGCGCGACGGCTGCGGTCGTGGTGGGTGTGGGCGGTGGTGATCTGACCCGCAACGGCGTCGTCGTAGTGCAGAACGCCGCGGGTTTCCAGGCTTACGCCGTCGACGGCGACGGGATTCGGCGTTTCGGTCAGTGCCAAGTATCCGTCGGCGTACGGCACGACGTTGACGTTGGCGTTGTCGCCGGTGGCCGGCCGGAACAACGCCGCGACGCGGCCGAGCGGTGAGCGATGCGGGGTGGTCCCGAATTCCGCGTACGCGATGCGATGCAGCCGCTCAGCCTCGACGAACGCCGGCGAGCGTAGGAACCGGTTGGCATACGAGACGCGTCCGTCCGCGACCGTGAACCGGTGCAGCATCGCCAATCCGTCGAACCAGTGGTGGTAGCGGTCAGCGCCGACTTCGAACCGCGCCGGCCCGTTGCGCAGCAGCGACCCTGAGAGCCACGGCGGAAGCGTGCCGCTGACGGGAAGCGCGTCGACGCTGAGCTCGCGATCCAGGCTGGTGAATCCGAGATGATACGCGGCGACCGGCGCGCCCAAGGTGGTTTGCATGACGCCCTCACATAACAATGTAGAATGTCATCCGAGCCTACAATAGACCACATTGGACTGTCAAGTGACCTGAACGCGACTGCGGCCTCGCTGCTTGGCTTGCTCTCCGGCCGGCCGATGACGGGCTGGGAGCTCTACGCCACGTTCGAGGACACGATCGGCAATTTTTGGAGCATCACGCGCAGCCAGGTCTATCGCGAACTGCGCGCGCTCGCGGAGCGCGGCCTGATCGAGATGGGTGCTTCGGGCGTGCGCGACCGGCGCTCGTGCACGATCACGCCGCTCGGGCGGCAAACCTTCGCGGCGTGGATCGCGCGGATGCCCGGACCCGAGCAGATCCGGTTTCCGTTGCTGTTGACGGTCTTTTTCGGGGATGCGGTTCCGCCGGAGAAGCTGCGCGACGTCTGCATCGTACACCGCCGCCTCCATGCCGAGCGGCTTGCGACCTACGAGGCGCAACTGCCCCAAGCGCGTGCCGAGGCTGCCTATCCGGCGCTCGCGCTCGAATTCGGCATTCGTTACGAGCGCACGGTCCTGGCGTGGATCGACGCCTTGCCGCTGATGCGCGAGGCTTGAGCGCCTAGTGCGAAGGGGCGCGGCGTTCGACGCCGTCCGCGGTGGCGGTCCAGTGGACCTTGTCGAACGAAAAGCCCTCGTGAAAATCGATCGTGTCGCGGTTTGGAAACACGTTGACGATGCGAATGAACACGACTTTCCCCTTGTCTTCGTACTGCCAGGGGAATGTCCAGGTGTTCCCCTCGATCGTCAGCACTCCTGACACCGGCGGGTTTCCATCCTTGGAAATCACTTGCAGATGGTACAGGCGCTGAGACGCGTTGTACGTGTAGACGATGAACGCCGCGGACTTGCCGTTGACGAACTGGTCGCACACGTAGTACGAGCTGCTGCGCCAGCAATCGTTGCGCACGGCGAGGTTTTCGATGCGCGCCTTCGTGTAGGTCGTGCGGTAGTGCACGATGCGCGATTTCCACGCGCCGGCATACACCCCGATCTTGCCGATATCGTCGGGACGGCTCGTCGCAGCCGCTGCCCACGACATGAGGCTCAGCAGCAGCACGATCGCGGCGCTGCCCGAGAAGAGCCAGCCATGTCCCCTCGTGCGGCGTCGCGGCCGGTCGTTTTCCATGGACCCGCCCCTTGGAGACCGTCCGCAGAATGCCTCCCGCGAGCGGGAAGGGCCCGCGGATCACCGTCCCCGCAGCAGCATATCGATCAGTCGTCGACCGGTGCGGACCACACGGCGACACCGATGCGCGCGGGACTCACGCTCGCTTCCGAAACGTCCTCGCGCGAGAGAAGCTCGGCGGCTGCCTCGAGCCCGGAACGGATTGCATCCGGCGTCGGCGGGCAGCCATAGACGAAGACGCTCGCGTTCAGTACAACCCCGGCTCCCTCGCCGGCCTCGGGGGCACCGGCCCAAGGACCGACGCCGGCGGCACAGTCGCCGACAGCCACGACGACTCGCGGGCGCGGGACGGCTTCAACGGTCTGATCCGCCGGTGCTCGCATCGCCCCGGTCATCGGACCGGTGACGGTGATGACATCGGCGTGTCGGGGTGAGGCGACGATATCCCAGCCGTCCCGCGTGATATCGTAGTAGGCGTTGTTCAACGCGTTCATCTCGTGCTCGCAGCCATTGCAGCTTCCGCACACGAGGTGGCGAATACCGAGCGATCCACGAAAACTCGGCTTCATCATCGATCGGCACACGCATAACACAGGTTGAAGCTTTTGTTCACCAGTGGAAAATCCGGAACGATGTTGCCATCCATCGCGCGGGCGACGAGCGGCCAGTTGCGATAGGAGGCCGAGATGACGTGCACGCGGCTCAGACGTCCGGTTTCGTCTACGTGCACCGCGACGATCTCCGCACCGCGCGGGCCCTCGACAACGCCGGTCGCGGCGCCCGGTTCCACGCGCATCGTCGCCGCTGCCTTCGGACGGGCATCGCCAACGTTCGCCAATGCCGCGCCGATCAGGCGAAACGACTCGCGCAATTCATCGCGCTTGATGGCGCAGCGCGCAAAGGCGTCTCCGGTTGAGGCCGACGCGACCGAGGTGCGAATCCGGCGATATGCGCCGTACGGAGCAAAGGCCCGCACGTCGATCTTCCCGCCGGAGGCGCGATGCGTGGGCCCAACTGCGCCGAATGCGCGAGCAGCCTTGCGGGAAACGGCCCCCGCGCGCTCCCAGCGGGCAACGACCGATGGATTCCCAAAGAGCGACTCGAGGTAGCGTTCGACGGAGCTCTGCAGCGCTTGAAGCGACCTCCGAAGTTCTCCGGGCTCGAGCAGCGTCTGCGGCGCGACACCGCCGGGAACGATCGCATCGAAGAGCAGGCGGTGGCCGGTTGCACGTTGACACGCACGCATGGCGCGTTCCTTGAGCGCCATCCCTCGGGCGAAGCCGGGCCCCCAACCGGCGCCGGCGGCAGAAGCGGCCAGATCGGCGAGATGGTTGTAGATCCGTTCGAGTTCGGCGACGACCAGCCGCACGAGCTCGACGCGGAAATCGATAGCGGTGCCGGCGAGCTGCTCGAGCGCTTGCGCGTAGGCGAGAGAGCGTGAAGCGCTGCAGCTGCCGCAGACGCGAGCCAGGTAGGGCGCGGCGGCGAGCGGATCCCTCGCGACGAGGTGCTGCTCGACGCCGCGGTGTGAATACGCGAGCTGGGCGTCGAGATGCACGACCGTTTCGCCGCCCGAGCTGAACGTAAAACGCCCGGGTTCGATGATCCCGGCGTGCACGGGACCGACGACCATGTGCATGAGGCCGGCGCCGGTCGCAACGACCGCCGCGGGCATGCTGCCTCCGTTCGACCCCAGGGGACGCGGATCGGGAAGGTCGGCGAAGCGCACGTCCCACGCGTCGCGCATCTCCCGCTCGTCCCAGGAGAATCCCGGAAACGCTGTGGAGAAAGCCGACGCCGCGCGATCCTCAGCGTGCGGGCGCTCGAGCGAAAAAGCACCGCGCTCCCCAAGGAAAACATAATGGACGCCGTGCGACGAGGCGTAGGCGCCAAGCGGGACGCCGCTTTCGCATTCGGCGCGGATGCGGCGCTCGAATTCGATCAGGTCGCGGCCGCGCAGGGCGGCCCTCACGGCGCGGCGTCCATTGCGACGGCGATGCCTTGCAGTGATGCACCCAGCGCAGTCCAGGGGATGACGGCGACGATGAGCGCGCCGCTCAAGGCAACGGCGATCGTTCCCCTTGCCACCGTCGGGAGGCGGCCCGCGAGCCGCGGCACGGCAGAGGTTCCCGATTCGATTTCGATCGCATTCCGCGATATGGCGGCAAACCCGAGCACGATGCCGATGAGACCCAGCCCCAAGGGAGCCCATTGATGCGCGGCGACTCCCGCGAAAACGAACAGCAGCTCGCTGACGAAGAGTCCAAACGGCGGCATGCCTGCGAGCGCGATGAGCGCCGCCAGCAAAAACCGGCCCGAACCACCCCGCCCCCAGAGGCCGCGCAGCTTCGCCATGGTCGTCGTTCCGAAGTCGTTCTGCAGCATTCCGGCGGCGAAGAATGCGGCAGACTTCGCAAAGGCATGGCCGATGATGTGCAGGAGCGCCGCCAGAAAGCCCAACGACCCACCGAAGCCGAGGGCGAGCGCGACGATTCCGGCGTGCTCGACCGTTGAGTACGCCAGCATGCGTTTCAGATCACGTTGAGCGAGCATGAGCGCACCGGCGACGATTGTCGATGCCGCGCCGAGCCAGACGAGGATCTCGTGAAGAAGCCACGACGCACCCAAGGCCGAACCGACCTCGAGCGTGCGCACGATCGCATAGAGTGCGCACGAGACGAGGACCCCCGAGAGCAGTGCGCTGATCGGTGCTGGCGCCTTGGAATGGGCGTCCGGGAGCCACGCGTGCATCGGAACCAACCCCGCTTTGGTGGCAAAGCCGATCAGCATGAGGACCGTCGCCAACCGCGCCGCCGGTGGAGGCGCCCCAAAGCCGTGACCCACGATCGCCGTCCACGACAACGCCAGCCGCGAATCGATCCCGCCGGCGATGGTGACGTGCGCTAAAACGACGATCCCGAGCAGCGCAAAACCGATCCCGACACTGCAGAGCACGAGATACTTCCAAGCCGCCTCGAGGGCTGCCGCCTCGCCGCTGAACCCCACCAGGAAGGCGGTCGCGAGCGTCGTGGCCGAGATGCCGAGCCAGAGTGCGGCGAAGTTCTGTGCCAGCACGACCAGCAGCATCGCGCTCCAGAACGCGCCGAGCAGCACGAAGTACACCGACTTTCGAGACCAGATTGTCTCGCTGCCCCCCCACTCGGGTGCGAACGTCCCGGTGGAGAAGACGGTCGCAAGAAAGCTGAGTGCCGAGACGATGACGGTAAACGTAAGCGACAACCAGCCGATCGATCCGGCGACCGAGAGCGGCAGCACGGCCGCGACCGCGGCAAGGAAGACGCGCACGAGCCGCCGCGTGCGAAGGTCGGGAAACGCCGTCGTTACGATCGCCGCGAGCAGCGGCGCGGCGACAACCCAGGCGATCATCCGCGGAGTCTCCGTAGCGACTCGACATCGAGCAGAGGATCGTGCACGATGATTGCCCTCACGAGTGCAAGGCCGATGAAGGTTGCGACCAGCGCGTCGAAGGCGGTGCCAAGCTCGATCGGCTCAGGCAGCCCCGGAGCCAGCATCGAACCGGCGAACCCGATCCCGATTCCGAGCACGAGCAAGCCGATCATGTGCGCGAGCAGGTTTCGGTGGACGATGAGCATGCCGACGCCGCACAAGACGATGAACGCAACCAGGTTCAGCATCGGCACCGCCGCGAGCGCCGCCATACCGGACGCCAATTCGGCCGCCAGCGCAAAAGCGATCACGAGCAAGAGACGCACCGGCACGGGAACCGACGGCCGCAAATCCTCGGCGGCCGGATTGACGCGCACGAACAGTCCGATCGCGAGCGGTGCAAGTACAACCTTGAGCAGCGTTGCAACGCCGAACAGCGCAAAGGTTGCGGGCGACGCGAGGGCCGCGCCTGCGCCGAGCGCGGCCACCATCAGGGCGAGCACGACGTAAGCGATCAACACCCCGACGGCACGCCCACTGAGGATCAGGACGGCACCCGCAACGAGAACGATCAGGCTCGTCGTCATACGAGCACGCCGAACACGCGCAATCCGATGCTGGTCGCGGCCAAGATGAGCGCGGTCGCGAAGAGTTGCGGGACTTCGAACAGCCTGAGCTTCGCGAAAAGTGTTTCGACCGCGGGGACCATACAGATGATGGCGAGGACCCACGGCAGGTGGCGCCAGCCCTCGGCGCCGCCGGGAAGCAGCATCGACGCCAGCACGAAGAAGCAAAGCTGACGAATGAAACCGGCCAGCTGCAGCATCGCCAGCTGCCAGCCCGAGTACTCCAGGACCAGCCCTTCGTGAATCATCGTGAGTTCGTAGTGCGTCTCCTGGTTGTCGATCGGAACGCGTGCGGTCTCGGCGAGCAGCACCAAGAAAAACGCCGCGAACGCCAGCGTTCCGGCGAGGCCGAAGGGCACGTCCATCACGGACCAGAGGTGCGTCCCCTTGCCGACGACGGCTCCCCCGAGGAGCGCCAAGAGCAGTGCCGGCTCGACGAGGCTGCCGAAGGTCATCTCGCGACTGGCCGCCATCCCGGCGAAGGCGCTTCGGCTATCGAGTGCTGCCAGCGTCAGGACGAAACGGCCGAGGCCCAGGAGGAACACTAATGCGATGATGTCGACGATGCTGCCGAGTGCATTCGGCACGACGATCGGCAGGAGCGCTGCGAACGTCACGGCGACGCCGAGAGCGATACCGGGCGCGATCAACGGAATCGGCGAGACGCCGTTGGGAAGCAGCACTTCCTTGTTAGCGAGCTTTGCCAGATCGCGATACGGCTGCAGCGGTGACGGGCCGGGGCGGCCTTGGAGGTTTGCCCGCAGCCGCTTCATCACGCCCTGCACCAAGGGCGCGAGCCCGGCGATCGCCAGGACCTGAGCGAGCAGGATCACCGCGCGAGCGCGACCGTGACGATCAGCGCGGCGACGGCATAGGCGACATAGAGCCGCAAACTGCCGCTTTGGACCAGACGTGAACCGCGTGCGAACCGCAGGACCGCCGCCGCAAAGCCTCGCGCCGCCTCATCGACGATGTAGCGGCTGCGGGTCCGATACGAGATCAGCGACGGGAACCAAGGCGACGATCCCACCTCGTATCGACGCTGACGGTCCGGGAACAGCACGAAGGCGAAGATCGTGCGGAGGGGCTTGGAGAATGCCGTCGCGGTATACTGCGCGGCCGGAGTGACCGGCGATCCGCAGGTCCAGGTCGGCACGCTGCGCACGCCGCGGCGGCCCGCAAGCATGACGCAGAACAGAGCGCCGGCGAGCGGCAGCAGCGCCACGGTGAGCGGCAAAGCCGGCAGAGCTGGCGGAATCCGTGCCGGCACGTGGAGCGTTTCTCCGACGACGGCGGCCAGCGGCACGACGGCAAGCGCTGGGACGACGCCGAACAGGATGCAGAGAGCGGCCAGCAATCCCATGCCGATCGTCGATGCGTCGGGCCGCTCGCGCACCGCGGCCCGTGCGCTGGGGCGTCGCGACCCGCCCAAGAATACCATGCCGAAGACCTTGACGAAACAGGCGGCCGCGAGCCCTCCGGTGAGCGCCAGGCCTGCGATTGCGGCAACGAACGCGACCGTCATGGTCAGACCGTTGCCAACCATTCCGCCGATGAGACTCTGAAAAGTCAGCCACTCCGAGGCAAAACCGTTGAACGGCGGCAGACCGACGATCGCGGCACATCCGATAAGAAAGAGCGGCGCCGTCCACACGAGCTGGCCCCAGAGACCACCCAGTCGCTCGAGATCGACCGTACCCTCCGCGTCGTTGACCGCCCCGGCGCCCAAGAACAGCAGCGCCTTGAACAGCCCATGGTTGATGGTATGGAAGAGCGCCGCGAGCAGCGCCAGGCCCGCGAGCACCGAGTTCCCACCGGATCGTGCCGCGAGAGCGACGCCGATACCGATCACGATGATGCCGACGTTTTCGACCGAGTGATAGGCGAGCAACCGTTTGAGGTCGTGATCGACGAGTGCGTACAGGACGCCGCCGATGGCGCTGAGCGTGCCGAGCCCGACCAGCACGATGCCCCACCACGGGGCGCCCGGCGCGGCGAGTTCGAGCGTCACGACGAGCAACCCGAACAGGGCGACTTTGAGCATTGCGCCGGAGAGCATTGCGGACGCGCTCGGCGGAGCCACCGGATGAGCGCGCGGCAGCCAGAAGTGCAATGGTATCAAGCCCGCTTTCGAACCGAAGCCGAGCAGTGCGAAAACGAAGACGGTGTCGCGGACTGCCGGTGACAGGAGCGGCGCGTGCGCGGCGATTGCATCAAACGACGTGCCCCCCGCGGCGACTGCCAGCAGGGTGAGCGCGACGAGCACGCAGAGGGCACCGCTCTGGGCGACGACCAAGTACGTAAAAGTCGCGCGACGCACGCCGCGGCGTTCGTGATGAGCGGCGACCAGGAAGGCCGAAATCAGCGACATCGCCTCCCACGCGAACAAGAACAGGGCCACGCTGCGGGCGATAAGCACCAACAGCATCGCAGCCGTGAACGCAGCGATGAGCAGCGGGTCCTGCGCCGCGCCTCGGCGCGCGCACCACAGGGCCACGGCCACTGCTAGGATCGCGAGAAGCGCACAGAACGGCGCGCTCAACGGCGTTATCGCAGCTGTCAACGTGAGAGCTGCAACGCTTCCCTGAATCGTGGCTACCGGAACGATCGCGCCGCGCGCAAAGCCGGCCATCGCGACCGCAGCCGCGAGAGCAGCGACGGCGCACGTCGCCGCGACGCCGGCTGATCGGATCAGGGCGAGCTTCGCCTGCGCCGGCTCGGGGCCGGCCGCGACCGGATCTCCGATGTCATGGAGCAAGGGCGCGCGGCAGCATGCTCACCGGGCCAGCGACTCGTTGAGCAGCGTCACGCAGGCATACACGGAATCGATGTGCGGGGTCGGCGTCTCGGTCAGCCGCCCTAACTCGATCACCGCGCCGACCAGCGCATCGATTTCGAGCGGCCGGCCCGCCTCGACGTCCTGCAGCATGGAGGTCTTGTGCTCGCCGACGCCTTCGGCACCGGCGATGCGCTTCTCGATCGTGTGCCGGAAGACGATGCCGAGCTTCTCGCCGATCTGCTGAGCCTCGCCCATCATTGCCGCAGCGAGGGCACGGGTTTGCGGGTTGCGGCAGATTCCGGCCAACGTCCCGTGCGTCAAGGCGCTGATCGGGTTGAACGAGAGGTTGCCCCAGAGTTTCAACCAGATCTCGGCGCGGATGTCGTCGAGTACGTACGACTTGAACCCCGCGCGGTTCAGCATCGCCGCCAGCGCCTCGACCCGTTCGCTGTGCGAACCGTCCAGTTCGCCGACCGAGAAACGGTTGCCGTCGACGACGCGCACGACGCCCGGCGCGACGACCTCGCCGGCGGGGTACACGATGCAGCCGATAATCCGTTCGCGTTCGATCGCCGCGTCGATCGTGCCGTCGGGATCGACTGCCGCGATCGTGCGGCCCTCGTGCGGCCCGCCGTTGCGGAAGAAGTACCACCACGGCACGCCATTCTGCACGGTCATGACGATCGTCTCCGGCCCGAAGAGCTTGCGGATGCCCGGAACCAGCCGCGCGATCTGATGCGCCTTGACGGCGATGATGACGAGATCTTGCGGCCCGGCGTCATCGAACGTCGCCGTCACCTTCACGTCCCGCGCGACGATGTCGTCGCCTTCGGACTGCACGCGGATGCCCTGGCTGCGGATGGCGTCCGCATGGGCGGGGTTCGCCTCGATGAACGTGACCGTTTCGCCCGCGAGAGCCAGCCGTGCACCGAGCACGCCGCCGATCGCGCCTGCGCCGATGATTGCGATTCGCACCGTGTCCCCTATTCGAAGCGGTTGGTCAGCGTGCCGATGCCGTCGATCACGACCTCGATCGTACTGCCGGGTTTCATCTTGCCGGCACCGATCGAGGTTCCGCAGGCGATCACGTCACCGGGCATCAGCGTCATGTCGCGTGAGATCGCGCTCACCAGACGCTTGGGCTTCATCAGCATGTCGCTGACGGGATAGTTCTGCCGCTCCTCGCCGTCGAGCACGGCGCGAATGGTCAGCGTCTCGGGATCGAGACCGGTCGCGATGACCGGACCGAAGACGCCGAACGTATCGAAACTCTTGGCACGGGCCCACTGCGCGAACGACGGGTCCGCGTTGAGCACGTCGAACGCGGTGACGTCGTTGACGCACGTATAACCGAAGATGTAGTCGTCCGCGTTCGCCTCGTCGATCCCGGCGCAGCGTCTCCCGATCACGATGCCCAGCTCGGCTTCGAAGAGCACCCGGCCGTCGTAGAAGGGCGGCTTGCGGATCGTATCGCCGGCGGCGATGAACGCGTTCGAACCTTTGATGAAGTACAACGGCTCGGGAGGAATGGCGAGTTCGAGCTTCTTGCCCAAAGCGCCGAAGTTGTTCCAGAGCCCGATCATTTTCGTCGGCTGCGTCGGCGTGAGGAGCCGCACACCGGCCGCCGCGTAGGTCCGGTTCGTCGACGTCGGTCTGCCGAACATATCGCCTTCGAACTCGGTAATGGTGTCGCCGTCCAGCATGCCGAACGCCGGCCGCCCATCGTGTTCGAATCGAAGCCACCGGCCGGTGGCAATGTTGACCGTCATCAAGTCCCCCTCAAGCGAATGACGCGTGACCGACTCCCTTTGGACCGCCGCGCGCCGGTTCCCGTCGGATGCGCGCGCTGCAACCGGCCAGGTCCGCGCGCGCAGGCAGCCAAGCCTAGCAGGGATGGCGATACGGCTCGGCCGGCGTGCCCGATACATCATCGCGTGCGCGGCGGCAGTCGCTGCGCTGATGCGGCCGGCCGCGGCTCAAACGCCGGCTCCGGTCCCGGTGGCGACTCCGGCCGGCTTCAGCGCGACCGCGCACGCCGACGGTACGATCGTGACGCAGGGTCGCACCATCACCGGAAGCCTTCAGCTCGGTATGGCGGAGCGCCCGGGGCTGGTCCGCATCGACCTCCTCGCGGTGAAGACCGACGCGATGCCGATTCCACCGATTCGCGTCACTGCGGTCGTCGATCGGCGTGCCAACACGCTCACCGTCTGGAACGACCTCACCAAGAACTACTACGTCCAGCCGTTTCTGCCGCAGGCATCGCCCGGCGCGTCGCCGCGACCGACTCCGACGCCCAGTGCGAGCGTGCCGCCCCAAGCGATGTCGCCGTTCGCCAACCTCGATGTGCTCTCGGTGACGATCAAAATGACCGGTCACACGATGACCAACGGCGTGCCCACGACCGGCTTGTCGTTCGACCTCGAGGTCGCGAAGAAGGGGGACGCCGCACCGGTGCACGTCCTGGCGGATGCGCAGATCGTCGACGCCTCGGCCGGTGTTCCGATGAACCTCAACGTCTCCGTCGAGCGCGAGGGATCTCCGAACAAGGCGAACCTGACCTACGCCGTCGACGAGCTGACCCGCGGTCTCCCGCCCCTCTCGCGTTTCAAGGTTCCGGCGGGGTACACGAAGGCGAGTTCGATCTGGGTGGTCGTGACGCGCGGGCACTGAAATCGCCGCGTCGAACGGGGCCACCGGTTCGCACGTTCGTTTAGGAGGTACGGGTGGTAACGGGAATCGATACGCACGTCTACACGGTGAAGGATTTCGATCGTGCCCTGGCGTTCTATCGCGCGCTTTTCGAGCGTGAGCCGGGGACGAGCATGCCGGGCACCTGGGCGGAGTTTGAGTTCGCCGACGGATCGGCGTTTGCGATCGGCAAGCACGAAAACTTTCCGTGGCAGGCCGGCACGATGGTCATGTTTGCGGTGCCCGACGTCCCCGCTGCCGCGGAACTCGTGCGCAAGCTGGGCGGCACGGCGGAGGAGCCCGGAGAATCGCCCGTCTGCTACATGTCGTTTGCCGAAGATACCGAGGGCAACAAACTGGTGCTCCACCGGCGGAAATAACGCTAGGCGACGCGCAGGTTTCGCTCCGAGGTCAGCGCGATGATCGTGGTCGCGATCGCGCCGAGCACGATCGCCGCGCCGATGAACGCGGCGAAAAGGCCAAACTCGTTCGCGGCAATCCCCAGCGCCAGTGCCGGCACGCTGAAACCCAGATAGCAGGAGACGAGGAAGGCCGAGAGCATCTCGCCGCGGTGATCGGGCGGTGAGATGCCCGCCACGATGTTGAGTCCGACCAGGTAGGAGAGCCCGCCCCCTGCACCGGTCACGAGCGTCGCGATGCCGACGAGCACGTAGGCGTGCACGGCGACGCCCAGCAGCAGCAGCCACATTCCGGCACCGAGCGTCAGCAGCGCCGAAATGATCGCCCGGCGCGTCGTCAAGCGTTGAGCGAAGATCGATGCCGTCACGGATCCGATTTGAATCCCGGTGATGACGAAGGCGCCGGTCAGCAAGTTATGGAGATTCAGGACGTTGGCGAGAAACGCCGGCACGAGCCCGACGAAGATCGCGAACGAACCCCAGCCGATGAACGCCTGCGCCGACGCGATGAAGAACGGCCGGCGAATCGGACCCGGAATCGTCGGGATGACCGTATGCGCCGACGGACGCGGGTGCGGACACTTGGGAACGCGTGCGACCGCCACGGCCGCTACCGCTACCAAGCCGACGTGGACGAAGTAGGCCAGCGAGAGCGGATGAGGCGCATATTCTGCGAGAATGCCGCCCAGGAGCGCGCCCAGCGCGGAGCCCGCGGCGACCGCGATCACGGTCACCATCCCGGCGCGTGCGCGCGCGTTGTCCGGCATCCATTCGCGAATCGCCGCGGCGGCCGCCCCGGTACCGAGTCCCATGCCGACGCCTTGCACGACGCGCGCTGCGATCAGCCACGCCAGACCTTGCGCAAAAGCGAAGATCAGCGATCCCGCCGCCAAGAGCGCAAACGCCAGCAGGATCGTGCGCCGGCGGCCGATGCTGTCGGAGAGGCCGCCCAAAAAGATCAGCGACGGAATCAGCGACGCGGCGTACACCGCGAAGACGAGGCTGATCGAGCCCGGCGTCAGGTTCCAGGTGTGGCGGTAGAGTTCGAAGAGCGGCGTCGGCAAGAGCGTCCCGGCCAGCATCAGCGCGAGCGCGACGGCAGCGATCGGATAACGGCCGGCGGCCGGATTCTCGGAGGTAACCACGCGCTTGATTCAATGAGCGCGGAGCGGCGGCGGGTTGCGCTCGGTAATCGAACCGGCTCGTCGAACGAGGGGTTCCATGCGCAAGGTGAACGTGAACGAACTCGAAGCGGTGGAGTGGTCGTCACCCGGCGGTACGTTTGCCGGGAGCGGGAAGCAGATCTCCGAGGCCCTGGGCCGCAAGCCCACCTCGACGGACCTGCGCGAACGGCACCCGTTCGACGTCGAACTGGCGCGCTTTGCGCCCGGGAAGACGCCGTACCCCTACCATTCGCACAGCGCGCAGTGGGAGTTCTACTACGTGCTCTCCGGGACTGGGCAGGTGCGCGACGCGGACGGCATGACCCGGATCGAAGCCGGCGACGCGTTTCTGTTCGAACCCGGCCAGGCGCACACGATGACGAACGACGGCGACGTCGATCTGGT
Organism: Vulcanimicrobiota bacterium; assembly: GCA_003161555.1. GTDB lineage: Bacteria > Vulcanimicrobiota > Vulcanimicrobiia > Vulcanimicrobiales > Vulcanimicrobiaceae > Vulcanimicrobium > Vulcanimicrobium vanleeuwenhoeki. Next base: position 11,989 of record PMOG01000264.1, on the reverse strand, counting down.
GGTGTTCGTCGTGGCCGATAATCCAATCGGCGAGTCCACCTACTATCCCGACAGCCGGAAATGGGCAGTCCGCTCGCCGGAACGCCGGATCATCCGCTCGGAGCCGCTCGATTATTTCGACGGCGAAGAGTAAGCGCACGATGGTCGACGCGAGCCGGGCAGGGAAGAAGGAGTCTCCTGCTGAACCGCAGGGTATGGACGTCGCGCCGGCCCTCACCGTAGAACATCTCGAACCCTGGAACGGCAACATCGTCGATCTGACGATGATCGATGGAACGCACCGCATCGGATTGCTCCAGCGGGTTGACCGGAATTGGGTCCGGCTGAAGACCGGCCGCGGGGAGCCGAATCTCCCCAATGGCGGTCTGATCCAGATCGACCAGACGACCGTCGTCGCGCGGGCTTCACGTAACTGACCTGCCCCTAGTCGTCGAGCCTCGATGGAGAAAGCGGACTCGACGATTGCCGTCGTCGGCTTTGGCAGCATCGGCGGCGTCGTTGCGGGGTCGCTCGTCGGCGCCGGGCGGCACGACGTCGTCGTGTGCGTGCGGCAGCCGCTCGAACGGCTGATCGTCGAACGGCCCAGCGACACGATTGAAGTGCCGATCCGCGCGCTGACCGATCCCGCCGGCGCCGCGCCCGTCGATTGGGTCCTGCTGTGCACGAAGGCGCACCAGACGCCGTCGACCGCGCCATGGCTGGCGCAGTTGTGCGGACCGGCGACTCGCGTCGCCGTGCTGCAGAACGGTATCGATCATGAAGCCCGACTCAAACCGCTGATCGGCCCGGCGACGGTCGTCCCGACGATCGTGTACTACAACGGGGAGCGGCTGGCCGCGGATCGCGTCCGTTTCCGCCAGGCCGGTCCATACGATATCGCAGTGCGCGACGATCCGGACGGCCGCGCGTTCGCGCAGCTGCTCGCCGGCACGCCGATGCGGCTGCTCTTCAGCGACGACTTCGCAACCTTGGCTTGGCGTAAGCTGCTGATCAATTCCGTCGCGAACCCGATCACGGCGCTGACGCTTCAGCGTCAGGCGGTATTCCGGCGCGACGACATCCAAGAACTGTGTCTGGCGGTTCTCCGTGAGGCGGCGGCGGTCGGACGCGCCGACGGCGCGCACTTGGCTCCCGATGAGCCCGAGCAGATGCTGTCGCTGCTGCTCACCTATCCGCCGGAAGCCGGCACGTCAATGTACTTCGATCGCCTCGCGGGCCGCCCGTTCGAGGTCGACGCGCTGACCGGCGCGATCGTCGCGGCCGGCGACCGCCTCGATCTTCCGACGCCGCTCAACCGCACGCTGCTGACCCTGCTGCACGCGATCGGCGACGCTCACTCCTCGTATTCATCGGAGCCCTGAATCCACGGGCGCCGATCATGAAAACCGCGGCCATCGTTTCACAACCATTCCTGCCCGGCGAGGCAGGGCTCGTCCGCCGCTCCGAGTACCGTCGGGCGTGCAGATTTCGCTCGACGGGCGTGTGCTGGGCTACGACGATACCGCCGCACCGGGCCTCCCGCTCGTCCTGGTGCACGGGTTCGGCTGCGACCGTACCGTGTGGGATCCCATCGTCGCGGGGCTCTCCGGGCATCGGGTGATCCGGCCCGATCTGCGCGGTTGCGGCGAATCGGAGCCCGGGGACGGGCCGGCGCTGATGGAAGTGCTGGCCGGCGACCTCGCCGCACTGCTCGACGTGCTCCAAGTCGAGCGCGCCGTGGTCGCCGGGCACTCGCTCGGCGGGTATGTGACCTTCGCGTTTTTTCGCATGTACGCCGAACGCTGCGCCGGGCTGGGGTTCGTCGCGAGCCACGCCCGCAGCGATACGCCGGAGGCCGCTGCCTGGCGCGAGTCGCTCGCGCAGGCGGCCGAGCGCGACGGAAACATGGACGCGATCGTTGCTTGGTATGCGCCGCGGCTCGCGGCTCCGTCGGCCGCCCAGAGCGGCGTGCTGGACGAGCTCATCGCGCTGATGGCGCGGCAGAATCCGCGCGGTGCCGGTCAACTGCTGCGCGGCATGAAGGCGCGTCTCGATTCGGCCGATCTCTTTGCCGACATCGCCGTACCGGCGCTGGTCGTCGTGGGCGAACTCGATGCGCTGATCCCGCTCGAAGCATCGCGCGCGGTCGCCGACGGAGTCGCCGGCGCGACTCTGGTCGTACTCGAAGGTATCGGCCATTCGATTCCGCTGGAAGCGCCGCTTGCGGCCGCCGTCGCGCTGGGCGAACTCCTCGACCGCAGCGGCGGCTAGGGCGCAACCTTTCCGGTCCGCTCGGCCGTCCAAGGTCGAGCAGTTATGATTCCGTTTTCGGTCCTCGACTTAGCGCCCGTGCCGGCCGGGGCCGACGCAAGCACGGCGCTTCGCAACACGCTCGATCTCGCGCAGCACGCCGAGCGCTGGGGTTTCCGCCGGTACTGGCTCGCCGAGCATCACAACATGCCGGGAATCGCAAGCGCAGCGACGGCGGTGGTGATCGGTCACGTTGCGGCGGGAACGTCGACCATTCGGGTCGGCGCGGGCGGGGTGATGCTCCCCAACCACGCGCCGCTGGTGATCGCCGAACAATTCGGCACGCTCGAAGCCTTGTTTCCGGGGCGCATCGATCTCGGGCTCGGTCGCGCGCCGGGGACCGATGCGCTGACCGTGCGGGCGCTGCGTCGCGATCTCGACGGCGCCGACAACTTCCCGCACGACGTCGTCGAACTGCTGCGCTATTTTCAGGCCGACGCCGCGGAGCAGGCCGTCCGCGCCGTACCGGGCGCGGGCCTCAACGTGCCGATCTGGCTGCTCGGTTCGAGCCTGTACAGCGCGCAGCTCGCCGCCGCGCTCGGGCTGCCGTTCGCGTTCGCCTCGCACTTCGCACCGCAGTACCTGATCGAGGCGCTCGAGGAGTACCGCACCCGCTTTCGGCCGTCGGCCTTTCTCGACCGGCCGTACGTCATGGTCGCGGCTTCGGTGGTCGCCGCCGACACCGATGGGGAAGCGGCGCACTTGTTCACCTCGTTGCAGCAATCGTTCGTGAACCTGCGGCGCGGCCGCCCCGGGCTGCTTCCGGCGCCGGTCGAAGATTTTGGGGCGAGCATCTCGCTAGCGGAGCGGATGGGGCTCGAGACCGCGCTCGCACAAGCGGTGGTCGGTTCGCGAGACACGGTGCGGGCCGGCATCGAGCGCTTTATCGCGCTGACGGGCGCCGACGAGTTTCTCGCCACGGCACAGGTCTTCGACCACGCGGCGCGCCTGCGCTCGTTCGAAATCGTGGCCGAAATCCGGGCCTCAGCTGAGCCGGGTTCCGCGGTGCCGGCGGGGAAACACTGGACATGACTGAGCGTATTACGGAGATTCCGGTCAAACGTATCGATGGGACGCAAACGAACCTCGGCGAGGCCGGCGGCACCGTTTCCCTGGTCGTGAACGTCGCCTCGCAGTGCGGGCTGACGCCGCAGTACGCGGGGCTGGAATCGTTGTACGAGCGGTACCGCGATCGCGGTTTCGTCGTGCTCGGGTTTCCCGCCAACGAATTCGGTGCGCAAGAGCCGGGGACGAACGAAGAGATCGCCCAGTTCTGCGAGACGCAGTTCGCGGTGCAGTTCCCGCTGTTCGAAAAGATCGTCGTCAAGGGACCCGGGCAGCACCCGCTCTACAAGGCGCTCACCGAAGCGCAGCCCCAGGCGCGCGAGAAACCCGATGGCACGCTGAAAGCGCGGCTCGAAGAGCGCGGACGCATCTCGCCCGATCGCGGCGCCGACGAGATCCTATGGAACTTCGAGAAATTCGTCGTCGATCGCAACGGCGACGTCGTCGCCCGCTTCGCCCCGGACGTCACGCCGGATGACCCGATGCTGATCGAAGTGATCGAAGCGGAGCTGGCCAAAGCCTGAGCTGCGACCCTACGGGATCGCGCGCACGACGCCGCCGTCGACGCGCAGCGCGGCGCCCGTAGTCGCCGAGGCGGCCGGCGAGCAGACGTAGACCACCATGTTCGCGACTTCTTCGTTGGTCGCGAAGCGTTTGATCAGCGACGTCGGCCGGGCGGTCTCGAAGAACTCTTTCTCCATGTCCGCAAAGCTGATGTTCCGCTGGGCGGCCAGGCGCGTCACGAAATCGCCGACGCCTTCCGATTTCGTCGGTCCCGGCAGGACGCTGTTCACGGTGATGCCGGTTCTCGCGACGCTCTCCGCGATGCCCCGGGCCAGCGCGATCTGCGCCGTCTTGGTGACACCGTAATGGATCATCTCGACCGGAATCTGCAGTCCCGACTCGCTCGAGATGAAGACCACGCGGCCCCATCCCCGTTCGCGCATTCCCGGCAGGTAGGCGCGGGTCAAACGAACGCCGCTGAGCACGTTGGTTTCGAAGAACCGCATCCACTCGGCGTCCTCGATCTCGAGGAACGGTACCGGCGCGAAGATTCCAAGATTGTTGACGAGGATGTCTGCGCTGGGGAAGGCCGCGACCAGCGCCCGCGCACCGTCGGCCGTCGCCAGATCGGCGGCAAAACCGGAGAGCCGCGCGGCGGGATCACGCTGGACGATCGCGGCGAGCGCCGCATCGACGCGCGCTTGGGTGCGGCCCGTGACGACGACGTGCGCGCCTTGCGCGGCCAAACCGGCCGCGATGGCCTGCCCGATTCCGGCCGTCGAGCCGGTTACGACGGCCGTGCGTCCGTGGAGGTCGAGATCGAGCATTTACGAGTGCGCGCGCGCGCCGTGATGCTTGGCGATGCTGAGCAGCGTCGTGACGGGCGGCAGGTCGCCGGCGTGGCCGCCGCGGTAGAGCCAGCGCACGATCCCGCGCTTATCGATCAGCGCTGCGCCCGGGAGCTGCAACGCGTCGCCGTTGCGTCGGAACGTGTTTTTCCAGTCCTGTTTGAAGCCTTTCGTGCGCACCTCGCGCCCCCGTTCCTTGAGTTCCTTGCTTGGAAAGAGCACGCTGGTCAGCGGCGCGCGTTCGAACCCCATCATGTTGTACGACCGGCGCAGGGGATCGGCGATGCACAGCGTTTCGGCGCCGAGCGCACCGCAGAACTGCTTGGCTTCGGCCTTATCCCCTTGCACAACGGCGCGCACGTTCACGCCGAACTCGTCGAACTGCGGCAGCGCGTCGCGCAGTTCGGTCAGCATTTCCGGATAGAATCGGCAGCCGAAGTGCCGCAGCCACACGACGAGCGCGGGCCGGCTCGCCCATAGCCACGAAAAATCCGCCCCCAGAGCCGGCACTTGGTCACCGACTTGCACCATCGCGCAATCCTCCTGCGAGCCCCAGACCGTCTGCGGCGTCGCTCGTGTGCTTCCTTCGCGGCCGCCCGGGGGTGTTCCGCGACGAGCGCGAAAGCGCGTGGTCCAGCGATGGCGAAGCTGTACTTCCGATACTCTGCGATGAACGCCGGCAAGTCGACCGCGCTGCTGCAAGTCGCGCACAACTACGAAGAGCACGGCCGCAAGGTCTGGATCTTCACCTCGGCGCTGGACGACCGGTACGGTGCGGGCGCGGTGACCTCGCGGCTGGGCCCGCAGCGCGAAGCGTTCACGTTCGATGCCGCGCTCGATTTCTACGAACGCTTGGCAGCGGCCGAGGGGCTCTCATGCGTGCTCGTCGACGAGGCGCAGTTTCTCACCCCCGACCAGGTCCGTCAGTTGCACCGCGCCGCGCACCTCCTGGGCGTCCCGGTCATCGCCTACGGCATCCGCAGTGATTTCCGCGGCGACCCCTTCCCGGGTGCGGCGTTCCTGCTCACCTTGGCCGACAGCCTCGAGGAGATCAAGACGATCTGCGCCTGCGGCAAGAAGGCGGCGATGAACGTTCGGATCGACGATGAAGGACGGCGCATCACCGAAGGCGAGCAGATCGCGATCGAGGGGTCGACGCGCTACATCCAGCAGTGTCCCCGCTGTTTTTACCTGCACCGCGTTCCGCCGCTGTTCGACCTGACGTAGGACTTCGCGCCAGGAGCGCGTCACCCGCTCCGATAAGCGTGACGCATGGAACCTGCCGGCAGCGTTGGTGTCATCGCCGGCGCGTCGGGTGGAATCGGCGCCGCGACCGTCCGAGCTTTTTTACGCAGCGGGATGTCGGTCGTTCTCGCAGCGCCGCAGGACGAGCACTTGGACGCGATCGCGCGCGAAGTTGCGCCCCTCGGACCGCGCACGTTGGTCGTCGCTACCGACATCACGAACCGCCGCGACGTCGATGTGCTGGTGGCGCGGACGCTGGTTACATTCGGGCGGCTCGACGTGCTCGCGAACGTGGCCGGAGTCGGCTCGTCGCCGTCGTTCTGCGACAGCACCGATGAGGAACTCGAGCGGGTCCTGGCCGTGAACCTGCTCGGCGCCGCGCGGATGATGCACGCCGTTCTGCCGATCATGAAGGCCCAGCGCCGCGGTTCGATCGTGAACGTCGGCTCGATCGCCGGCGAAGCGGGAGTGATGGGGATGTATTCGGGTTCGAAATTCGGCCTGCGCGGACTCACCGATTCGGTGCGCCGCGAGGTGCGCAGCGAGAACATCGGCGTGACCCTGATCGAGCCCGGCTTCGTGCGTTCGCCGATGAACGCGGCGATGGAAGGACTCCCGGGGCCGGAGATCGTCGCCGACGCCATCGTGGAGGCGATCCGCCGGCCGCGCCGCGCGCTGATCGTGCCGGCCAATTACCGGCTCCCGGTCGCGCTGATCAAGGCGTTTCCGGGTCTGGTCGATCGCGTGTTCGGCGACGCGCGCATCCAGGCGCGTTTGAACCGCGACGCGCGGGCCGCCCGCTCCGCCGGCGAATCGTCATGACAAGCGCTGCCTCGCGCGGCGCCGTCGTCGTCACCGGCGCATCGACCGGAATCGGAGCCTCCGCTGCCGAGCGTCTCGCCCGCGACGGTTTTGCGGTGTTTGCGGGGGTGCGTTCGGACGCCGATGCGGCGAGCGTAGAGGCCCTGCATCCCAACGTGCGCAGCCTCCGGCTCGACGTCACCGACCCGGCGTCAGTCGCTGCGGCAGCGACGACCGTCGCCGGCGCGAACGTTCCGTTGCGGGGACTCGTCAACAATGCGGGGATCGCGGTCGCGGGGCCGCTCGAGTTTCTTCCGTTGGACTTGCTGCGCCGGCAATTCGAGGTCAACTTTTTCGGCACGTTGGCGGTGACGCAGGCGTTTCTGCCGCTGCTGCGTCCGGCGCGCGGCCGCATCGTCTTCGTGGGCTCGATTTCGGGCCGCCTCGCGGTGCCGTTCATCGCGCCGTACAGCACCTCGAAGTTCGCGCTGCGTGCCGCCGCCGACGCGCTGCGCATCGAGCTGCGGCAGGCGGGAATCGCGGTGGCGCTGATCGAGCCGAGTTCGGTCAAGACGCCGATTTGGCAGAAGGGCCGCGATTCGAAGGCGGAGCTGCTCGCCGCGCTCCCGCCCGAGGCGCTCGACGCGTACGGCGACCAGATCGAGTCCGTCTATGCTGCCACCGAGGGTGAGGAGCGCGGCGGGATGCCGGTCGAGCTCGTCAGCGACGCGATCGCCCACGCGCTGACGGCATCGAAGCCGCGCGCAAACTACTTGCTCGGCGCGCGGGGGCGCGCCGGCGCACTTCTCGCCGTTCTGCCCGCTTCGCTGCGCGACCGCGCGGTGCGCCGCTCGATGCGCCTCCCCTAACCGAGCGAACCCTTCGCGTCGGCCGCGTGATACTTGCGGGCGATGTCGGCGAGGTTGACGTGCGGCTGCGGCAGGCGCATGTGCAGGTCCTCGAGCGTGTCCACGATGATCGTCGACACGACCAAATCGCGAAACCACTTGTGGTCGCTGGGGATGATGAACCAGGGCGCGCGCTCGGTGCTCGTCTTCTCGAGCGCCGCTTCGTAGGCGCGGACGTAGTCGTCCCAGTAATCGCGTTCGGTGTAGTCGCTCTCGGAGATCTTCCACTGCCGCGCCGGGTCCTCCAGACGCTGCTTGAATCGTCGCAGCTGCTCCTCGGGGCTGATGTGGAGGAAGAACTTTAGGATGTGCGTGTCGCTCTGGACGAGGTTCTTCTCGAAGTCGACGATGCGCCCGTAGCGCTTCGACCAGACCTCTTTGGGCACGAGCTCGTGCACGCGGGCCACCAGCACGTCCTCGTAGTGGGAACGATTGAAGATCGCGACCGACCCGCGCCGCGGTGCGGCAGCGTGGACGCGCCAGAGAAAGTCGTGCGCGAGTTCCTCGGGCGTCGGCACCTTGAACGAGCGGACCGTGATACCTTGGGGGTCGATGTCGCGGAACACGTGCCGGACGGTGCCGTCTTTGCCGCTGGCGTCCATGCCTTGGAGCACGACCAGCAGCGACTGCGTTCCGTCGGCATAGAGCAGATACTGCAGTTTCGTGAAGCGCTCGCAGTGCGCGTCCAATTCCGCCTTGGCGTCGGCTTCGCTGGAAAGCTTCCCGGTAAACTTCGGGTCGACGCGGGCCAGGTCGACCTTGCTGTCCGGCTCGACCACGAACTTCTTACGGTAGTCCACCCGCCGCCCTTCGCCGCCGGCGAGGGATTGCCGTGGCGCGGGCATCCGGCCGGGGATTGGCACCGGCAGCCCGAGGTGGTACCATAGCCGTTGCTGCCTCCGGGCGGCGCCGGCCGTTTTTCGAGCGTCCGGGGTCGTGGCGTCTTCGGACGCCACGTGTGTAGGGTCCGCCAGCCGGACCATTTTCCACCTACATCACCACGAGGTTACCCCACATGGCTCCTCCCAAGAGCAAGCGTGCGGCTGCGAAGAAAGATCGCCGCCCCAAGCGCAAAGTCTGTAATTTCTGCGCCGAAAAACTGCACGATCTGGACTATAAGGACACGACGCGCCTGCGCAAGTACATCAGCGAACGCGGGAAGATTCTGCCGCGCCGCATCTCCGGGAATTGCGCCTCGCATCAGCGAGCGCTCACGCGAGCCGTGAAGCGCGCGCGCATCATCGCGCTGCTGCCGTTCGTGGTTCAGTAGGAGGCCGTCATGAAGGTCATCCTCACCAGCGATGTCAAGCCGCTCGGCGGGCGCGGGACGCTCGTCGACGTCAAAGACGGCTACGCCAATAACTACCTGCTGCCCAATCGTCTGGCCGTTGCCGCGACGCCCGGCGCGATGAAACAGCTCGAACAGCAGCAGAGCGCGAAGAAGCGCAAACAGGCCGAAGAGGTCGCCAACGCTCAGGACGTCGCCACGCAGCTCGAGGAAACGACGATCCGGGTCATGGCCAAGGCCGGCGGCAACGGGCGTCTGTTCGGTACCGTAACCAACGCCCAAGTCGCCGACGCTCTGCACCAGCAGATCGGTGTAGCCATCGATCGGCACAAGATCGAGCTGAAGGACGGCATCAAGGCGCTGGGGACGTATCCGGTCGAGATTCGGCTCGGCAACAACGTCATTGCGAAGTCCGCCGTACAGGTCGTCGCGCTAAAGTAGCGTGCGCCTAAGCACGGACGAGAAACTTCGCCGCGAGATCGCCGCACTCTACGACGTCCTCGGCGAGGCATTGGGGACCGAAAAGGTCGTCATGCGGGCGGGGAAGCTCGGCACGCTCAAGGAGATGCGCTCGTCCGCCATCCCCGAGCGGCTGCTCGCGCTGCAGCGCCTGGTCTTCGAGGATCCGACGCTCGAGACGCGCCCCGCGAAGGCGCAGTATAAGCAGGTCATCGCGGAGATCGAGGACCGCCTGGCATACCTGCTCGCCCAACGCACCGTCGGCGATCAGCTCGAAGCGAAGGTCAGCGCGAAGATGGTCGCGCGGCACAATGAGTACTTGCGCGAGCTGCGGCTCGAAGCGTTGCGCGAAGCGACCGGGCCGGAGACGCCGGCGACCGAGAAGCGTCTGCACGATCTGACCGCACTCGACCGGCGCGGGCTGGCGCGCGCCGCGCTCGACGTACTGCGTCCGAAATCGCTCGGCCAAGTCGTCGGGCAGGAGCCCGCGATCAAAGCGCTGATCGCGAAGCTCGCCTCGCCGTACCCCCAGCACGTGATCCTCTACGGGCCGCCCGGGGTCGGGAAAACGACGGTCGCCCGCTTGGCGCTCGAACGCGCGAAGTCGCGCGCGCACGCGCCGTTCGCCCCCGACGCCCCGTTCGTGGAGGCAGCCGGACCGACGCTGCGCTGGGACAATCGCGAAACGACGAACCCTCTGCTCGGCAGCGTCCACGATCCGATCTACCAGGGTGCCCGGCGCGACTTCGCCGACGGCGGCGTTCCCGAGCCCAAGCTGGGCCTGGTCACCAAAGCCCACGGGGGCGTGCTGTTCATCGACGAGATCGGCGAGATGGATCCGGCGATGCAGACCCGGCTGCTCAAAGTCCTCGAGGACAAGCGCGTGAGCTTCGAGTCGTCGTACTACGACGAGCACGATCCGAACGTCCCGGCCTATGTGAAGAAGCTCTTCCGCGACGGCGCGCCGGCGGATTTCGTCCTGATCGGCGCGACCACGCGCGACCCCGAGGCGATCGACGCCGCAATCCGCTCGCGCTGCGCCGCGGTCTATTTCGAGCCGCTGACCCACGTGCAGGTGGCCCGCATCGTCCGCGAAGCGGCGCAGCGGCTGGGCGCGAAGGTGACGCGGCGCGTGCCGGAGCTGATCGCGTCGTATACGATCGAGGGCCGCAAGGCGGTGCAGGTCCTGGCCGACGCCTACGGGCACGCGCTCGAGCGCGCCGGTTCGCAGCGCGCGGCGAGCGTGCGCGAGGAAGACGTGCTCGAAGTCGTCCAGGCCGGCCGCATCGTCCAGCACACGCCGGCGCGCGCGCGGCGGCGCAAAGTGATCGGCAAGGCGCATGGTCTGGGCGTGCTGCAGTACGTCGGCTCGATCATCGAGATCGAAGCCGCCGCATTTCCGGCGCGCGAAACGCACAAGGGCAGCGTTCGCTTCAACGACACGGCCGGTTCGATGGCACGCGACGCCGTTTTCAATGCCGCCTCGGTCATACGCGCCGTGACCGGCGTCGATCCGGCCGATTGGGACCTGCACGTCAACGTGGTCGGCGGCGGGAACATCGACGGCCCGTCGGCAGGCCTCGCGTTTTTCCTGGCGTTGTATAGTGCGCTGGACCGCATTGCGCTGCCGCAAGACGTTGCCGTGACCGGGGAAGTGTCGCTGGCGGGCGCCGTACGCGGAGTCGGCGGCGTGGTCGAGAAACTCTATGCGGCGCGGCAGGCGGGGATGCGGGCGATCGTCATCCCGCGCGAGAATGCGCGCGATATCGAGGCGGCACCAGAGGGTATCGAGGTGATCGTCGTCGCGACCGTCGTCGAAGCCCTGGCCGCGCTCGATCTCCGCATCCCCGCTCCGCCTCCGCCCCGCACACGCCGTACGAAGGTCACCCGGTGAACGTCGCCCCGTTCGTTTCCAGCGTCGACCGGATTCCGCCCAACAACATCGAGGCGGAGATGGCACTCCTCGGCTCGGTGCTGGTCGACAAAGAGATGATGGCGACCGTGATCGACATCGTTGCGCCGGCCGACTTTCACGCGCCGCTGCACGAGACGATCTTCCTGGCCCTCTTCGCGCTCTACGAGCGCGGCCAGCCGCTCGACAAAGTCGCGCTTGCCGAAGAACTCAAGAACCAAGGCATGCTCGACAAGATCGGCGGGATGGCGTACCTCAACTCGCTGATGGACACGGTGCCGACCGCGGCGTCGGCGGAATACTACGCTCGCATCGTGCGCGAGAAGGCCAGCCTGCGCGGGTTGATCCGAGCCGGCACGCTGGTGACGCGGCTCGGGTTCGAATCGGAGGACGACGTTCCCGGTGCGCTCGACCGCGCCGAACAGGTCGTCTACGAAGTCGGCAATCGCAGCGAGCACAATGCCTTCGCCACGGTCCCGTCGCTGCTGTTCAACGTGTTTCAGGAACTGGAACGCCGCCACGAACAGAAGGGCGACCGCACCGGAGTCACGGCCGGCTTCCGCGACATCGACGACTACACGGCGGGCTGGCAGCCCGGCAACTTGATCATCGTCGCGGCGCGGCCCGCAATGGGCAAGACGTCGCTGGCGCTCAACATGGCGGTCGCCGC
>PMOG01000143.1 GCA_003161555.1 Vulcanimicrobiota bacterium | reverse complement strand
CGCCGCCCGAGAAGTTCCAGCGCTTGATGCCGCCGGCGAAGCCGTGCCCCTTTGAGATTCCTTGCACGTCGATGCGGTCGCCCTGCGCGAAACCGTCGACCGTGATCGTCGCGCCGAGTTCGATGCCCTCGATGCCGGTGCGGAATTCGCGGATCTCGCGCTTGGGCGCAAGTCCGGCCTTCTTATAATGGCCCTGCAGCGCTTTGGTGAGGCGTGACGGTTTGACGTCGCCGTACGCAATGGCGATCGCTTCGTAGCCATCGGTTTCAACAGTCTTCTTTTGCACTACGGTACATGGACCGGCGGCGATCACGGTGACCGGAACGCTCCGGCCGTCCTCCGTGAACACGCTGGTCATCCCGACCTTGCGGCCGATGATGTTCTTCACGTTGATCGTTCCTATTCGGAAATCCACGGATCCTGGCGTATCAGTTACGCCTTTCGCCGCAGGCTCCGAGACGGCACCGGCGGCGTGGACCACAACCGCCCCAGTTTACCGGAACGCCCGCACTGCGTCAAGGCGCCCCGGCCGCTGGCCGGGGCCACGTATCCACGGTGCCCGGCGTTCGTGACCGGCCGTCGTTTACGGCCCCGCCGCCGCGGCTCGGACCGGCGTCGCAGAACCCGGCGCGCCCTCGTCGTCGAAGAAGATCTCTTCGATCGGCCGCCCGAACAAGCGGGCAATCTTATACGCCAGCGGCAGGCTGGGATCGTATTTTTCCGTTTCCAGGGCGTTCACGGTCTGCCGGCTCACGCCGAGCTGCCCCGCCAGGTCAGCCTGGGACCACCGGCGTTCGGCCCGCAGCACGCGCAGGCCGTTCCTCATTCGAAGCGCCGGCGCGCGATCACGGCTCCCACAAACCAGGCGCTCCCCATCACCGGCCAGACCCAAAAATACGAGAGTTCGGGTGCGCCGGCGGTCCGCTGCAAAAAGCCATAAGAGAACGTGATGATCGCGGTGGCTCCGAAGGCGAACATCAAACTCTCGGCCATGATCCTCTGCTGCAGTTCGTCCGCCGACCGGTAGCGACCCATCACCAGGAACAGGATGCCGAAGGCCGCGATCATGGGCGACAGCCCGAGCGCCACCCGCAAGGGTAGCGGCCCGACGAGCTTGCGGTCGATCAGGCCGAGGCTGCCGAAGAGCAGCACCGCATAGAGGGCCAGCCACAACATCAGCCGCGTCGCGTAGGACCGTCCAGTGAGCATTTCCATGTCGGCCACTGTAGCTGATCCTTGTCATTATGTCAAGTACACATGACATTCCTCGGGCCGGGAGGTGCGACGACGACGCCCGAAAGCCGAGCCCATGACCACGACGGCTCGTTCGCACGCGGATGCCCCCCGCGTTGCAGCGCCCAACCCGCACGACTTTCTGGGGATCGACGCCCTGCTTTCGGACGACGAACGCCTGATCCGCGACACGGTCCGCGCGTTCGTGCGGGAACGCGTGCTGCCGCAGATCGGAGAGTGGTTCGAGCACCACACGTTTCCCAGGACGATGGCCAAGGAACTCGGCGACCTCGGCCTGCTCGGCATGCACCTGCAGGGGTATGGCTGCGCCGGGACGAGCGCGGTTGCCTACGGCCTCGCGTGCCTCGAACTCGAAGCGGGAGATTCGGGATTTCGGTCCTTCGTCTCGGTGCAGGGCTCGCTCGCGATGTTCGCGATCTCCGCGCACGGCTCGGAAGAACAGAAGCAGACGTGGCTTCCGCGCCTGGCGGCCGGCGACGCGATCGGCTGCTTCGGCCTGACCGAACCCGATTTCGGCAGCGATCCGGGTGGGATGCGCACGTCGGCACGCCGCGACGGCGGAGATTACGTGCTGAACGGAACGAAAACGTGGATCACCAACGGCGGCATCGCCGACGTCGCCATCGTCTGGGCGCGGGCCGACCCGGACGACGGGCCGCGCAGCGGATCGATTCGCGGCTTCGTCGTGCCGACCGACACGCGCGGTTTCTCGACCCGGAACATCGAGCGCAAGCTCAGCCTTCGCGCCTCGGTCACCTCCGAGCTGATCCTCGACGAGGTCCGCGTGCCGGCGTCGGCAATGCTGCCCGGCGCCGAAGGTCTGCGCGGGCCGCTGTCGTGTCTGAACGAAGCGCGGTATGGGATCGTCTGGGGATCGCTGGGAGCCGCGCGCGCCTGCTACGAGTCGGCGCTCGCCTACGCGAGGACGCGCGAGCAGTTCGGCAAAAGGATCGCCGCGTTTCAGATCACCCAAGAAAAACTGGTCGCGATGATGCTGGAGATCAACAAAGGCCTCTTGACGGCACTCCACATCGGACGGCTCAAAGACCGCGGTGAGGCGCACCCGGCCCACGTCTCGTTCGGCAAACTGAACAACGTGCGCGAGGCGCTTGCGATCTGCCGCGAGGCGCGCACGATCCTGGGCGCGAGCGGTATCACGCTGGACTATCCGGTCATCCGGCATGCCAACAACCTCGAGAGCGTCTTGACCTACGAGGGCACGAGCGAAATCCACACCCTGATCCTGGGTCAGGCGATTACCGGCGAGAGCGCGTTCTAAGCCGGGAGCCCCAAACGGCCCCGGCCACAAAGGTCAAGCATCGGTAGGGGCGCGGGCCGGACGCCTGGGCACCGCGAAACCGCCCGGCGTGAGCAGACTCCGCGCTTGAGGCGCGACCGCGTTTCCTTTGGGTCCCTCCTGCGAGCGGCCGGCGCCGTCCTCGTGCTCGCGAGCGCCCTCGCGTCGGCGCAGGGCTCGGCTGCGCCGGGGCCGAGCACGGTGCGTTTGGTCGCTCGCGACGAGCCGGTCCGGGACGTGTTGCTGCGGCTAGGCGCGATGGCGCACCTCAACCTCACGATCGGCGAGGACGTTCACGGCACCGTCAACCTCTCGCTCAGCGACGCGACGCCCGACGAAGCGCTGCATGCCGTCTGCTCGCAGCTTCGATTGCGCTGCACGCGCAGCGGCCGCACGGTCCTGGTGTCGATGCAGAACACGGCCGTCTTGCCGCTCACCCTGGTACCGGCCGAACGCGCCGCGCACGTCATCCGCAGCCTCTTTCCCCACCTCACCGTGACCGAGGGCGGCTCGGGCAACACGCTGATCGTCTCCGGCAGCGACGCGGACATCACGGCCGCACGCGTGGTCGTGCAGGGGCTCGACGTTCGCGATCCGCGCAAGCCGGTCACCGAAGCGCTGACGCTGCGCGCGCAGCCGGCGGCGACCGTCGCGGACCGCTTGCGTTCGCTTTTTCCCAGCGCCAAGATCACGCCGATCAGCCGCACCACGATGCTCGTCACCGCCGCGCCGGCCGACCTCGCCCAGATCAAACTTGCGATGGCGGGCATCGATNNCGTCAACGTCGTGCAGCGCCGGCCGCAGGACATCGCCCGCAGCGTCGAGTCACAGGTCGCGCACGTGCGCGTCGCGGTCTCCGGGCCGACGGTCACCATCAGCGGAGCTCCCGAAGACGTCGCCCGTGCCAAGGCCCTGATCGCCGAACTCGACGCACCGCCGTTCGGCACTCGCTACACGCAGATCTACCGGCTCAAGAACGTCGACGCGCAGTCGGTTGCCGATCTGGTTAAGCGTGCCTTCCCCGAAGCGGACGTCAACGTCGACGTCAGCCTCAACGCGATCTCGGTAACCGCGCGCGCGGTCGATCAGCAGCGCATCGCCGACGGTATCGGGCGTCTCGACGGCAACACCGCAAACGTCAACCGCGGCGACGAAGGGCAAGGCGCAAGCCCGCCGCAGGGCTCGCACGCCACGATTCAACTGCGCTCGATCGTCCCGGTGACGCAAGGCTCGAGTACGTCCGCGCAAGACATCGCGACCGCGGTACTGCAGGCGCTTCAAACCTCGCACCCGGACCTGCACGTCACCGTGCCCAACGGCATGCAGGTCGTCATCCTGACCGGCAGCGCGCTCGCGATTCGCGAAGCGAAGGCACTGATCGAAGAGCTGGACGTCGTCCCGCAATCCGTCGTCCTCGATACCGAGATCCT
>PMOG01000188.1 GCA_003161555.1 Vulcanimicrobiota bacterium | reverse complement strand
ATATCGCGCGCGCTCCAATCGTTCAGCAAGGCCACGCCGAAGGTCGCGTCGCGCGCGAACTCGGGTTCGATCCGGCCTCCGGCCACCGGGCCGTCGCCCGTGATGAAGGCGAGTTCCAATTCGAAATCGAGCGCCCGCGAGGGCGCGAAGGTGGGCGGGGCGTCGCCCGGCTTCAATTGCCCGCGCGGTCGCGCGACGTCACTCCCGCTCGCCACGATCGTCGAAGCACGACCGTGGTACCCAATGGGAATGTAACGCCAATTCGGCATGAGCGGCTCGCCGTCAGGGCGGAACATTTTGCCGAGGTTGGTTGCGTGTTCGAGCGAGGAATAGAAGTCGACGTAATCGCCGATCGCGATGGGCAGGTGCATGGTGACGGCATCGCGCGCAAGGCCGGCCGCGGCGACGGCGCTTCGTTCGTCCGCGCCGGCGGGCGCGCCGAGCAGCTGCTGAAGGCGCCCTCGCACCCCGCTCCACGCGCTCGGCCCGCGCGCGAGAAACGGGTTGAGGGTTTCCGCGCCGCGCAAACTCTCTTCGTCGAGAACGTTCGCACCGACCAACGCGTCGAGGTCGATGACGCGATCGGCGAACGCGACCGCGGGGCGCTTGCGCCCGCTCGCGTCGGAGATGATGCCGTAAGGAAGGTTGTCGAGCCCGTAGTCCTCGGAATCGATCACAAGAGCAAGCCGAGCTCGCGCAGGTCGTCGACCGGTTCGGCAAAGCTGCAGCTGCCGAACGCGACGCAGCGTTCGCGCGCCGCGCCGACCGCGCCGGCGTCGACGCGCACGTCAGCCCACCCGATATGCGCCGGGTCGACGACGAATTCGCGCGAGTCTTCCTCCGACAGGATCGCCGTGAGACGTCCAGGCTCGAGCGCGCCGGCCTGCAGCGCGATCCCGGCGATGAACAGGTTGAGGAACCCATGCATCAGCGCACCGTCGTGCATGCCGCGCACCGGATGGTGGAGACCCGCGGTAGCTTTCCATGGAACGTCGTGCGCATGGGCCGCGACGAGAAACGCGGCAACGTCTTCGATCGAGGGCGTCGTGCCGGCAGCGAGGCCGCCGCAGCGAAGTTTCGCCCCGACGCTTATGTTCGCCGGAGCGGTTTGGCGAGCGGTCGCGATCTCGGCCAGCGCTTCGTCCAGCGGACGCGACCAGCCGCCGGCGTACGGGATCTCGTACCACAAGGCAACTTCGGCTGCGGTGGTGTGGGCGGCGACCGCGGTGACCACGCGCTCGAGGCTTCCGGCCGTCGCGGCCGGAGCTCTCATCTCGAACGCCGCGACGGTGATTCCGTCGGCCGCCGCGCGGACGACGCGATCCAAGTCGGCGCCCACCGTGTCGCCTTTCGCAACCTGCGCCGCATCCAGGATCACGCTCAGCGTCAGCGGGACGTTCGGTTCGCGTGCCGCCTCGAGTTCGGACAGGCGCGAAGCCGGAACGACGAAGGTCCCGCCGACCCAGGCGTAGGCGCTCTCACGATGACGGGCGTGCGCGCGGAGCGCGCGGCGCATCGGCAGACCGGCCGGCGGGAACAGGCCCGCGTCGTCGATCAGCCGTTCGAAAAGTGCCCGCTTGGCACTGTCGGTAGAAACGGTCATCGTCATGTCGCTCAACGACTACGCACCGAAACGGCGAGACCCTCCGTTTCAGGGGGTCTCGGGTGTGTCTGGAGCTGGCGGTGGGGATTGAACCCACGGTCTTTTGCTTACCATGCAAATGCTTTACCACTAAGCTACGCCAGCTCGAATCCGTGCGCCCAGCGGATCCCTTTCTTCATCCCATGCTTGGTGGGCTGCACGCGAAGATGGGCGACCATGGCGACCAACTCCGATTCTGGGAGCAAGTACACTTTCCTCGTGTCCGGACAGTAGACCGCAAACAGGTCTACCTCGCCGAAATACGGTCGCTGCGCACTTCGGAGATGTCTCCCTTTTTCTTGGTATCCCGCTTCGGCCGGTCGCCGATCTCGGGTTTCTCCGGCGACAGTCGAGACTTCGAAATTGCGGCGATGTTGCTAAATAGCGACTGCGAGTTTTGTTCGTTGTCCATGCGGACATCGTACGGCATCGGTGTGCCACCATGTCGTCATTCTGCAATGCGATCGGGGCGCTTTGTGCGACGCGCGTTTATTTTTTCGTGAACGAGTCGCTGGTCAACGTGGCGACCATGTGCGTGTCGGTGATTTGATTGACGTCGGCCGTGTCGCGATGCGTGCGGAGCAGCACGTCCCAGCGTCGCGGCACCTGCTGGTCGGTCGCATACTCCAGCGTTCCGGTTTCGTGGCCGTCGAAGCCCTCCGGCCCGCGCACGCGCATATCGGTCTCGACCTCGAACGTCGCGTCAGCCCCGGAGACGCGCATGACGCGGTACGTCCGCTGCTCGCTCACTGGGCCCTCGAATCCGTCCGACCACGTGGCGCCTTCAGCGATCTCGCGATCCATCAGCAAGCCGCGCGAAAGCAGCGGCAGCAGCTCGGCCGCCTGATCGCAGATGGGGTGCTTGAGATCGTAGCCCAGCTGCCCGCCAGGCAGAATCGCAACCCGCAGCGGCGATTGATGCGTCTTTTTGCCGTCGTACGACACATCGACAACGAGGCCCCGATCGGCGGTGGCGGCGACAACCTCGACCTTCAGCGTTCCGGAATCGTCGACGCCGAAGCTCTGCGAGAAGCTCGTCGAGCCGACCACCGGATCGACGAGGTTGTCGCGCGCCAGCCCGCTGACGCGCCGCTGCGATATCGAGACCAAGCTGTAGGTCACCTCGAACGTCAGCGAACGCAGCGGCTTCAGGCGGGTGCCCTGCGCGAGTGCGGGCGCGCTCAGCGCGACGAGGAGCGCGCAGGCCAGGCTCATGATCGGACGCATCGTTGCGATCCTCCATGTTTGCCGTCCGGCCGGCTCCGCCCCACCCAAATCAGATCACACGTGTCGGTTTCGGGGTGAGCAACCGACCGCGACCGAGCACGGCGAGATTCCCGTCCCGGCGGGCGCTTTTCCTGGGCCCGGCGGTCGAAAACACCGCCGGCGACCGCCCCTGTAAACGGACAGCACCGGAACCGTAAAGCAAACGAATCGCAGCGGTAAAGTGTCCGTAGCCTCTGCTCCACGAGGCATCACGCCGTGAGAAGATGCTGCCGACACCCGCGCAGTCCGCGAAAGGCAGCATAAATGCAAACCACCACGGTGGCCCTCTCCGATATCGAGATCCTCCACGCCGAAGTCCAGCGGCTCAACGACTCGCTGCGCGAGACGCGCGAGCTGATGGCTGATCTGCCGCCGCTCGGCTATCTCGAGCGTCTGATCGAGAAGCTTGAAGCCGCGGCCCACATCGCCCGCCACATCGCCGCCTAGTCCCACCCGCGCCAGAGCGCGCGAGCCGGCAAGAGACTAGGTAGGCTCCGCCCGGGCGACTATGCCGGCCATTCGCCCAACGTACGCAAGTATTCGCGTTATGTTGAGAACGACCCGACAACCTGTGCCGACTGACATCCGTCGTCGTAGAGCTCGGTATGGTAGGTTGTGCTGCTGCCGAGCGGCGGCACTGTGGCTCGCATATACGTTAGCGTCGCGCCGTTCTGCGGCGGTGCCGTCGGAGTACCTGATGGCAGCGCGCTTGCACTCAAGGCGCCGGCCTCTAAGGTCCCGTTCGTACCCACGATCAGGTGCAGGTAGGGAGTCACGCTCGGAACGGCCGAGTATACTCCGAAATACAGCGACCCGACATTCGGTGAGACGCCGGTGGCGCCGTTCGTCGGCGAGAGCAGGACGGGAGAGGGCGTCATCGGCTCGGGGCGGCCACACGCAACACTCTGCGTGCTCAATGCCGCCGACATGCCGCCGCCCGTGACCGTGACGGTCGTCGAGCCGCGAGCGATTCCGTACACCGTGAACGTCGCGCTCGTGCCGGAAACGGACGGCGCAGTCGCACCGACCAGCGTTGCGTCGCCGACCGCGACCGACAGCGGCGTGCCCGGCGCGACGTTCTGAACGGTTATGGTCTGCTGCGGAAGCGTCTGGCTGCCGAAACTGAGGGTGGTCGGCTGGATCGTCAGGGGGGCGGTTGACGGTGATGGGCTCGCGGACCCCGAGCCGCCGCACGCTGCCAGCGACAGCACCAGGGGCCGAGCCCAAGCACTACGATGTTCCCACCTTTCGCTTTCACGAACTTCCAAATAGGGAGCACAAGCATCCTTTCGACCCCTACGGACGGATGACGGTTTTAGTACGTTGCTCGTTGAGCGTCGTTTTGGGATCGCCGTGCAATAGTACTCTCGACCATAATTCTGATGCCCACTTCGAACCGAGTCGGCGACTCTCATGGCAGAAAGATTGACCTACTGCACCCACATGTATGCTCCGGGCCGGATCGTACCTCAGGGACCGGGAATGCCCTCGGTTCGGTCATGGACCCGGTGGAGGATGCGGTTTTGGCAAAGGTCGGCTCGGTAGAGCTCAAGATCGGACGCATCGAGCACTTTCGCGTGCGGATCCGGTACCTCAACGGCGCGGACGTGCGCGGCGACCGTGAGGGTATGCCGACCTGGCCGTACGAACGCGGCGCGCGCGATTCCTGGACCGTCGCGGACTGGCGCGCTCGCCGCTTCCGCAATGTCTATCCGGGCTTCGACGTCGACGTGCTCGACGGCGAAGGGAGCGTCGTGGCGGCCGGCCAGACGCTGCTCGAGACCGTACGCGAGTCGTACGACGAGCAATAACCTCGCGATGCGTTAGGTTAACGCGGCAGCCTCGAACCGAACAGTTCGGCTGCGGCAACGATGCGCGCACCGCGCGCACGCATCGCCTCGTGCATCGCCTCGCGAACTCCCTGCTCATTCACCGTGCTCGTCGCGTGGCCGTCGGCCACGAGAGTTGCCTGATAGCCGCGTT
This sequence comes from Vulcanimicrobiota bacterium, assembly GCA_003161555.1. GTDB lineage: Bacteria > Vulcanimicrobiota > Vulcanimicrobiia > Vulcanimicrobiales > Vulcanimicrobiaceae > Vulcanimicrobium > Vulcanimicrobium vanleeuwenhoeki. Next base: position 1,007 of record PMOG01000188.1, on the reverse strand, counting down.
CGGCGGCGCCTCCGATCGTCGCGTTCACGCACACGTCGGTCTGCATTCCCGCAACGATCAGGTGATCAACGTCGAGTTCCGCGAGGACGTCCGACAAGGTCGTTTGCTCGAACGCATCGGCGCTGCGCTTGTCGACGATCGGTTCGCCCGCCCGCGGCGTGATTTCGCTCGCGATCTCCCAGTCGGGCGTTCCGGGAATCAGCTCGTGCGGGCTGCCGTCATGCCGAACGTAGACGACCGGGAGTTCCGCCGAACGCGCCCGCTCGAGCAAAGGCACGAGCGCCTCCAAGAGTTCCGCTCCGCGCGCCGGCCCGAGTTCCTCGAGCAGCGCCCGTTGCACGTCGATGATGAGCAACACGTCAGCCACGGCGACACACTCTCTCCGTCAGAAATGCGTGCGAAAGCTCGAAGGAAGCGCGAGACAGCAATTGTCCGGGCGAACTGGAGCGGGCGTCGGGAATCGAACCCGCGCCAAATGCGGGTCACGGACGGACAACGACGGATACCAACCGCACAACCACGCGGTTCCGCGGGCAGGGAAGGTTCCCTAGGGACACCGGCGGCTCTCCCGGATGCCAACCACGCTGCTAGATGCTCCCGCTTCCGGCGGTGTCCTGTATCGCCGCAAGTGCTCGCGCAGCACCCAGAGGGCCAACTCGTCGTCGGCGGAAAAGCCCGCGGGCCGCCGTCGGTGCCGCACCCGCTCCGGCCGTACGTTCGTGGGCTCCCGGCGGCGCCGGTCGAAACCGGTCAGGCATGCGCACCACTGAAGGCTGCTCCGCGTGCACGTTTCGACTTCGGAATATTGGGGGCCACGAAACGCACGACAAACGCTTAATGCAGTGATAGCTATTTCGTGCTAAGGATATTAGTGTCGGGCGCCTCGGCGCGCCCGACTTGTTTGCCTTCCTCAGAGGTGCGTGTCATAAGAACCCTCTTTTTTGCCGTGATGTTCGGCTTCGCCACAAGCGCCGCGGCGCTCGTACCGACTGCAGCTCTCGCTCAAC
>PMOG01000241.1 GCA_003161555.1 Vulcanimicrobiota bacterium | reverse complement strand
ACCGACGCGAACAATTTCGACGCACTCAACATCCCGCCGGATCACCCCGCGCGCGAGGGGCTCGATTCGTTCTACCTGCGTCCCGACATCCTGCTGCGGACGCACACCTCGCCGATGCAGGTGCGATCGATGCGGCGGCACGGACCCCCGATTGCGATCATCGTTCCCGGCAAGGCCTACCGGCGTGATGCGGTCGATGCGCGTCATGCCTATATGTTCCACCAGGTCGAAGGGCTGATGGTCGGCCACGGCGTCCACTTCGGGCACCTCAAGGGGATGCTGGTCGGCATGTGCCGCGAACTCTTCGGCCCCGCGGCCGACGTCCGGTTCCGGCCGTCGTTCTTCCCGTTCACCGAACCGTCGGCCGAGATCGACGTCAAGTGTCCGGCCTGCGGAGGATCGGGCAGCGCCTGCCGGACCTGCGGCGGCAGCGGCTGGATCGAACTCGGCGGCAGCGGGATGGTCCATCCCAACGTGCTGCGCTCGGTCGGCTACGACCCGGAAAGCGTCTCGGGCTGGGCGTTCGGCTGCGGTCTCGAGCGGCTGGCGATGAAGCGCTACGACATCGACGACATCCGCGCGTTCGTCGAGAACCTGCCCGGCTTCGCGGCGGGCTTGGCCTAATGCGCGTTCCGCTCGCCTGGCTGCGGGAGTATGTCGACCTGCCCGACGCCGACGCGATCGTCGCGCGGTTGGCGAGCCTCGGCTTTCCGGTCGACGAAATCGAAACGCGACCGGCGCTGACCAACGTCGTTAGCGGACGCATCATGACCGTCGGGCCGCATCCGAACGCCGACCGGCTGCAGCTCTGCACGATCGATACCGGTGACCGCGCGACGCTGACGATCGCGACCGCCGCGACCAACGTCGCCGCCGGCCAGCTCATTCCGGTCGCCCGCATCGGTGCGCAGCTCGCCGGCGGCCTGACGATCGGGCCGCGCAAGATGCGCGGCGTCGACTCGGAGGGCATGCTGTGCTCGGCCGACGAGCTGGGCCTGCCGGCCGAGTGGTTCGAAGACGGCATCATGCAGCTCGACGAATCGGTGCCGCCCGGCACCGACGTCGTCGCGCACTTCCGCTTGGGCGAGCCGGTGCTCGACGTCGACGTCACGCCCAACCGGCCCGACGCGCTCGCGATCGTCGGCTTGGCGCGCGAACTCGCTGCCGCCTTCGGGACCGCACTGCGCGAACCGCCGGTCGACCTCACGCGCGGCCAACCGGCGCACGATGCGCGGGTGACGATCGAGACGGTCGACTGCAGGCGCTTCGTCTTCGCGCGCGCGAGCGGGCTGCGCATCGCGCCCGGACCGGCGGCGATGCGGATTCGCCTCGCGCTGGCCGGGCAGCGTCCGATCAACAACCTCGTCGACATCTCGAACTTCGTGATGCTCGAGCTCGGGCAGCCGCTGCACTTCTTCGACTTCGCCCGCGTGAGCGGCGGCCATCTGATCGTGCGCGATGCCCGTGCCGGTGAACGGTTCACCACCCTCGACGGCCAGGAGCGCGAACTCGATCCGCGCATGATCGTGATCGCCGATGAGGAGGGGCCGACCTCACTGGCCGGGATCATGGGCGGGCTGCGCAGCGAGGTCGAGCCGGATACGACGGAACTCCTCATCGAAGCCGCGAGCTGGACGGGGCCGCGCATCCGCCGGGCCGCGACCGCGCTCAAACTCCGGACCGAAGCCTCGACGCGGTTCGAAAAGTCGCTCCCGCTCGCGCTGGCCGACCTGGGCGAGGCGCGCGCCGCGCGTCTGCTAGCCGACCAAGGCGCGCAGGTCGCGCCGGCACATGCCGTCGGATCGCCGATCTCTCCCGCACGGCCGGTGGCGCTGCCGGCGCGCGAAGTGCAGCGTCTGCTCGGCTTCAGCATTCCGGATGACGAGATCCAAAGCAGTCTGCGGGCGCTCGGGTTCACCGTCGAGACGGCCGCGGCCGGCTTCGCGGTCACGCCTCCGTATTGGCGCGATGACGTGGTCATGGCCGCGGATCTCGTGGAAGAGATCGCGCGCATCGTCGGCTACGAACACGTGCAGGCTGAAGTACCCGCGGTGGCGCCGCAAGATCTGGACAGCGCCGAATTCGATCGAGAAACCGAACTTGCCGAAACGATGGCCGCGCTCGGTTACACCGAAGCGCTGTCGCTCTCGCTGCAGCCGGGCTCGGTTGCAGCCACGTGGCGCGAGCGCGGCGTCGCGACCGGGCCGGTGGCGGAGATCATGAACCCCCTAAGCGAAGATCAACGCTGGATGCGCTTTTCGCTCGCGCCGGCACTGCTCGGCTTTGCCGCCCGCGACCGCGCCGTGCGGCCGTACCGCAGCTTCGAACTCGGTCACGTGTTCGCCGACGCGCAGCCCCAGCCGGAGGAACGCGTGCATCTGAGCGCGCTCCACGCCGGCGGCGAGAGCGCATTCGGCCGCCTCAAGTCGGACGTGCTGACGTTGGTGCGCCGCGTCACCGGTCGCGACGCGCGCGTGGAGCGCGGCTCACTGCCGGGCTTGCATCCCGGCAAGACCGCGGCGCTCCGTCTCGACGATCGGGTGATCGGCTACGTCGGCGTCGTCGATCCGCGCCTCGCCGGCGTCTACGAGGTTGCCGAGACCACCGCGCTGGCGACCGTTCTCGTCGAAGCGCTGCCCGCGCGGACCGTGCCGCACTACGTGCCGCCCTCGCGGTTCCCGCCCGTCGAACGCGACCTCGCCGTCGCGGTGCCGGAGGACGTGCTGGCCGGCGACATCCTCGATGCGGTGCGAACCGAACCGCTCGTGCGCGCGGCGACGATGTTCGACGAGTACCGCGGTCCGCAGATCGGGGCCGGCAAGAAATCGCTCGCGCTGCGGATCGCACTGCAGAGCGAGAGCACGACGCTGACCGACGAAGATGCCGAAGCCGCGCTCAAAGGCATCACCGCCAAGCTGCACGAGCGCTTCGGAGCTGTGCTGCGCACGTGATCAGCTGGCCGGATCTCGTCATCATCGTGATCGCGATCATCTTCGCGATCAAGGGCTGGCGCCGCGGTTTCATCCTCGAGATCGGCGGCTTCATCGCGCTCGCCGCCGCCATCGGCGCGGCGATCGGTTATCCCGGGATCTTCGACGGGTTCACGCGCGATCTGTTCAACATCAGCGAGGGATCGGCGCACATCGTGGGGATGCTGGTCTTCGCGCTGCTCGTGTACGTGACGCTGATGATGCTCTCAGCAGTTCTCGCGCGCTTCGCGAAGCTGCCGGTCCTCAACATCGCCGACGCGATCGGCGGGGCCGCGGTCGGGGTCGTGAAGTCTATTGTCGGCATCTGGATCGTGCTCTACTTCGTCCTCTTCATGCCGCTGGCGACGGACGTGCGCGGCGACCTGAAGCGCTCGGGTTTCGTCGCGCTGATCAGCCAAGCGGACAAGCCGGTCGACGACATCGTGAAGAGCACGATCCCCTGGTTCATGCGCCCGATGACCCAGCCGCTCTTCGACCGCCACAAACTCTAGCCGGTACGCCCGGCGGCGCGCGGTGCATCTCATGAAGACCCGGCCGGGCATGGCGCCGTTTCTGGTGCTGGCGTACGCATTCGTCGCGTTTGCGGTGAACGGCACGCAAGCCGTCGATGCAGCCGAGGCGACCACCGGTGGGATCGTCGGCGTCGTCACGGCTGCGAGCGGGTCAGCGATCGCCGGAGCCCGGGTTTCGGCCGCCGCCCGTTCCGGGCGCTACGCGACGCTGACGGATGCGCACGGCCGCTTTGCGATGCTCGGGGTCGTGCCCGACACGTACGTCGTCACGGTCGAGGCCGCCGGCTATCAGAGCGCAACGCAAACCGGGGTTCGCGTCCTGAGCGGTCAGGAGGAAGAAGCCGTGTTCCGGCTCGACACGGCCATTCGGACGATCGGTTCCGTACGCGCTCGCAGCGAGGCGTTTGCCGTCGGTTCGACGAGCGATGCGTTCACGGTTAGCGGTCCGGCTGCCGGCGCACACGCTCCGGCGACATCGTCCGCAGGTCTGGCAAACTACGCGCAAGGCACCGTGCAAGGCGCGATCGCGAACGTGCCGGGCGTTGATTTCGATCCGTTCGCCAACGCGATTTTGCGCGGCGGACGCGTCGGCGACGCCGTTTTCGAGTACGACTCGGTACCGATTCCGCAAGGCCTCATCGCGGAGCCGGGCGGGAACGTCGACGGCGCGCAGCTCCCGACCACCGGCACCGGCTCGACCAACGTCGTTCTCGCCGGCTATACGGACGAAAGCGATAACGCGCTCGGCGGCGTCGTCAACCAGATACCTGCGGTGGGGTCGCGTCCCGGACATTCCAGCGTCGAAATCGCCGATGGCATCGGAACGCAGCATCAATTCAGCACGCTCGAGATCCTGGGCGCGACGCCGGACCTCAGGTGGCGTTATGCGGTCGCCGGAACGGCCGGCAGCGAATACTTCTCGTACGGCGACGGGCGAACGTTCTACCCGTCAGAAGCCGCGACGTACGGGCTTGCGCTGCAAACACGCGGACAGTATTCGTTCGAGACGAACGTGCACTACCAAGCGAGCCCGCGAGATGACGTCTCCATCCTCGCGCTGGACGGCCAGGCGGCGTACAACCAATATGGGTCGCCGTACCCGGGCGAGACGGTCGGCGCGTTCGACGGGCGGACCACCGGCTATCCGGGCGAGACCAACCCGGGCGCGCCGGTGACCTTTGCCTCGGGAGTGCGCGGGTATTATGACATCGTGAAGGCGCAATGGCAGCATACCGGAGCGCACATATTCTCCCGCTTCCAGGTGTACGAGTCGCAATACGGTTCGTCGGCGGGAGGTCCGTTTTGGGACGAAAACGGCTTCCCCGACGGAGCGATCTCGCTGTTTGAGACCTCGTCGCAACGCCAATACGGCATCACCCTCGACAACGAAGCCGTGTTCGGCCGGCACCACCTCCGCTTCGGCGCCGAGTACCGCACCAGCACCTTCAATCTCGACCAAGTAGTACCGACTGCCGACGAGGTCATCACCTCAAATCCGACGATCGGCTCGTACCTCGCCTATGTGGCTGACGCGTGGTCGGCGTCGAATCGGCTCACGCTCATGGGAGCCGCACGCCTGTCGGGCGCGCACTTCAAGCCGAGCGACGGCTTTGCGTACGACACCGGCGCGCTCGATCCCCACCTCGGTCTCTCCTATCGGATCGGTTCCCGATACGCGCTGCGCGCGAACGTCGACCACATCACCGTGGCGCCGGCGCCGCTTGAAGCCGACCGCGTCGACTCTGCTAACGTCGACGCTCGCCGAAACCCGGCTCCCTTCGTACCGCTGGCTTCGCAAACGGCGAACGACATCACGTTGGCGTTCGAAGGCGGCGGGACCACGCAATTCCGCCTGACGTACTATCGCAAGCTCGAGCAGAACCTCATCGACGTGCTCCCGTTCAACTTTCGTTCGGCGGCAGCCGCGGGACTGGAACCCAACGGGGTCGGCGTCCCGACAAACATTGGCAATCTGCGCGCCGACGGGGTCGAACTCTTCGTGAAGCGCGGCGGCCTGACGCTGGAGAGCAATCTTGCGCGAGCGTTTTCTTCGAGTGCCTCGCAATTCGCGTACAACGCGCTCAATGCACCCGCCATCGCCGCCGGTCACCTCTTTCCGGTCAGCTATCAGCCGGATTTCACGACCACGCTCTCCTACGCGTTTGCCGATCGGACGAATCAGACGCGCATCGTGCCGTCGTTTTCATACGCGACCGGCTATCCGTACGGTAACGGCAAGCTGGTCTACACCTTCGAATCCGGCCGGCCGGTCCGGGTGACGAACGACAACTACGTGAACCCCGGTGCGAATTACTACTTCCTGCGGAACCCCTCGATGCCGTTCAACGCGGTGACGAACCCGTACATCGGCAATCTCGGCACCAGCGAAGGCAACGATCCTAACACGCTGCGCTCGGTGCCGCAGCTGCTGGCAAACCTGCACGTGGAACGCGAACTCGCGCCGCACCTCACGGTGATCCTTGACGTCGCCAACGTGTTCGGAACGTCTCGGGCCACCGCGTATCAGGTCAATCCGTATCTCATCGGACCGCCCGGCTACCGCGGCGGGAATGCGGCGTACGCCGCATGTTACGCCCAGATCCTCAAGGGCGGCGCTCCCTGCTCACCGGGTCTGGCGGCCGGGACGGTACCGTATACGCTCGGCAACGGCATCCCGACGAACGACGGCGTGACGCAGTCGGTGCCCTGGAGCTACGGTACCGCCGCGTACGTTCCGCAAAGCTATCCATTGACACGCACCGTCCAGCTCCGCCTTCGCTACCGGCTCTGAGCTGCGTTACGCGTTCACCGTTTCGCGCTGCGCCGGTATCGGCGTCGCGGAAAAGCGTGCCAGATGAAAGTCGACGTCGCCGAGCAGGCGTTCGATCATCGTCATCCGCTTGAAGTAGTGACCGACCTTGTACTCCTCGCTCATCCCGATCCCGCCGTGGATCTGAATCGCGTTCTGACCGACGAAGCGGCCCGAACGTGCGACTTGCACCTTGGCGGCGGAGATACCGCGCCGGCGTTCGGCCGCATCGCCGCTCCCGTCGAGGGTCGTTGCGGCGAGATACGCCATCGAGCGCGCGAGTTCGAGTTCGATGAACATCTCCGCCATGCGATGCTGCAGCGCCTGAAAGCTGCCGATCGTCACGCCGAACTGCTGACGCTGCTTCGCATAGCCGACCGTCATCTCGAGCATCGCGCTCATCAGTCCGAGTCCCTCGGCGCACAGCGCGCCGGTGGCGTGGTCGAGCCCACGCTCCAGCACCTCGAGCGCGGAGCCGGCATCACCGAGCAGTGCGTCGCGGCCGACGCGAACGCCGTCGAAGCGGACCTGCGCGACGTCGTGACCGTCTTCGGCGGGAAACGGCGTGCGGAGCACGGCGTCCGAAGCCGCCGGCACGGCCAAGAGAACCGGGCCGTCCGCGCTCTGCGCCGACACGATCAGCGTATCGGCCGTCTGCGCATCGAGGACGCGCGTTTTCGTGCCCTCGAGCACGAAGGCGTCGCCGTTTGCGTCCGCCCGGGTCGCGATCGGTGCCGGATCGTAACGCGCGCCCGGCTCTTCGTAGGCGACTGCGAAGCGCCGGCTGCCGTCGACGACGCCTTCGAGCAGATCGAGGCGATTGGTCGCGCGCAGGATCGTTCCCGCGAAGACCACCTGCGCGACGTACGACGACACGACACGCCCACGGCCGAACTGTTCCATCAGCAGCAGGGTCTCGAGCGCGCCGCCGAAGCCGCCCAAGTCGTCGGGGGCGCCGATCGCAAGCCAGCCCAGTTCGGCGAACGTCCGCCAGGGATCGCTGCCTGCATGCCCGCCGGCAGCGAAACGCGCGACGCTGTCCTTGATCAGCAGCTGCTCGGGGGTCAGGGTGAAGTCCATCGTCGTGCGGCCTCTACAGCTTCAGGATGCGTTTCGCGATGATGTTTTTTTGGATCTCGTTCGAACCGGCGTAAATCGACGTCTTGCGGAAGTTGAAGTACTTCTTCGCCGCGTGATCGTCGGCGTAGGGGCCAAGCGCGTCGAGCGCGAGTTCGGTCAGAGCCTGCTGAATCTCGGTGCCGCGGATCTTGAGGATCGAAGACTCGGGACCGGGGCGTTTACCGGCCGACTCCGCGGCCAGCGTGCGCAGCTCGGTGAACGCCAGCGCTTCGAGTTCGATCTCGACCAGTGCCATCCGTTCGTCGAGACGATGGTCGGGGGCCGCGTTGCGCACGACCTCGCGCAGCGACGCCAACATCTGCCGGCAGCCTGCGATGCCGGCCGTTCCGGTGCGCTCGTGCTCGAGCAAGAACTTTGCGTAGGTCCAGCCCGCACCCTCATCGCCGACGCGATTCGAGAGCGGCACCTCGACGTTCTCGAGGTGCACTTCGTTGATCTCGCGCCCGCCGTCGATCGTTTGAATCGGCCGCACGGTCACCCCGGGCGATCGCATGTCGACCAAAATGAACGAGATGCCTTCCTGCTTTTTGGCCTGCGGATCGGTCCGCGCCAGCACGAAGATCCAGTCGGCCCACTGCGCGGCGGTGATCCACGTCTTCGTGCCGTTGATCAGATAGGTGTCGCCGGAGCGTTCGGCGCGCGTCTGCAGCGACGCGAGATCGGAGCCGGCGCCGGGCTCCGAATACCCTTGGCACCAAAACTCTTCGCCGCTCAGGATCGTCGGCAGATAGCGCGCGCGCTGCGCATCGTTGCCGAACTCCATGATGACCGGCGCGACCATCTGCAAGCCGAACGGAAGCATGCGCAGTGCCCAGCCGTAGGCGATCTCCTCATCGAAGATGTGCTTCTGCACGACCGTCCAGCCGGGGCCGCCGTAGTCCTTGGGCCAATTCGGCGCCGCCCAGCCGCGGGCATAGAGAATGCGGTGCCAGCGAACGTGATCGTCTTTGTCGAGCGAATCGCCGGCTTGTACCTTGCGACGGATGTCGTCCGGCAGTTGCTGCGCGATGAAGGTGCGGACCTCGTCGCGGAACGCGCGCTCCTCGGGGCTGAAGGCTAGGTCCATGCTGCGATCCTCGGGCGCCACGCGCCGAACGTCGAGTGAGAAGCGGCGAGTTCGCGCAGCAGCGGCGCCGGAGTCCATGCCGCGCCGTGCCGGCTTTCGAAGGTTTCCATGGCCGCGACGATGGCCGGAAGGCCCACCGAGTCGGCCCAGCGCAGCGGGCCGCCACGAAAGGCCGGGAACCCGTAGCCGTTAGCCCAGACCACATCGATGTCGCCGGGCCGCACGGCGATCCCTTCGTCCAGAATCGCAGCCGCCTCGTTGATCAGCGGGTACATGCAGCGCGCGAGCACTTCGTCGTCGGAGATCAGGCGCTGCTTGATTCCGGCGAGGCGTGCCAGCCGATCGACGAGGTCGATCACTTCCGGATCCTGGATCGGCGTGCGGTCGCCGTCGCGGTAGCGGTAGTAGCCCGCCCCGGTCTTCTGGCCGAAGCGCCCGGCCTCGCAGAGCGCGTCGGCGACGCGCGAATAACGGCCGGCGGGCGGCGCGATTGCGTGCTTCCCCTTGCGGATCCGCCAGCCGACGTCGAGCCCGGCCAGATCGGACATCGCGAATGGCCCCATCGCGAAGCCGAACGCACGAATCACGCGATCGACCTGCTGCGGCGTCGCGCCTTCTTCGAGCAGGAAGCCCGCTTCGCGCAGGTAGCCGTGCAGCATGCGATTGCCGATGAAGCCCTCGCAGTTGCCGGCCACGACGCCGATCTTCCCGAGCTGCTTGGCAATGCCCATCGCCCGTCCGACGGTCGCCGGACCGGTGTTCGCGCCGCGCACGATCTCGAGCAAACGCATCACGTTGGCCGGACTGAAGAAGTGCAAGCCCACGACATCCTGCGGACGCGACGTCACGCCGCCGATCGCATCGACGTCGAGTGTCGACGTATTCGTCGCCAGGACGGCGTGCGGCGCGGCGATACGATCGAGCTGACGGAAGACGTCCTGTTTGACCGCCATCTCTTCGAACACCGCTTCGATCACGAGGTCAGCCGACGCCGCGGCATCCAGGCTCGTCGCGGTGGTGATGCGCGCCAGACGCGCCTGCATCTCAGCCTCGGTCAGGCGTCCCTTTTTCTTGGTCGCGGCGTAGTTGCCGGCGATGATCTCACGTGCACGCTCGACCAATTCGGCGCGGACGTCGATCAGCGTGACCGCGATCCCCGCGTTCGCAGCGGCGGCCGCGATGCCGGAACCCATGGTGCCGCTACCTATCACGGCGACGCTGCCGACCGTGAACGGGGGCGGTTGCGTGCCGTCCGGGAGCTTTGCGGCTTCACGCTCCGCGAAGAAGAGGTAGATGCGCGCCTTGGCCTGCTCGGAATCGAGCAGCGCGACGAAGCGGCTGCGCTCGCGGGCCAGCCCTTCGTCGTACGGAAGCCGGGCGGCGTCGGCGACCGCCTCGATTGCTTCGCGCTCGGCCAGCCCCCCGCGGTCGGCGGGCTGGGCGCGCAGGCGTGCCGCGTCGAGCGCTCCATCGTCGAGGTCGGCAAGTCCGCTGCTGGTGCGGCGCCGGCCGCTGCCGGCGTGCGCGCGCGCGAAGGCCACCGCCGCATCCAGCAGATCGCCTTCCGCCACGGCATCGACGAGGCCCATGCCGGCGGCGCGCTGTGCATCGACCGGGTCGCCGCCCAGGATCATCTCGAGCGCGGCTCCGACGCCGATCAGCCGCGGCAGCCGTTGCGTACCGCCGGCACCGGGCAGCAGTCCCCGCTTGATCTCCGGCAGGGCCAGCCGCGCGCCGCGTGCGGCCACGCGATAGTCGCACGCCAGCGCCAACTCGAGCCCGCCCCCCATCGCGTTGCCCTCGAGCGCGGCCACGATTGGCTTGGCGGAGGCGTCGAGCCGTTCAATCAGGTCGCGCACGTGCGGGCGCAGCGGCGGGTTCGCGCCGAAGGCTTTCATATCGGCGCCGCCGCTGAAGGTCCCATGCGCTCCGGTGATGACGAGCGCACCGACCTCCGCGTCGGCCTCGGCGTCCGCAAGCCCAGTCAGCAGCGGCGGAATCGATTGCGCGCCGAGCGCGTTGACCGGCGGGTTGTCGATCGTCAGAATTGCGACCCCGTCGCGAACCGTCAGCACCACCGGTGCGTCTCCTCTCGGCCTGCGGCAAACGCGCGCTGAAGGGGAACGTCGCGTCCCGCGTCAATGGCAGAAAATCTCTTTTACGGGGTTCCGCCGCGCATGCATCTTTTCTTTGCGGGCCTGCTCGGCCCTGGCATACGGGACGCTGCGGGCGGACATTTTGAAGAGTAACGACGTTTTGATCGAAGCGATCGCGGAGTAACGACGGTGCGCGGTTTGATGATGGACGTTCCCCTGAACGTCAGCTCGATTCTCAAGCATGCCGCGCGTTTCGACGGCGGCGTCGAGATCGTCTCGCGTACGGTCGAGGGGCCGATCCACCGCTATACCTACCGGGAGGCTGCCGGGCGCGCCGCGCAGCTCGCGCATGCCCTGCGTGCGCTCGGCGTCGAGGAAGGCGTCCGCGTCGCGACCGTGGCCTGGAACGGCTATCGCCATTTCGAGTGCTACTACGGAATCGGCGGCATCGGTGCGGTCGCTCACACCATCAATCCCCGCCTGCATCCAAATCAAATCGCCTACCTCATCAACCACGCCGACGACCGTTACGTCTTCGTCGATCTCACCTTCGTCCCGCTGCTCGAGGCGTTGGCACCGCATCTGCCGCGCGTTCGCGGTTACGTCATCATGACCGGCGAGGTGACGATGCCCGCTACCTCGCTGCCGAACGCGCTCTGTTACGAGACCTTGCTAGCGAAAGAACCGGCGACGATCGCGTGGCCGGTGCTCGAAGAGAACACCGCCTGCGGGCTGTGCTATACCTCGGGGACGACCGGCGATCCCAAAGGCGTCCTGTACTCGAATCGCTCGCAAGTGCTCCATGCGATGAGCGTCTGCATCGCCGGCGCGACGCGGCGTAACGAATCGACCGGTGTCATGATGCCGATCGTGCCGATGTTCCACGTCAATGCGTGGGGCTATCCGTTCGCCGCGCCGCTGATGGGCTCGAAGCTCGTCTTCGGCGGCCCGCTGCACGATCCGGCGAGTCTCTACGAAATGATCGAGTCCGAGGGCGTCACGACGGCCGCGGGAGTCCCCGTGATCTGGCTCGGCCTCCTAGCGTATCTCGAACAGACCGGCAAGTCGTTGGGCAGCCTGCGTTCGATGGGCGTCGGCGGTTCGGCCGCTCCACCGTCGATGATCGCCGCCTACGAGCGGCGCGGGATCGAAGTGATCCACGGCTGGGGCATGACCGAGACGAGCCCCGTCTGCACGAACGGTTCGGTGAAGGCGAAGCACCGCAGCAGCGACCTCACCGAACAGCTCAAACATCAGATGAAGGCGGGGCATCTCGTGTTCGGCGTCGAGACGAAGGTCGTCGACGAAGAGGGTCACGTCGTTCCCGACGACGGCCGCACGCAGGGCGAACTCTACGTGCGCGGCCCGTGGGTCGCGAGCGCGTACTACAACAACGCTGAGGCAACCGCGGGCCAGTTCACCGACGACGGTTGGTTCCGGACCGGCGACGTCGTCTCCATCGACGATGAAGGTTACATCACGATCTGCGACCGTGCCAAGGATTTGATCAAATCGGGCGGCGAGTGGATCAGTTCGATCGACCTCGAAAACGCGGCCGTGGCGCATCCCGAAGTCGCCGAGGCGGCCGCGATCGCAATACCGCACGAGAAGTGGGCCGAACGTCCGTTGCTGCTCGTCGTGCGCCGGCCGGGCAGCTCGCTCGACCGCGACGCCGTCATCGCCTTTCTCGATGACAAGATCGCCAAGTGGTGGATGCCCGACGACGTGATCTTCGTCGACGAACTTCCGCACACTGCGACCGGAAAGGTCTCGAAGCGCACGTTGCGCGCGCAGTACGCGCAGCCCAACGGCGTCGCGCCCTAACGCCGCCCCGAGAAGGCAGCAGGTTCTTTAGTCGATCAGCGCCAGGGCTTTCTCCATCACCGGATCGCGTCCGGCGATGCGGTCTCCAAGCGTTGTCGGAACGACGATGTCGGGAACGACGCCTTGCCCTTCGGGGTGCGGCTTCGGACCGAAGAACAGCTTGGTGCTGAAAAATGCGCCGCAGCCGCTGTTCGGCGCCGCCGTGCGATAGATTTCGCCGGTTGAAACAACGGGCTCGCCGGTTTCCTGACCGACGAGCGTCGCGATGCGAAAATCTTTGACCGCCGTCGCGAAGTTCATCGCCGATGAGAACGTATTCGTGCCGAGCAGGACGTAGATGGGCCCGGCGAAGCGCAGCGGCTCGCGACGTGGGGTCGTCAAACGTCCGCCGGGATAGCGTAGAATGCTCCCGTCGGGGGCTGTCCATCCGCCGAAGTTGTAGATCGCGCTGAACTTCTCGCGTCCGTATTCACGTTTGAGCCGATCGGAGATGCGCATTTCGAACGCCCCGAATTGCGCGTACGGCTGCGCGGTCAGGTACGGAAACAGCACGTCACTGACGCCGCTATTCCCGCCGCCGTTGTCGCGCACGTCGACGATGAGCGCCCGCGTGTCCTCGCGGCGAATCCGCGCGAACGTTTCGGAGCAGAAGGCCGACATCTTCTCCGCATCCGTGCACGAGCGATAGTGAATTAACCCGACGTTGCGCCGCAGCGCGCGGAAACTGTAGGGCGTCGAATCGCCCGGAGCCCCGGCGCCGAAGGCCCGCAGAAACTCATCTTTGATCAGCAGCTTTACGGACGCCGTCACCGGCGCACCACGGCCGGGCGGCCGGTAGGTCAGCGCGTAGGACGAACGCGCGCCCAGCCTCAGATACAGAAATCTCCCGACCCGCGCATACGATCGCCGCAGCGCTTCGGTCTGCGCACCCTGCAGCTGCATCGCGCCGCGTTTCAGCTCTTCTCCGCTGAGGCTCTCCACGCGTTCGATGCGCGAGCCGGGCGGTATCACGCCCGCGCCGAGGTCGCGCACGACGTAGACGCCGTCGTCTTCGATTGAGGTTTCCAACGGCAGCGCGACCGGCATGCCGCGGTCGTACTCCGCCAGATAGAAATTGGGGCTGATCCCGCAATGCCCGTCGTTGAGCGAAGCGAACAGCGCGGCGAGCTCGAGATAGAACGTGCGCAGCGGGAGCGACGTGACGAGCGAGTCGCGCAAGATGTCCGCACGGCGGAGAAAGTCCGGCTGCGATGAGGCACGAAACGGGGCCACGCCGACTTCCACCAGCGTTGCGATCAGGGCGTCCAAGTCGGCCTGCATCGAAGCGGGGTCGATCAGATCCTCGCTGCCGAGCGCCCGCGGTACCGGCGAGGCCGTGACGCTGGCTGCGGGGGCCGCAGCAAGTGCCGACACGCCGTGCAGAAACGACGATCGCAGCATCGCCTGCGCCCGGACTAGACCGCGGCGGGTTCTTCGGCGGCCAGGAACACCTTGAGCGCCGCTTGGACGCCGGTCCCGACGCTGAGCTGGTGGCCGTGCTCGAGCAGCGCGATCTCGAGCGCACCGAGCGCGCCCAGGACGTCGGTTTGGGTGAGATCGCCCATCGTGCCGATGCGGATGAGCTCACCCTTCAGGCGCCCTTGGCCGCCGCCGATGACGACGCCGCGCTGCTCGCGCAGCGTGCGGCGGACGGCATCGCCGTCGACGCCGTTCGGAAGCCGAATCGCGACGACCGTCAGCGAGTGCGCGCCCTCGCTCGAGTAGACCTCGAGTCCCAGCGCCGCAGCGCAGGCGCGAATCGCGCGCGCGTAGCGTTCGTGGCGGTCGTAGACGCTCTGGGCGCCCTCGCGCTCGTAGGCGTCGAGCGCCGCATCGAAGCCGAACACGATCGAGACCGGCGGCGTCCACGGCGTTTGCCCCAAGGCGGCGAAATCGCGCGCCTTTCGGAGATCGAAGTAGAAGCGCGGCGCGGGGTTCGCGTCCATGCGCTCCCATACGCGCGGCGCGACGGCGACGATCGCCAGTCCCGGCGGTGCGGCGAGAACCTTTTGCGAGGCAGTCACCACGACGTCGAAGCCCCACTCGTCCATCCGGAACTCCGAGGCGCCCAGCCCGCTGACGGAATCGACGATCGTGTAGGCGTCGTGCCCGCGCAGCGCGGCGGCGACGGCCGCCATGTCGTTCTGCGTTCCCGTCGAGGTCTCGTTGTGGGTGAGCAGCACGCCGGTATAGCGCTCGTCCCCGGTCGCGGCGTCGAGCCGCGCGCGCAATGCGGCGGGACCGAGCGCGTGCCCCCAGGTCGTTTCCACGACGTCGACCGCGCAGCCCCAGGTGCGAGCGATCGCGATCAGACGCTCGCCGAAAACGCCGATCGGGCATGCCAACAGCCGGTCGCCCGGACCGAACACGCTGGTGACGGCGGCTTCGAGTCCACCGGTTCCCGACGCGCCCAGCACCAGCACCTCGGCCCGCGTCGTACCGAAAACCGGCTTCATCCGCTGCGACAACTGCGCGAGCAGCGCTTTGAACTCAGGCCCGCGGTGATCGATCATCGGTTGGCCCGTCGCCGCCAGCACCGGCTCGGCGACCGTGACGGGACCGGGGATGAACAGCAGCTGCTTGGGCACGGATCCTCCGGCGGAGTTCGGGCGGTCGAGCGGGTATTCGGAAATCATGATCGAGTCTCCCGGACGGGTCCGCCTCACCGAACTCTCGGCCTGCGCCGGATGCGCGGCGAAAGTTCCCGCCTCCGTGCTGGCCGCGGCGCTGCGCGGGCTGTCGTTGCCGGATGATCCGAACGTACTGGTCGGCATCGCGACCAGCGACGACGCAGGCGTCTACCGCATCAGCGACGAGTTGGCGCTGGTGCAGACGGTCGACTTCTTCACGCCGATCGTCGACGACCCGTTCGACTTCGGACGCATCGCCGCGGCCAACGCGATCAGCGACGT
>PMOG01000174.1 GCA_003161555.1 Vulcanimicrobiota bacterium | reverse complement strand
CTGCACGCCGGAACGCCGCCGGATGCCGAGACCGGCGCGCGGGCGCTGCCGCTGCACCTCTCGACCAGCTTCGTGTTCGATTCGACCGAGCACGCGGCGGAATTGTTCGCGCTGCGCACCTACGGCAATATCTACTCGCGAATCGGGAACCCGACCGTCGCCGCCTTCGAGGAAAAGCTGGCCAGCCTCGAAGGCGGGCTCGGTGCGGTCGCGACCGCTAGCGGGCTGGCGGCACAGCTGATCGCGCTGCTGACCGTCGCCGAGAGCGGCGATCACCTGGTCGCGTCGGCAAACCTCTACGGCGGCACGATCACCCAGTTCTCGGTGACGATGCGGCGCATGGGGATCGAAACGACGTTCGTTCCCGGCGGCGACGTCGAGGCGATTCGGCAGGCGATCCGGCCGACGACGCGGGCGGTGTTCACCGAAACGATCGGCAACCCGAACGGCAACGTCGCCGACCTCGCGGCGATCGCCAAGATCGCGCACGCGGCCGGCGTGCCGCTCTTCGTCGACAACACTTTCGCCACGCCCTACCTGTGCCGCCCGATCGAATACGGCGCCGACGTCGTGATCCACTCGGCGACCAAGTTCATCGGCGGGCACGGCACGGTCATCGGCGGCGCGATCGTCGAATCGGGTCGCTTCGATTGGGGCGCCGGACGCCATCCGCTGATCTCGACCCCGAGTCCCGGCTATCACGGGATGAACTTTGCCGAGACCTTCGGCGAGTACGCCTTCCTGATGCGCGCCCGGGCCGAACTGCTGCGCGACATCGGCGCGGCGCTCTCGCCGATGAACGCGTGGCTGCTGGTCCAAGGGCTCGAAACGCTGGCGCTGCGCATGCCCGCGCACGTCGCGAACGCGCAGACCGTGGCGACCTTTCTGCACGGGCGTGACGAAGTCGCTTGGGTCTCGTATGCGGGGCTGCCCGACAGTCCCGAACGCGAACGCGCCGCGCGCTATCTGCCGCGCGGAGCGGGCGCGGTGTTCACGTTCGGCTTGCGCGGCGGCCGCGAAGCGGGGCGCGCGTTCATCGAAACGCTCGAGCTGTGGAGCCATCTGGCCAACGTCGGCGACGCGAAGAGCCTGGTGATCCATCCGGCCTCGACGACCCATCAGCAGTTGACCGAGGACGAGCTTCGCGCGGCGGGGATCGGCGCCGACACGGTCCGCCTCTCGGTCGGGCTCGAGGACGTCGACGACTTGATCTGGGATCTGGAACGCGGCCTGGCCGCCGCTGCGCGCGCCGCCGCAGTGCAGGCATGATCTTGGAGACGGCGGCGGAACGGCGCGCGCTGCTCGACCGCTCGCACACTGTCGCGATGGTCGGCGCTTCGGCGACCGTCACCCGGCCCTCGTACTTCGTCTTCTCCTACCTGCGCACGCGCGGCAAACTCGACGTCACGCCGATCAATCCGGCGATCGCCGGCATCGACGGCGTGCGCGCGTTCCCGACGCTCGCGGCCTACGCGGCCGAACGCGGTGCGCCCGACATCGTCGACGTCTTCCGGCGCGCCGACGTTGCCCCGCAAGTCGCGCGCGACGCCGTCGCGGCCGGCGCGAAGGCGATCTGGTTTCAGTACGGGGTGGTCAACGACGAAGCGATCCGCATCGCTGACGCGGCCGGGCTCGATGTCGTGGTCGACCGCTGCATCAAGGTCGAGTCGGCGCGCTTCGACGGCGGGCTCGCGCTGGGCGGGATGAACACCGGCGTCCTCACCGCCAAGCGCCGCACGCGCTGAGCCGGTGACTGATCCCGCGGCAGCGCTCGATGCGCGGATCCTCGCCGCGATCGTCGCACATGCCCTGGACGACGACGCCTTCCTCGCACTCGCGCGCGATCTGTTCGCCTATCAGATCGCCGGTAATGCTCCGTACGCCGCGTTCGCACGCAGCCTCGGTTTCGACGCAGCGCGTTTGCCGGAACGCCTCGACGAGATCCCCGCGGTGCCTGCCGCCGCCTTCAAGGGACAGCGGTTGGCGACGTTTCCGCCCGAACGGTGCGTCCTGTGGTTCGAAACCAGCGGCACCACGCAAGGAAGCGGCGGACGGCACGAGTTCGATACGACGACCCTCTATGAAGCGGCGCTGCTGGCGTCGTTCGACCGCATGATGCTGGGCGACGGGCAACGCTTGCGCTACCTGCTCCTGGTGCCCGAGCCGCGCGAACGTCCCCACAGTTCGCTCGGCTTCATGATGGACGTTGTCGCGGAGCGGCGCGGCGACGGCGAGCACGGCTGGTACGTCCATGAGGACGCGCTCAATGTCGAACACTTCCTCGACGATGCGTACCGCGCGATTGCGGAAGACCGGCCGGTCTGCGTGGCGACGACCGCGTTCGCGCTGGTCGCGCTGCTCGACGCGCTCGCGAGCGCCTCGTACACGCTGATCCTCCCGCGGGGCTCGCGCATCATGGAGACAGGCGGGTTCAAAGGCCGGAGCCGAATCGTGGAGCGGGATGAACTCTATCGTGAGGCGGCCCATCGCCTCGGCGTGCCGATCCCGCTGATCGTCGCCGAATACGGGATGACCGAACTGAGCTCGCAGTACTACGACGCGCTGGAATCGCGCAGCGTCGTCGAGCCGCGGGTGAAGCGCGCGCCGCCGTGGCTGCGTCCGCTGGTCGTCGATGAGCGCGGCCGGCCACTGCCCGAGGGGATCATCGGCACGATCCGCCACCTCGATCTGGCCAACCGCGGCTCGGTGATCGCAGTCGACACCGAGGATTTGGGTGCGGCCGTCGCCGGCGGCATCGTGCTGCTGGGCCGCGACGCCGGAGCCGAATTGCGCGGCTGTTCGCTCGACGCCGAAACGTTGCTGCGCCGCCGTGGCTGACGAGACGCTGCGCGACCTGCCGGCGCACCGCATCATCGGCCACATCGCCGACGCCGCCGCACGCTGGCGCAACGCCGACTTCCCGCCGCGCGTGCGAGCGACCGCAGCGATCGAAGAGCGACTGGGCTACAGCACGCCGGTGATTGAGTACGCGCTGGACCGGCTCTTCTTCGGCATCACGGCGCAGGGGCTCGAGACCGCGATCGCCGCCGAGCTGGGCGCGGTCGCGGCGCTCGACGGGCCGCTTCCACGCGCGCATGCGCCCGCGGCTTGGGCGCGCGGCGTGGAGTGGGCAGTCGTCATCTCGAGCGACACGACCGTCGGCGTCGCGCTGGTTCCGGCGCTTTTCGCACTCTGCGCGAAAGCCCGCATCGTCGTCAAGGATCGCAGCGACGCACTGGTTGCCGGCTTCTTCGCAACCCTGGCCGAGGAACATCCGGCATTCAGCAGCGCTGCGATCGCGCTGCCCTGGGAAGGCGGCAGCGATCCGGTCGAGGACGAACTGTTCGCGACGGCGGACGTCGTCGTTGGGTTCGGCCGCGACGACGCATTGACGGCGATCCGTGCCCGTTGCGGCGCCGAAACGCGCTTTGTGCCGTTCGGGCACCGCGCCAGCATCGGCCGCCTGAGCGCGCGCGGGGTTCAAGAGCTCGACGCCATGCGAGCCGACGTGCTGGTGCGCGATGCGCTGCTCTACGATGGCGAGGGCTGCCTCTCGCTGCACGCAACCTTCGTCACCGGGCGCACGGGAGCGCTGGCCCAAGTCGCGTCGCTGCTAGCGGCAGCGGGCGAACGCGCGGCGCTTGAATTTCCGATCGGTAGGCGCACCCCCGAACGCATCGCCGCGATCGCCGGCTACCGCAATCTTGCGCGATACCACGCGGCGACGCGCGGCGGCGCCATGATCGAAAGCGGAACCGCCGTCGTGGTCGAGGGTTCGCTGGATGCGCCGCCGCCCTTTCTGCCGGGCGCGCTGGTCGTGATCCCCATCAGCGGCGACGACGACGTCGCGGCGTACGTCGCGGCGCACCGTCTTCCGGTACAGGCGCTGGGCGTGGATGTCGTCGATCCGGCGTCGATCGAGCTGGCGGCCCGCATCGGTGCGGTGCGCGTTTGCCTCTTCGGCACGATGCAGGATCCGCCGTTGGCCGGTCACCACGGCGGCGAGCCGCGGATCGCCCCGTTTGTGCGCTGGCTCGACACGCAGTGACCGACGCGTTCGAGTCGCTCGTAACGCCCGTCCCCGGACCGCGTTCGCGCGAGCTCGCGCAGCGTTTGATGCAATGTGAAGCCCCAGGTGTCACCTACATCGCGGACGACTTTCCAGTG
Organism: Vulcanimicrobiota bacterium; assembly: GCA_003161555.1. GTDB lineage: Bacteria > Vulcanimicrobiota > Vulcanimicrobiia > Vulcanimicrobiales > Vulcanimicrobiaceae > Vulcanimicrobium > Vulcanimicrobium vanleeuwenhoeki. The sequence continues at coordinate 167 of PMOG01000174.1, read as the reverse complement.
TTCTGGGAGCGCGCGCAGGGCGCGCTCGTCGTTGACGTCGACGGCAATCGATACCTCGACTTGACCTCGGCATTCGGCGTCGCGAGCGGCGGCCATACGGACCCGGTAGTCTCCGCGGCGATCGCGGAGCAGGCGGGCCGGCTGATCCACGGGATGGGCGACGTTCA
>PMOG01000023.1 GCA_003161555.1 Vulcanimicrobiota bacterium | reverse complement strand
AAGATCGAGACGCCGATCGTCGAGATGACGACCGGCATCCAGCCGCGATCGCGCAGCGGGTAGTACGCGATGCGAGTGAACAGCATGCCGAACCCGATCATCAGCACGAGCACGACCGCATAGACGAGCAGCAGCGGCAGCTGCCAATGCACGATCGTTCCGAAGATGGCGATCGACGGCAGCAGGAACGAGATCGCGACGTACGAGGGAAACATCACGAAGTCGCCTTGTGCAAAGTTGACCACGCCGACCGCGTTGTAGATCAGCACGAAGCCGAGCGCGACCAGGGCGTAAATCGAACCGATCGCCAGGCCGCTCACCAACAACTGCAGATTGGCGACCGGGTCGAAGGTCACGCTAGCCGGTCACCGTCTTGACGAGCGCGAAGTTGCCGTCGTTGATTTGGCCGATCGAGACGGTGTGCACCATGTTGTGTTCCGCATCCGCGGTATGCGCGCCGAGCACGCCTTCCCAGTTGCGGATCTTCTCCAAACTCGCGATCGTCCGTTTGGGATCGGTCGAGCGCTGCTGTTTGTAGACGTATGCCAACAGGCCCACCGCATCGAACACCCAGCCCGAGCCGCTGCCGACGTCCGGCTGCTTGTGGAAACGGTTGTAGAACGAGGTGAGAAAGTGGGTCGCGACGTTCGAGTTCATCCCGACGATGAAGTCGACCGCGGCATAGGCACCGTTGGCATTCTTGCCGGCCGTCTGAATCGCCGTCGTGTTGGCCAGCGAAGGTGAGCCGACGATCGGGCAGGTGAGGTTGAGGGAGCGGATCTGCTGCAGGATGACCGCGGTATCGCTCGGGTTCTGCACGTACATCGCCAGCGCATCCGCGCCTGATTGCTTGATGCGCAGAATCTCGGCCGTATAGTCCTTCGCGTCTTTGGGGTACTGCAGGTTGACGATCGGGTCGAGCCCGTGCTTCTTGAGGTTGATGACGATCTGCTCGGCGCCGCCGGTGCCGAACGCGTCGCTGGCGTGAAGAATCGCGACCTTCTTGGCCTTCTTCTCCTGCACGATGAAGTTCGTCATCGCGGCCGCGGTGATCGCGTCGGAAGCGCGTAGGCGGAAGAGCCCGTTGACGCCGAGCTGCGTGTTCTTGACCGCCGTACCGCCGGTCATCCAGGGGATCATCTGGTCCTTCATGACCGGCGCCATGGCCTGAATCTGCGTCGAGAGCACCGGGCAGACGATCGCTACCACGTTTTCGCCCAACATTTTGTTGAGCGCGGAGACGGCAGACTGATTGTCGTTGGTCGCATCTTCCTCGACGATCACGAACGGCCGGTCATCGTAGACTTTCCCGGGCCGGGCGTTGATCTGTTCGACCGCGAGCAGCACGCCGTCGTGTTCTTGCTCGCCCAAGAGCGCGTTCGATCCGGTCAGCGGCGGAATCGAACCCAACCGGATCGGTTCCGGCGCCGCGCCGATAACGGCTGGAAAACCGATCGCAGCACCGGCGGCTGCGCTCGCAGCAAGAAATTTTTTCCGGGTAAGTTTCACGCGTGTCTCCTCACTGGTGGGCCGGCGCCGTTCTAGAACGACGGGCCGATGCGATTGATCGCGAAGTCGCCGAATCCCAGCGTCTCCGCCGCGGGCGTGCGCCCGTTCGCGGCGTCGAGGATCCACGAAAAGATCTCGTCGCCGACTTGTTCGAGCGACTGCGAACCGTCGAGGATCGCACCCGCGTTGACGTCCATGTTCTCGCGCATCCGCTCGAACATCGTCGTGTTGGTCGCAACTTTGATGACCGGAGCGATCGGCGAACCGGTCGGCGTACCGCGCCCGGTGGTGAACACCACCACCTGCGCGCCGCCGGCGATCATCCCCGTCAGCTGCTCGATGTCCTGGCCGGGCGTATCCATCACCACGAGGCCGCGCTCGGACGGGCGCTCGGCGTATTCGACGACCTCGCGCAGCGCGGTCGAACCGCCCTTGTAGGCGGCGCCGAGCGATTTCTCCTCGATCGTCGTCAAGCCGCCGGCGATGTTGCCCTGCGTCGGGTTGCCGTAGCGCATGTCGACATGCATGGCGCGGGCCCGTGCCTCGACCCGTTCGATCAGCTCGTACAGCTTCGCCGCGACCGGTTCGCTCGCGCGTGCGGCGAGCAGATGTTCGGCACCGACCAGTTCGGGAAGTTCGGCCAGAATAACCGTCCCGCCCTCGGCGACGAGCCGGTCGGCAGCGTAGCCCAGCGCCGGATTCGCGGTGATACCCGAGAAGCCGTCGCTGCCGCCGCACTCGGTGCCGACGATCAGTTCGCTGAGGTCGCACATCTCACGCTGATGCTGCTCGGCCTCGCGCACCAGCTCGCGCGCGATCGCAATGCCGCGCGCGATCGTTTCGGTGCTGCCGCCGCAGTCCTGAATCCCGATCACCGCGACGCGCTGGCCGCGCGCCGCGATCTCCGTTGCGAGCGCCTTGGACTCGTTCGTCTCGCAGCCCAGGCCGACGACCAGCACCGCGGCGACGTTCGGGTTGGCGGCGAAACCCGCCATCGTGCGTTTCGTCTGTTCGAAATCGGCGCCGACCTGCGAGCAGCCGGTGGGGTGATTGACGATCACCACTTCGGGAACGGCGCGCCCGATCCGATCGACGACGTTGTTCGCGCACATGACCGACGGCAGAACCAGGACGTGGTTGCGCACGCCGACCGATCCGTTGGCACGACGGTATCCCTGAAAGGTGCTCATGATGCGGCCTCCGCCAGGTCACCGCGGCCGCGCGTCCCTTCGACGTTATGCACGTGGACGTGCTCGCCGGATGCGATCGGCGTCGAGGCGCGGCCGATGACCTGACCGTACTTATGAATCAGCGCCCCGGAGGGGATCGCGCGCAGCGCGATCTTGTGGCCGCTGGGGATCGCCGCCGCCGCGATAACCGCCGTCTCGCCGAAACGTACGGCGTCGCCCTGTTCTAACGGGCGCAGGACGACGGCGACGTCATCGTCGTCTTTGAGGCGCAGGGCGGCACCATCGTTGGAGAGGGGCATGCGAGTGCGCTAGGAATCGTCGGGTGATCGGACAACTCCTGCCGGGATGAACGTCACGGTCGCCCCGCGGCGGCTTCACGCGCAGGTGGTCGACGCGCTGATGCAGGCAATCGTCGGCGGCCGCTTGGCGCCCGGGACGGCGCTTCCGACTGAAGTCGAGATGAGCGCCCAGTTCGGGGTCTCGCGCTCGGTCATCCGCGAAGCGCTGCGGGTGCTGGGCGAAAAGGGTCTGATCGACGTCCGCCACGGTTCGGGGACGCGAGTGACCACCGCCGATCAGTGGGATCCGCTCGATCCGGCCGTGCTCGGGCTGCTGCACGGACCCGGTCCGCAGGCCGGGGTCTTGCGCGATCTGCTCGAGGCGCGGAAAATCGTCGAGTGCGAGGTCGCTGCCCTGGCCGCCGAACGTGCGGGCCCCGAAGAACTGACGGCCCTCGACCGGGCGCTCGCGACGATGGCCGCCAATCTCGACGATCCGCCGGCGTTCGTGGTCGGTGACTCGGCCTTCCACCTCACGCTCGTGCGCGCCGCGCGCAACCGCGTACTGGAGCGCATGGCGCAGCCGATGCGCGAGCTGCTTTCGTACGCCCAGGCACTGACGGACGCGGTGCCCGGCGTGCTGGGTCGCGCGCTGTCCGAACATCAAGCGATCGCCGACGCCGTGCGGCGCCGCGATCCCGCCGGCGCCCGGCGCGCGATGCACCTGCACCTGGCTCACACCGAGCGCGACGTCATCGCGCTCACGGAGAATGCATCACCATGACGATCGAAGGCCGGCTGGTCCGCGACACGCTGCGTGTCGCCCCGATCGACGACATCGAAGCGGCAACGCGAGCGACGCTCGCACCGGTCTTGAGCGCTGCCCGGCTGCGCGCCGGCGCGCGCGTTGCGGTCACCGCCGGCAGCCGCGGCATCGCGCGCATCCCGCAGATCCTGCGCGCGATCTGCGTGGTCGTACGCGAAGCCGGCGGCGAGCCGTTCCTGGTCGCGGCGATGGGATCGCACGGCGGCGGGACGGGCCTGGGGCAGCGTACGATGCTCGCGCACCTCGGCGTGACCGAGTCCAGCGTCGGGGTTCCGATCGAAAGCGAGATGGACGTCGTTGAACTGGGGCAGACCGCGCACGGTGTCGCGGTTGCCTGCGATGCGCGGGCCGCGCGTGCCGACGCGATCGTCGTGGCCGGGCGCGTGAAGCCGCACACCGACTTCGACGGGGCGATCGAGAGCGGGATCCTCAAGATGACGGCGATTGGCCTGGGCAAGGAAGTCGGGGCTGCGCGCTACCATGCGGCCTTCGCGCGCTGGGGATACGAGACGATCATCCGCGAGGTCGCGGCCCGCATGTACGAGCAGCTTCCGATCGTCGCCGGTGTCGGAATCGTCGAGGACAATCGCGGCGGAACGCACGCGATCGAAGCCTTTCCGGCCGCCGGGATCGTCGCCGGCGAGGAAGCGCTACTGACGCGCGCGCGCAGGTTGATGCCGGCGCTGCCGTTCGACCTGCTCGACCTGCTGATCGTCGACCGCATGGGCAAGATCTATTCCGGATCGGGGATGGACACGAACGTCACCGGGCGCGCGGTCGATGGACGCTCGCAGAAAGTCCCGCGTCCGGTCGTGCGGCAACTGTTCGTCCGCGAGCTGGCCCCCGAATCCGAAGGCAACGCGACCGGCATCGGACTGGCCGACTTCTGCACCCGCCGGCTTGCCGATGCGATCGATTGGACACCGACGTATCTGAATGCGATGACCGCCGCGCAGCCCGCATCCGCGCGGCTGCCCGTCGTGTGCGAACACGACCGCGATGCCATGCGCTACGCCCTCAACGCGGCCGGCGTGACCGAACGCGACGCGCGCGTCGCGCGCATCCGCGATACGCTGCACGTCGAGACGATCGCGACCTCCCAAACGGCGCTCGCCGCGCTCGTCGACGCCGGCCGTTATACCGTCGGCGAACCGACCGACGCCTTGACGGTCGCCGGCGACGACCTGCTGCCGTTCCAAGCCGCGGCGGCCGTCGCCTGATGCGGGTTCTGATCACCGGCGGCCTTGGGTTCATCGGCGCGTGGACCGCGCGTAACCTGCTCAACGATGGGCACAGCGTGCGCGTCTTCGATCAGCAGAACGACCGCACGCTGTTCGACGCCATCGTCGATGCGCGCGCGGCCGGCGCCCTCGAGGTGCGGCGCGGAGACATCGCCGATGCCGCCGCGGTCGAGGATGCGGTCGCGGGCTGCGATGCCGTCGTGCACCTCGCCGCGGTGCTGATCCCGACCGCGCGCAAGGACCCGCTGCTCGGCGCGCGGGTCAACGTGCTGGGGACGCTGCACGTCTTCGAGGCTGCGAAGCGCCATGGCGTGAAGGGGATTGCGTTCGCCTCCAGCGCGGCGGTGTTCGGACCGGACGACGGCGTGCATCCGTATCCGCACACCCACTACGGCGCGTACAAGCTCTGCAACGAGGGCACCGCGCGCGCGTACTGGCAGGACGCCGGGCTGCGCAGCGTCGGCCTGCGGCCCTCGACGGTGTACGGGCCGGGGCGCGAGATCGGCGTGACGGCGGATCCGACGCTCGCGATGCGGGCGGCCGCCGAAGGCGGCTCGTTCACGATCCGCTTCACCGGCCCGACCGGGATGGACTACGTCGAGGACGTCGCGGCGATCTTCGCGCGCGCCGCGACCCAGACGCCGGCGGGCGCCTTCGCGTTCAGCTTGCAGGGTCAGCTCGCCACGATGGACGACGTGTTGGCCGCGATCCGCGCCGAAGTTCCCGATGCCGACGTACGCGCGGACGGACCGGCCTTGATGTTCGCGGCCGAAATCGACGAAGCGCCGCTGCGCGCCCAGTTTCCGGGTCTGCGGCGCACGCCGCTCGACGCCGGCACGCGCGAGACGATTGCTTTTTATCGCCGCACCGCGGCGGTGCGGTGAGTTCAGTAGGTCGAGCGGCCGCCGGAGAGATCGAACACTGCCGCGGTCGAGAACGAGCACTCCTCGGTGCACAGCCACGCGACCAGCGCGGCGATCTCGTCGACGGTGCCGAAGCGGTTCATCGGGATCCGCGACTTCATGTAGGCAATGTGTTCGGGCGTCATCTGCGCGAACATCGGCGTTTCGACCGCGGCGGGCGTGACGCAGTTCACGCGCACACCGGTCGTCGCGAGCTCCTTGCCCAGCGATTTCACCAGCGCGATGACGCCCGCTTTCGAGGCGCTGTAGGCGGCGGCGTTAGGGTTGCCTTCCTTCCCGGCCACCGAGGCGATCGCCACGATGCGTCCATAGCCGGCAGCCGTCATGGCGGGAACGGCGGCGCGCGCGCAGTGGAACGTGCCGGTGAGGTTGATGTCGAGCACGTCACGCCACCCGTCGAGCGGATACTCGGCAACCGGAGCGTTCGGACCGGTGATCCCCGCGCTGGTCACCAGGATGTCGATCCGGCCCAACGCCGCCAGCGTCGCATCACGCGCGCGCTCGACCTGGTCGTAGTCGCGGACGTCCACCGTCGCGGCGTGCGCGCCCAGTTCGGGCGCCGTCGCCGCGAGGTCGCCGGCGTTGCGGTCCCACAGGCTTACTTTCGCGCCGCCGGTAAGCAACCGCCGCGCGATCGCCAAACCGATGCCTGAAACGCCGCCGGTCACGACCGCGACCCGCCCGCGCACGTCGAGTTGATTCACGAAGGAGAGCGATGCAGCATTCGAACGGCCGGCCCCTGCGTAGCGCGCAGTGGTGGGGCAAGCAGGACCGCGACGGATTCATTCACCGCAGCTGGATGCGGGCCGAGGGGTTCGCGCCCGACGTGTTCGACGGCCGTCCGGTCATCGGGATCTGTAACTCGTGGTCCGAGCTGACGTCGTGCAACGTGCACCTGCGCGCGGTGGCCGAGGCGGTCAAGCGCGGCGTGTGGGAGGCCGGCGGCTGGCCGCTCGAGTTTCCGACCATTTCGCTCGGCGAGACGTACATGCGTCCGACGACGATGCTCTTCCGCAACCTGATGAGCATGGACGTCGAAGAATCGATCCGCGCCAACCCGGTCGACGGCGTCGTGCTGCTGGGCGGCTGCGACAAGACGACGCCGGCGCAGCTGATGGGTGCGGCCAGCGTCGACCTGCCGACGATCATGCTGACCGGCGGCCCGATGCTCAACGGGAAGTACCGCGGCGGCGATATCGGTTCGGGGACGATGGTCTGGAAGTTCTCGGAACAAGTGCGGGCCGGCGAGATGACGTGGAAAGAGTTCTTCGAGGCCGAGTCCGGACAGTCACGCAGCAACGGCCATTGCATGACCATGGGAACGGCGTCGACGATGGCCAGCATGGCCGAAGCGCTGGGGATCGCGCCGACCGGCAACGCCGCGATCCCGGCCGTCGACTCGCGCCGCTACGCGCTCGCACAGATGAGCGGGCGCCGCATCGTCGAGATGGTGCGGGAGGATCTGCGCATGTCGAAGGTCGTCACGCGGGCGTCGTTCGAGAACGCGATCCGCGTCAATGCGGCGATCGGCGGCTCGACCAACGCGGTCATCCACCTGCTGGCGATCGCCGGCCGGCTCGGCGTGCCGCTGACGCTCGCAGACTTCGACCGGCTCGGCCATGACCTGCCGCTGCTGGTCGATCTGCAGCCGTCGGGCCGCTTTCTGATGGAAGACTTCTTTTATGCCGGCGGCGTGCCGGCGGTGATCCGCGAGCTCGGCGACCTGCTGCATCGCGACGCGCTGACCGTCAGCGGGAAGACGCTCGGCGAGATGACGCACGACGCGCCATGCTGGAACCGCGAGGTGATCCGCACGCTCGACGCACCGCTCAAGGAACACGCCGGCATCGCCGTGCTGCGCGGCAACCTCGCGCCCGACGGCGCGGTGATCAAGCCGTCGGCGGCGACCGCCGCGCTGCTGACGCACCGCGGCCGGGCGGTGGTCTTCGAAAACATCGAGGATTTCAAAGCCCGCATCGACGATCCGCAGCTGGATGTGGACGAAACCTGCGTGCTCGTACTCAAAGGCGCCGGGCCGCGCGGCTACCCCGGGATGCCGGAGACCGGCAACCTTCCGCTGCCCCCGAAGCTGCTGGCCAAAGGCGTGACCGACATGGTGCGCATCTCGGACGCGCGGATGAGCGGGACGGCCTACGGAACGGTCGTGCTGCACAC
>PMOG01000135.1 GCA_003161555.1 Vulcanimicrobiota bacterium | reverse complement strand
GCCGAGACCGCCGAGCAGGCCGCTCCAGAACCCGCCGCCTCCGCCGTATCCGTAACCGGGACCGAAGTTGCCCATCGGCGGGCCGCTCATCCCCGGTCCGCCCATCCCCGGTCCGCCGGAGCCCGGCGGCATCATACGCGGCCCGGACATCGCGCGAAAGATCCCGCGAATCACGAAAAAGATAACCGCCAGGATGATGATCCACCAAAACCAGCTCATGTTCCAACCCCCGGACGAGCTTCGTTGCGTTGCGCCGGACACGCCCATCGGTTGCCGCGCGCGGTTCAGCGAGGACACGTGACCCAAGTACGTATTGACGATCAGGTTCACGCCGGTCTCGACGCCTTCATCGAAATTGCCCTGCGCGAACGAAGGCCGCATCGCCGCATAGATCGACTGAAACGAGTGGTTGGGAAAGAAACGAATCGACGCACCGTCGCCGGCGACGCGAATCTGCCGCTCGTTCTTGGCGATGAAGATCTCGACACCGTTCACTTGCTGCTGCGCGAAACTGCGCTCGAGCGCGGCGTCGGCTGACGCTCCGTCGAGCGACGGCGTCGTGACGACGACGACTTCTTTCCCGGTCTGCGCGTTGAACGCGCCGACCTGCTGATCGATCTGCGCGATCGCGGTCTGCGAGAGCAGGTGCGCGTCGTCGACGACGTAGCTGGTGCGCGCGAAGGCAGGCGTGACCGCCGACGCGAGCGCGACGGTGAATGCGGCGAGTGCCGCGAGCGGTTTCATCGGTGGATCCTCCGCAAGCTTGTACCCTGCCAGGGGCGGGAAGTTGCGACGACGCGCGTGGGGCTAGCGAACCATGACCAGCGCGACGCCGACCGAGGTGGCGATGAAGATGGCCAGCAGCACCCACACGAACGCCTTCATCAGGCCGTTCCAGTGTTTGCTCGAACGGAACGGCTTGGGCCTCATCGGGCTTCGGCCCGGGCCTCGGCAACCCGGCCCCAGAGCCGCTCCAGGTTGTAGAACTGCCGCTGCTCGGGCGTGAAGACGTGCGCGACCACGTTGCCGAGGTCGATCAGGATCCAGCCGCCGTCGGCATGCCCTTCGAGCCGTGCCCGCAAGCCGGCCTCGGCAGCGCGCGCCACGATCGCGTCGGCCAGCGCCCGGGTCTGGATCACCGAACGTCCGGTCACCAGCACGAAGGCGTCGGCGACGATCGTGCGCCCGACCAGATCGAGGACGACGATGTCCTCACCCTTGCGTTCTTCGGCGGCGTCGCGGACGAGGTCGACCAGATCGAGTTCAGGCAGAGCAGGGCTCCTTTGCGGAAGCAGGTTCGGATGGGGCGGGCAGTTCGACATCGTACCGCCGGGCGGCGGCCCGCGTTTGGGGTGCGACCCCCAGACCCCGCTGCGCGAGGTAGCGCAGCGTCGAGGCCAACAGACCGCGCAGCGCGCCGTCGAGGTCGCGAAAGGCGAGCGTCGCGAGTTCGGCCCGGCCGGGAAAGTCCCGCCCGGGTTCCAGCCCGTCGGCGAGGTAGACGACACTGTCCAACGGGCTCATGACCGCGTCCGCGACGGTGTGTTTGCGAATCGCCGAGAGCACGTCCGGATCCGTGATCCCGAACTGCTCGCGGGCCAGCTCGGCGCCGAGCGCGGCGTGCAGCACGATTGGGTGATCGCGCTCGAACGGACCGACCGGAAGGCCTCGCCTAGCGCTCTCCGCGAGCAGCCGCTCGGCCGGGAAGAGCCGCGCCAGATCGTGGAGCAAGCCCGCGGTGCGCGCCGCGCCCGGATCGATGCCGTGCGCGCTCGCTAGCCGTGCGCCCAGACGCGCGACGCGCACGATGTGCGCCATGCGATGGTCCTGGGCCGTGTGCTCGCGGACGCGCCGTGCCAAGCGCGCGAACGCGACGCCGGTCAGTGCCGGATCTCCCGGAAGACGCTGGCGCCGATCGGACGGCCGCTCAGCCGTGCCGGGGCATAGGCATCACCGGCCAAGCGCGCGCTCAGGGCCGTATCGAAGGCGGGGTCCCCGCTGGCCAACACGACGCTCACGCCGCGCACGATGCCCCCACGGTCGAGATCGATGCGTACGATCGTCGCCTGCGCTCCGCTTCCGTCGGCGACGTTGGAACGACGCAGTTTGGGCGCCGTAAACAGAAATTGCGGCTGGGTCGGCTGCGGAGCGCTCAGATAGCCCAGCCGCAGCAACGTCGCCCGATCGCCGATGACCACGTGCGAGAGCGTCGCGGTCGCGCGGTCGAAGACGAGCACGAACGCCGACTCGGCGCCGCGCCGGAACACGCGGAAATTCGTGCCTTCGGTCTCCGCGTCGGCGGCGAGCTCGTCGCGCGTGCCGAGCGACGTCGTCGTGCCGAAGATCAGCGTATGGCTGACCCCGTCGACCTCGATTGCGTACCGCGTACCCGGCGGCTCGGCCAAATCGAAGGCGTGCACGGCCGCGTCTTCGTCGCCGATGACCGCATCGAGCGTCGCGCCGTCCGCGATGAAGGTGACGTGCTGTCCGTTATCCTTGGTCGCTACGGACGCTGGGATTCCGTATTGGTGCACGATCGCCGGCAACGGCCGGTGCAGGATCTCCGCCGGAACGGCGGTCACGCGCGGCCGGCAATCTGGTGCTCGAGCGTGGCGCGCAAGACGCGCAGCCGCGCTGCATAGAGTTCGCCCTTGAGGTTCCCGGCCCACATGACCAGCGCGTTCTCGCCGTTGTCGCTGTAGTATCCACGGCGCGTCGAGACCGTCGTGAAGCCGTACTTGCGATAGAGTTTCTGCGCCGCGACGTTCGACTCGCGCACCTCGAGCGTGATCCACGATGCGCCGCGCGCAATCGCTTCATCGAGCAGCTTGAGCAGCATCTCTTCGCCAAACCTCCGGCCGCGCAGCGAGGGATGGACGGCGATCGTCGTGACGTGCGAATCCTCGAGGATCACCCAGATCCCGCCGTACGCCACGATGCGCCCGTCGAGGCGGCCGATGAAGTAGTGGGCCAGCTTGTTGTCGCGAATCTCGTTCGCAAACGCGTTCACCGGCCACGCAGTGGTGAACGATGCCGCTTCGATCTGCAGCACGGCCGTCAGATCGGCCGGCGTCATCGGTTCGATCTGCAGGGCTTTGGGCGCGTCGGCGTCCGCCGGGTACAGTTCGGCTTTCACAGCACGCTGGGACGCACGGCGGGTGCCTCGCCGTAGTCGGGTGCGAGGGCGTGCGGGCTCGCGAGGGGACGGCGCACGCGCGCGAGCGCGGCGATTGCGACGGCCGGTATCTCGTCCCGGGGCGGAAGCGCTCGCACGTTCCATCCGCGTTCGGCGATCTGCGCGAGCACGTCCTCCGTGTCACCGGCTGCGGCGAGCGGACCGGGCGGCCCGGTCAGCAGCCGGTCGAGCACGTCGGCGGGTGGACCGCACGCGTATTCTTGCCGGCGCTCGTCACGCCGGCGAGCGCACACCACGTCCCGGCGGCCGCGGACGACCGTGATCAGCGGCAACGGCGGTGATTCCGGCTCGAGAGCATCGTACGACGAGACCCCGACCAGCGGGATCGCGCTCCCATACGCCAGCGCCTTGGCGTACGACACCGCGATGCGCAGCCCGGTGAACGAACCCGGACCGGTGCCGACCGCGATGCGGTCGAGGTCGCGCAGGCGCAGGCCGGCCCGCGCCAGCAGGTCCTCGATGCGGCCGAGCCCGCGTTCGAGCGCGTCGGGGCTGCGCGACGCGTCGGCGACGACCGCGCTGCCGTCGTCGAGCGCGACCGAAAAACCGCCGAGCGCTCCGTCGATTGCAAGGATCCTCATCGCCGTTGATGGCGCACGGTTCGGGGTCCCTCCCCGCTGCCGTCGATCGAAACCTCGATTCGTTCGGCCGGAAGCCAGGCCTCGGCGCGTTCAGGCCACTCGACGAAAACGATCCGGTCGGCGGCAAAGGCATCCTCGAGGCCGAGTTCGGGGAGTTCGCCGGCCGCGTTTTCGATCCGATACAAATCGACGTGCTCGACGGGCGGCGTGCCCGGGTAGGTGTGGCGAAAGACGAAGGTTGGACTGCTTACCGCGTCGTCGGTGCCGTGCAGTGCGCGTACGATGGCGCGCACGAGCGTCGTCTTTCCCGCACCCAGCGGACCGCGCAGCGCGACGACGTCGCCTGCTTGCAGACGCGCCGCGAAGCGGCGGGCGAACGCGTCCAGTTCCGCCATCGTGTCGAGGACGTCTTCTCCTGTAGTCAGAATAGCGTTAGGTGCTTCTGCGGTGGAGTGACGTCCTGGTCGGAATGGTCGCTGGGGCGGTCTGCTCGGTCGTCGCGGCGGCGTTCGAAACGGTCGTCCTGACGGCCCGTTTCTTCTCCTTGGGCCATATCGGCGGCGGACTCGGCAGCAAGCTCGTCATCATCGCGCTGGTGGGCGCCGTCGTCGGCGGTGTCGTCGGGTTCCTGGTCGGAGCGCTTTTCAAGCAGCGCGACAGCCCCGCGCGGTGATCCGCGGCGGTGCCGGGCACGGTGCCGGTAAACCGGTCCGCTTTCGCGCGCAATCCGGGCCGGCGCTCGTGCGCCGCTCTTCCCTGGTAAGAAAGAATTCGTGAACAACGACAGTCGACTTTCGGCGATCGCGGTCGAGGACGAGATGCGGGAGAGTTACCTCTCCTACGCGATGTCCGTCATCGCGTCGCGCGCACTTCCCGACGTCCGCGACGGCCTCAAGCCGGTCCAGCGCCGGATCTTGTACGCGATGCGCGAGATGGGGCTCGACCCCTCGAAGCAGCATCGCAAGTGCGCCGGTGTCATCGGCGAAGTCCTCAAGTCGTACCATCCCCACGGCGACCAGTCGGTGTACGACGCGCTGGTGCGGATGGCGCAGGATTTCACCCTGCGCTACCCGCTGGTCGACGGGCACGGCAACTTCGGTTCACCCTCGCCCGATCCGCCGGCCGCCTATCGGTACACCGAGGCGCGGCTCGCGCGCGCGGCGCTCGACATGCTGGCCGACATCGACAAAGAAACCGTCGATTTCGTCCCCAACTTCGATAACCAAACCGAAGAGCCGGTCGTGCTCCCGGGCCGGCTGCCGCAGCTGCTCGTCAACGGCAGTTCCGGCATCGCGGTCGGCATGGCGACCAATATTCCGCCCCACAACGCCGGCGAGATCTGCGACGCGATCGGCTATCTGATCGAGAACGCGGGCACGAACCGTACCGACGACGAGCTCGACGACGGGCTGGCAGAGATCGTGCAGGGCCCGGACTTCCCGAACGGCGGGATCCTGATGGGACGCGAAGCGATCCGGCAGGCCTACAAGACGGGCCGCGGTTCGGTGATCCTGCGCGGAAAAGCGGAGATCGTCGAGGAGAAGGGCCGCTTCAAGATCGTCATCAGCGAGATCCCGTATCAGATCGCGACCAACCGCGTCGTCGACGCGATCGTCGAGGCATATCAGGAAAAACGGATCGTCGGCATCACACGGCTCGACGACGAGTCGAATCGCAAGGGCATGCGCATCGTGGTCGAGCTAGCCCGTTCGGCGACGCCGCAAGTCGTGCTGAATCAGCTCTACAAACAGACGCCGCTGCAATCGAGCTTCGCCTTCAACATGCTGGCGCTGGTCCCGGTGCTCAACAAACGCGGCGAGTTCATGGAGCACCCCCCGGGCACGCAGCCGCCGCTGGAGCCGCAGGTGCTCAGCCTGCGCGGCATGCTGCAGCATTTCATTACCCACCGCAAAGACGTCGTCCGGCGCCGCGCGACCTACGATTTGCGCAAGGCTCAAGAGCGCGCGCACCTGCTCGAAGGCTTCCGGATCGCGCTCGACAACATCGACGAGGTCATCAAGATCGTTCGCGATAGCGATACGGTCGAGCAAGCGCGCGCGAGCCTGAGCGAGCGCTTCGCGCTCTCCGAGATCCAATCCGCGGCGATCGTCGACATGCGCCTGCGCACGCTGACCGGCCTCGAACGCCAGAAGATCGAGGACGAATATGCGGGTCTGCTCAAGACGATCGCCGAGCTGCAAGACATCCTGGCCAGCGAGCGGCGACTGCTGGGCGTGGTCCGCACCGAAACCGAAGATCTGAAGAAGCGACTGGGCGATCCGCGCAAGACGCCGGTCGAAGCGCTCGAGGGCGAGATCGCGATCGAAGACATCATCGCCGACACCGACGTCGTGGTCACGGTCACGGTCGGCGGTTACATCAAGCGCGTCTCGGTCGATACGTTCCGCGCGCAAAACCGCGGCGGCCGCGGCGTGATCGGCATCGCGAACCTCAAGAAAGAAGACGTCGTCCGCAACTTCTTCATCGCGACGACGCACCAGTACATCCTGTTCTTCACCAACAAGGGCCGGGCGTTCCGGCTGCGCGCGTACGAGATCCCCGACTCGACGCGCCAGGCGCGCGGGACGGCGCTGGTCAACCTGCTGCA
>PMOG01000007.1 GCA_003161555.1 Vulcanimicrobiota bacterium | reverse complement strand
CGCGATGAGGCCGAGATCCGCGGTCATCGACGGACCTACATCGGCGCCATGCCGGGTACGATCGTCCGCGCCCTGCGCGATGCCGGCACCAACAACCCGGTCATGATGATCGACGAAATCGACAAGGTCGGCGGCGACTATCGTGGCGATCCGCAGAGCGCGCTGCTCGAAGTCCTCGACCCCGAGCAGAACAACTCGTTCCGCGATCACTACCTCGATCTGCCGTTCGATCTGTCGCGCGTGCTCTTCATCTGCACCGCCAACACCCTCGATTCGATCAGCAGCGCGCTGCGCGACCGCATGGAGATCATCAACCTCTCGGGCTACACCGAGCTCGAGAAGATGCAGATCGCGAAGCGCTATCTGATCGCCAAACAAAAGAAGGCGAACGGGCTCAAGGACGGTCAAGTCGGCCTCGCCGATGCCGCCCTCAAGCAGATCATCGTCGACTACACGCGCGAGGCCGGCGTTCGCAACCTCGAACGCGATATCGGCACGATCTTCCGTAAGGTCGCCCGCAAGATCGCCGAAGATCCTCGCTTCAAGACGCGGGTCAAGCCGGAAAACTTGGTCGACTACTTGTCGAAGCCACGCTACTACAACGAAGTAAAGCGGCGCACGGCGACGGTCGGCGTGGCGACCGGTCTGGCCTACACGCCGGTCGGCGGCGACATCCTGTTCATCGAAACGACCGCGATGCCGGGCAGCGGCAAATTCACGCTGACCGGACAGCTCGGCGACGTGATGAAAGAGTCGGCTACGGCGGCGATCTCGTTCCTGCGCTCGCGCTCACACGAGCTCGGGCTTCCCGAGGATTACTTCGCCAAGCACGACCTGCATATCCACATCCCGGCCGGAGCGGTGCCGAAGGACGGACCGTCGGCCGGCGTGTCGATGGCGACCTCGATCGCATCGCTGCTGACCGGCATCAAAGTCGACCCGGAAGTCGCCATGACCGGCGAGATCACGCTGACCGGTCAGGTGCTCCCCATCGGCGGCGTCAAGGAGAAGGTACTGGGCGCGAAGCGGGCGGGGATCAAGAAGGTCCTGCTGCCTCGCCGCAACGAGATCGACCTCGACGATGTGCCCAAGGAAGTGCGCGACACGATGCAGTTCGTCTTCGTCGACGAACTGAGCGACGTGTTCGCGAACGCGCTCGGCAAGCGGATCATCGCGCCCGTGATGCTCGGCACCGCCGCCCACAACGGCGTCAGCAACGTCGTCGCGCTGCGGCCCAGTTCCAAGCGGGCGAACGCGCGCCCGGCGCGCGCCGTCCGCAACGGCGCCGGCCGCAAGCGCACCACTTAACGTGTAATCGGAGACGGGACGCGGTAGCAGCTTCCTGAGTGATCGTAACGGATCGACTCGTGGAGGGTGCGCGCCGCGTGCTGCTCGGAGCCGGTGATCACCCGTCGTTCCTCGAGCGTGTCGTAGCTCAGATCAAGGCAGTTCTGAAGATGATCGGCCGTCCACGCGTTCTCGACCGCGTGATCGATCTCGTGGCCGAGACCGAGTGCAGGCGACTGGCGGCCGCCGAGCGTGGTCAGCAGCGCGCTGTGCGGATCCCAGTGGATCGTATGGGTGTTGGGATCGTACGAGTCGTCGTTGTGGTGATTGATCACGAGCCTGCGCTGGACGCTGCTGGCGAGCAGACGATCGATCAGCCCGCGTTCGACGTCGTCGGCGCGCAGGTATCCGAAGGCGGTCTCGACGTTCTTGCGGGCCGAGGCCGCGAGGGTGAGCGAGCCCATCCGCACCGGCTTGGCCGCAGTCCGGGCCGGAGCACGCGGGGGAAGCGAAACGGCGTTCATGCGTGCGTCTCATCACGCGATTCGCGAGCGCGGCAAGGCCTGGGACGCCGATGCAACCGGCACATCCGCGCCCGTGTTCGCACGTCAAGATGTCGCCGCTGACCCTGCCCGCGGTTTCGGTCGAAGCAAACGCCCCGGGTATCGGCGTCGCGCACGCCGACCGGCGGACGCGTTCGAAGCGCGACGTGCGCCTGATCGTCGCGGTCGCCGCGGTGTGGCTTCTCTGGGGCTCGACCTTTGCCGGCATGCGCTTCGCGGTCGCGACGATTCCGCCGTTCGCGATGGCGTCCTTGCGATTCAGCCTGGCGGGCTTGATCCTGTACGCCCTCTGCGCCGCGACCGGCCGCGGCCGGATCACCCGCGGCGATCTCGTCGGCGCGAGCGTCACCGGCGCGACGCTGCTGCTGCTCGGCAACGGCATGACCGCCTGGACGGTGCAGTTTCTGCCGACCGGCATCAACTCGCTGCTGCTCTCGCTGTCGCCGATCTGGATGGCGATCATCGCCTTCGTGTGGTTCGGCGAACGTCCGAGCCGCATCGCGGTCGGCGGGATGCTGCTCGGATTGGTCGGCTTGGCGCTGCTGCTCTCACCGCGCGCGGGCGCGACATTTCCCGTCTGGCCCGCCGTCCTCGCGCTGCTGGCCAGCGTCGCCTGGGCCTTCGGGTCGATCTATCAGCGACGGGCCGGGAGAACCGACAACCTCGTGCTGGCGACCGCGCTGCAGATGATCGTCGGCGGCGTACTGTTAGCCGGCGAAGCCGCCGTGCTGGGCGAGTGGAAGATCTTCGACGTGCACGCCGTCAGCAGCAGCTCGCTGGCCGGTTTCGCGTGGCTGGTCGTATTCGGCAGCTTGTGCGGCTACAGCGCCTACCTCTATACCATGCGGAACGCGAGCACCGCGCTGGCCTCGACCTATGCCTACGTGAACCCCGTCGTCGCGGTGATCATCGGCATGCTGCTCTTCCACGAACGCTTCACGCCGCTCGAGGCGCTCGCGAGCGCGATCATCCTCGCCGGCGTGGCCTTGATGATGCTGCCGTCACGGAGCGTTTCCAAACGAGCTCCATAGGCCCGGGTTAGCGGACCAGAATCGTGCCGGCGGGGCCGGCGAGCACTTCGCCGACCACGGTCGCCTGCATACGGCCGTCCAGCGCGCGGCGCGCGTCGTCGGGCGCAAAGGCCATCAGCAGCCCGCCCGACGTCTGCGCGTCCGAGAGCAGCACGCGGTGCGCCGCGTCGACGTCCGGGGCGTAGCTGCTGAAAGCGGCGTGGTCGTCGAGGTTGCTGCGCGTGCCACCGGGGATCACGTCGCGCGCGATCAGCTCGAGCACGCGAGCGAAACACGGCACCGCGGCTGCGTCGAAGGCGAGGGCGACGCCTGACGCGCGCGCCATTTCACCACCGTGGCCGAGCAGGCCGAAGCCGGTGATGTCGGTCGCGGCGTGGACGCCGTGCGCGAGCATGACGGCGGCGGCGCGCGCATTCAGCGTCGTCATCGCTTCGATCGCGGGTGCGAGATCCGCGTCGTCGATGAGCCCGCGCTTGTGGGCCGTGGTCAGGATCCCGGTACCGAGCGGTTTCGAGAGCAGCAGCACATCGCCGGGGCGCGCGCCGCCGTTGGTGACGATACGTCGCGGATCGATCGTGCCGGTTACGGCCATCCCGTATTTGGGCTCGTCCGATTTGATCGTGTGGCCGCCGACGATCGCAACGCCGGCCGCTTGCGCGACGGCCGCGCCGCCGGCCAGGATGCGCGCCAGGATCTCGGTGCCGAGGCTTTCGACCGGGAAAGCCGCGATGTTGAGTGCGGTGCGCGGCGTTCCGCCCATCGCGTAGACGTCGCTGATCGCGTTGGCCGC
>PMOG01000171.1 GCA_003161555.1 Vulcanimicrobiota bacterium | reverse complement strand
CGCCGAGGCCGATCGCGACGCCGGCTGCGACGACGTAGAGAAACTGCATGAAAGCGAACGCCAACGAGAACGCGCCGGTCGCGACCGCGGCGAGCGCGAAGCGATAGATCACCAGCCCCGACGCGTCGTTGATCAAGCTCTCGCCGCTGATGATGCTGGTGATGCGGCGCGGCATCTCGACCTCTTCGGCGATCGCGTCGGTCGCAACGGCGTCGGTCGGCGAGAGGACGCCGCCCAGCAGGAACCCGATCGCGAGCGGGATGCCGATCATCCAATGCGCGACGAACCCGACCGCGATCGAGGTGCATACGACGAGTCCGAGCGCCAGCGCGAAGATCGGTTTCCGGTAGCGGACGAACGATCGATAGTCGGTCGTCCAGCCGTCGCCGAAGATCAGCGGCGGAAGGAACAGCAGGAAGACCAGATCGGGCTTCAGTTCGACATCGGGAACGCCCGGGATCATCGCCATCACGAGACCGCCCAGCACGAACACAACCGGGTACGGGACATGCAGCCGCTTCGCGATCAGCGCCAGCGCCACGATCCCGGCTAGGATCAGGGTGAGCAGGCTGCCGATCATACGTCGCGCACCGCCCGCTGCGTCGCCGCGATCGCGACGGCGCACGCAAACGCCACCGCTCCGGCCAGCACGAAGGTCCAGCGCAATTCGAAGGCGGTCGCAAGTGACCCGATCAGCAGCGAGCCGAGCGGAACCAGCCCCAGCAGGATCATCGCGTACACCGAGACGACGCGGCCGCGCATGTCGTCCGGCGCGAGCGTCTGCAGCATGATGTTCGACGAGCTGATGAAGCTCAGCGTCGCCAACCCGATCACCGCAAGCACCGCCGCCGCGACGCCGATCGCTTGGGTCAATCCCAGCACGGATACGCCCGCCGCAGCGACTCCCGCCGAGATCAGCCAGATCGCGCCGCGCCGCGCGCCGCCGGTCGCCGCGGTAAAGAAGGCGCCGCAGATCGCGCCGCCGCCGCTGGCTGCGAGCAGCCAGCCCAACCCGCGCGCGTCGGTATGCAAGACGTGGACCGCGTAGGCCGGCAGCAGAAAGTTATACGGGCGCACGGTCAGCGACGTGACGACCAGCAGCAGCACGACCCAGCGCAGCACCGGGTGCCCGATCAGAAAGCGTACGCCCTCGAGGATGGCTGCAAGCACGTTGCCGCGCCGGCGGCTCGACGGCGGCGCCGGCTTCATGAACGCGAGCGCGATCAGCACCGCGAGCGTCAAGGCCGAATTGGCCAGAAAGCACGGGCCGATCCCCGCCCCCGCGATCAGCAAACCGGCCAGCGGCGGCCCGATGACGCTGGGCGCGTTGAACGCGACCGAATTCAAACCGATCGCGCTGCCGACGTGCTCGCGCGGCACCATCAGCGGCACCCAGCTCTGCCGCGCCGGCGCGTCGAACGATTGCGTGGCGGCCTGCAGGCCGCTCGCGATCATCAGCGCCCACAGCGGGGCATGCGCGGTCGCGATCAGCACGAAGGTGAGGAACGATACCACCGAGGTCGTCCCGTTGGTGAAGAACAACACGCGGCGGCGCGGGTAGCGGTCGGCGACGACGCC
This sequence comes from Vulcanimicrobiota bacterium, assembly GCA_003161555.1. Taxonomy (GTDB): domain Bacteria; phylum Vulcanimicrobiota; class Vulcanimicrobiia; order Vulcanimicrobiales; family Vulcanimicrobiaceae; genus Vulcanimicrobium; species Vulcanimicrobium vanleeuwenhoeki. Next base: position 7,283 of record PMOG01000171.1, on the reverse strand, counting down.
GGCGAACGGCGAGAGCAGCAGCGCCGGCAGCGCGCGCGACGCGCCGATCAATCCGATGTCGAACGAACCGATCCGCCCGTTGGGCGCCAGCGACGCGACGTAGAAGCCCAGCGCCGTGAACTGCATCCAGGTGCCCAGGTTGGACACCAGCAGACCGCTCCAGAGCAGCCGGAAATCGCGGAACGCGAACGGCCCGAGCATTCCCGGGCGCGCGTCGGGAACGCGCTGCTCGGCATCGCCGGTCACGGGGTCGATCGAGGTTTTCACCCGCCCAGAGCCCGCACGGCCGCGACGATTGCGGCCGCACTTCCGTCGACGCCGAAGCGCGACGTCTGCACCATGAGGTCGTAGTTGCGGCGATCGTCCCAGACGATCTGATACGCTTCCTTGGCGTAGGTGCGCCGCGCTTCGTCGATGCGCGCGATCTCCGCTCGCGCTTCCGCTTCGCTGCAGTCGAGCGACGCGGCGACGTGCGCGGTGCGCCAGGCCAGCGGGGCGTGCACGAAGACGCGCACCACGTCGGGCCGCGGGCCGAGGATCGCGCCCGCCAGCCGCCCGTTGATGACGGCGTTGCCCGCCGCGGCGATCTCGCGGACGGCGACCTCGATCGCGCGCCGGGTTTCGACCACCAAGTCGTACTCGCCGGAGTCGCCGGGCTGCGCGGTCTCCGGTACGCCCCCGCCGAGCTGCTCGAGGACGCGCTCGCCGAACGGACGCGGGCGATCCGAGACCGTCTCAACCACATCGGCCGGCATCCCGAGCCGCGCGGCGACGACGACCGGGAGCTCCCGGCTCACCAGCCGGTACCCCAAACGATCGGCGACCGCGGCGCTGACACCCAGTCCGGCCGCGCCGTATTCACGCGAGACAGTGACGATCACATCGCTACGGTGACCCCCAGTTCGATGCGGCGTTCGGCTTTGATGTGCAGATCGTCCGGCAGCGGACGCGCGTTGCGCAGCAGGGTCGTGAACAGTTCGCGCCGCCAGCCCGGCATGCCGCCGCGGCCGGCTTTCTCGATCTTCGGATCGGCGTAGAAGAACGACGTGTCGTCACGGTCGAGGTCGAGCTCGAGCGAGCCGCAGGCCTTGAAGATCGGCGCGATGCGAGGCGACTCCATGTAGCCGAACCGCGCGATCACCCGGATGAGACGCAGCGAGAGCCGCTCGACGGTGACCCGGTCGGCGTCGTCGAGATACGGGGTTGAGGCGCGCGTGATGTTGAGCACGACGATCCGTTCTTCTTGCGCGCGCTCGCGGACCCAGCGGTGACGGGCCAGAAACGGGACACCGCGCGCGTCCGCGGTCAGGAAGACCATCGTTCCGCGCTCGCCCACTCCGGGCGGCAGCTTCTCGAGCACGTGCTCGATCGGGGTCTGCTGTTCGGCCAGCGCCTTGGTCAACGCGCGCCGGCCATCGAGCCAGGTGGTGCTGATTATGACGATGACGGCGCTGATCGAAATCGGAATCCAGCCGCCGTCGAGAAATTTCGGCAGCGACGCCAGGACCAGGCTGCCGTCGACGATGATGAAACCGCACACCAGCACGATGGAGAGCGCGCGGTTCCAATGCAGCACCCGCGTGATCACCACGAAATACACCAGCGACGTGCAGAGCATCGTACACGCGACCGCAAGGCCGTAGGCCGCGGCCAGCCGGTCGCTCGACCGGAAAGTAACCACCAGCACCGCGCAGCCCAGCGCGATGATCCGGTTGATCGAGGGCACGAAGACCTGCCCTTTGTAACGATCCGAGGTATGCGTCACGCTGACGCGCGGGGCCAGGTTCAGCGCGATCGCCTGTTCGAGCAGGGTGAAGGTTCCCGAGATGAGCGCTTGCGATGCGATGACGGTTGCGGCCGTCGCCAGGATCACCATCGGCACCAGCGCCCAAGCCGGTGCCAGCGCGTAGAATGAGTTGGCCAGCGCGCCGGGATGGGAGATCAGCATCGCTCCCTGACCGAAATAATTCAGCACCAGGGCCGGAAAGACGGCCGAATACCAGCCGACGACGATCGGGCCGCGGCCGAAGTGCGACATGTCGGCGTACAGCGCTTCCACGCCGGTGACGGCCAGCACGACGCCGCCCAGCACGATGAAACCGGCCAGACCGTGCCGGAAAAGAAAGGCGAATCCCGGCCGCGGATCGAGTGCCCACAGGACCTCGGGGTGCGCCACTATCGCGATCAAACCGAGTACGCCGATGGTGACGAACCAGACCAGCATCACCGGCCCGAACAGGCTGCCCACGCGCTCCGTGCCGCGGCTCTGCAACGAGAACAGCGCCAGGATGATGACCAGCGAGATGGGGACGACGTACGGCGTGAACGCGGTCGAGGCGACGCTGATACCCTCGACCGCTGAAATCACGGAGATCGCCGGCGTGATCATCCCGTCGCCGAAGAGCATCGCCGCGCCGATGACGACCACCAGCACCAGCCAGACCGGTCGCGCGGTCTTGAATTTGCGGCTGCGCTGCGCGGTCAGCGCAAGCAGCGCGAGGATCCCGCCCTCGCCGTCGTGATTGACGCGCATGATGAAGGTGATGTACTTGATGCACACCACGATGACCAGGGCCCAGAACAGCAGCGAGCAGATGCCGAGCACCGACGAGGGATCGGGTTTCGTCCCGGCCAGATCGAAACACGTCTTGAGCGTGTAGAGCGGGCTGGTTCCGATGTCGCCAAAAACCACGCCCATCGCCGCGACGACGAGCGGGAGCCGCACTCGGGAAGAAGGCTCACTCACGATCCGCGGGGTCCGACATTGGCCGAGCCGTTCGCCCCGCCCTAGACGTCCTTCCCCTCGCCCCCCGCCGCTTCGCGTTCAATCGCCTCGCGCTCGCGGTCGGCGCGGGTTCCGCTGCGCGGTTTCGGTTCGATGGGACCGGCGCCCGTCTTTTGGCGGACGGCAATCCAACGCTCGGCGCCGAGGCGGCCGACCTCGGGCGCGGCGGCTTCGGGCGCCTTCTTCTTTTTCTTCGCCTTGCCCATGCCGGCGCCGATTCCACTTCCGGTTGCGAAGTTCATCGCCGCGCCGAGTCCGCATGGTCGAGGTGCCGCGCGCCGAACCTTGACCACGATGCCGATCATCGAGACGCGGGATCTGCGCAAAGTGTTCCGCTCGCTGGTGCGGCAGCCGGGCGTGGGCGGTGCGCTGCGCACGCTTTTCTCGCGGCACTACGAAGACAAAGTCGCCGTCGAAGGCGTGACGATGTCGCTCGAGGAGGGCGAGCTGGTCGGCTACATCGGCCCCAACGGCGCCGGCAAGTCGACGACGATCAAGATGCTGACCGGAATCCTGGTGCCGACGGCCGGGACGGTGCGCGTCGCCGGGCTCGTGCCCTACGCACAGCGGCGCCGCAACGCGCGCAACATCGGGGTCGTGTTCGGCCAGCGCTCACAGCTCTATTGGGACCTGCCGCTGATCGAGTCGTTCGAACTGCTGCGCGCGATCTACGGCATACCTCGCGAACGTTACCGCGCCAACCTGGCGCACTTCACCGAAACGCTCGACATGGAGCCGTTCCTGCGCACGCCGGTGCGGCAGCTGTCACTCGGTCAGCGCATGCGGGGCGACTTCGCCGCGGCGATGCTCCACGATCCGAAAGTCGTGTTTCTCGACGAGCCGACCATCGGGCTCGATCTGGTCGCAAAGGAAGCGATCCGCACCTTCGTCGCGCGCGTGAATCAGGAACGCGGAACGACCTTCATCCTCACCACCCACGACCTCGCCGATGTCGAACGGCTCTGCCGGCGGATCGTTCTGATCGACCACGGCACGCTCGTGTACGACGGCGAGATCGAGGCTCTGCGCGACCGTTACGGGACGCACCGCACGCTGGTGGTCACCTTCTTCGACGACGAGCCGGAGGTTTCGATCGAAGGCGCCGAGATCGAGTCGCGTGAGGGGCGCGTCGTCCGGCTGCGCTTCGATCGACGCCAGGTTTCGGCCGAGACGCTGATCCGGCGGGTCGCCGACCGCTACCGGGTCAGCGACGTTTCGATCGAGGAACCGGAGCTCGAGTCGATCATCCGGCGCATCTACCTCGAAGGGTACAGCGAAGCGCCGCCTAGCGAATCAGCGCAATCAACTGTGCGTGGGCGTTGACGCCGGGATTGCCGAGCGACGATTGATGGTCGATCCCGTCGCTGTGATAGACGAGCACCAACTGCGTCCCGGCCAGGATCTGCAGCGGCGATATCACGAGCGCGTCCCCGCGGCCCTGCGCGTCGGCCGAGAAGCTGTTCGCTTCGCCGGTCAGATCCAACGGCGTGAACACCGCGCCGGTGCGCGCCGCGAGTTGGCGAAGGAACAGACTGTAGCGGCCGTTGGGCACCAGCCCGTGGAACGCAACCCGCACGCGCGTTCCCTGCGGAACGGCATCGACGGTCGCGTTCCCGTCGGCAGTGCGCCACGGACCCAGCACCGATTTGAGCGCCTCGCCGCGCGCGTTGTACAACGGCGCTGCGTCCGAGTCATTATCGGTCGGGGGACGCAGACCCCAATCGTGACCGCCCTCACCGGGGTCGGCCTGGGCCGAGGCGTCGTGCACGAAGACTTGCGACGGTTGCGATGTGGTCGCCGGGGTGACCGGCACGAAGGTCGCCGTCACCAGCGCCAGGAGCGCGGCTGCTAGCATGTCCGTAGTACGCACGGAACCGGCGCCGCGTTCCCTCGGCGACCTGATCGCGCCGTACGTCGCCTTCGCCGCCAAGGCATTCTCGCGTGAAGCGACCTACCGTATGGAGGTCTTCACCAACATCGGGTCGCTGGTCGTGCGCCTGTACCTGATGAAGGCCGTCTGGACGGCGCTCTACGCACAGAATGCACCGCCCCCGGCAGGCGTCCCGCTGCACGCCGTCCTGACCTACACCTGCGTCGCGCTGCTGATGTCGCTCGTGCTCGAGATCGACGGGACGCGCGCGATCCGCGAAAAGATTCGCGAGGGGACGATTGCCACCGACCTGATGAAACCGATCAGCCTGCCGCTGTACTTCTTCAGCGACGGCGTCGGGATGACGCTGCTGCACGCGCTCCTGATCGTGCCCGCGCTGCTCGTGTCGCTGACCATCGTCCACATCGACGTGCCGGCGCCGCCGGTGCTGGCCGCTTTCGCCTTCAGCTTTCTGCTCGGCTATCTGGTCAACTTCACGCTGAATTTCCTCATGAACTGCTCGGCCTTCTGGACGCTCGAGGGCTTCGCCGTACAGCTGATGGTGCGCTGGGTGAGCGACCTGCTCAGCGGACAGATCGTGCCGCTGATCTTCTTCCCCGGCGTGCTGCAGCGGATCGTGCTCGCGCTGCCGTTCGCAGCGATCTACTCGACGCCGCTGCTCATCTATTTGGGGAACATCCCGCCCGGTGGTTACGTGGCCGCGTTCGCCGTCCAAGCGGGCTGGCTGGCCACCTTCGGGCTGCTCTCCGCGCTCGTGTGGCGTGCCGCGCAGCGACGCGTCGTCGTGCAGGGCGGCTAAGAGCGGTCGGAGTCGGCACGGTCGCGAAGGAACCCGCTGAGGAACGCCATGGATACGATCGATCGCCCGCACAACGTCACGCACGAGGTCACCAATCAGTCGCCGCCGCTGGCGGGATACGACGTCTTCGGGCACGATGCGGCGCTGATCGAAGGCTTGCACCGCGAAGGCGGCGGCTGGGATGAATCCGGCCTGCACGATCTCGGCGTGCTCGCCGGTTCCGACGAAGCAATCGCCTGCGGCTTCGACGCCAACCGCTTTCCGCCCGAACTGCGCACGCACGACCGTTTCGGAAATCGCATCGACGAAATCGCTTTCCATCCGGCTTGGCACTGGCTGATGGACGTCGCGGTCTCGCACGGACTCCACGGCGCACCCTGGCGGTCACCGCGCGAAGGCGCGCACGTCGCACGTGCGGCGCGTTTCTTCGTGTGGTCGCAGGTCGAGTCGGGCCACGGCTGCCCGATCTCGATGACGTACGCCTCGATTCCCGTGATCCGCCGGCGCGCCGACCTTTCGGCGCTGCTCGAACCGGTATTGACCTCGACGACGTACGAGCCCGTCCTGCGCCCGCTGCGCGAAAAGCACGGCGCACTGTGCGGCATGGCGATGACCGAGAAACAGGGCGGGTCGGACCTGCGCACCAACACGACGCGCGCCGAACCGTTCGACGGCGATACGTATGCGCTGACCGGGCACAAATGGTTCTGCTCGGCTCCGATGTCCGACGCGTTCCTGGTGCTGGCGCAAGCCTCCGAGGGACTGACCTGCTTCTTTCTGCACCGCATGCTTCCCGACGGTACGCGCAACGCGATCCGCATCCAACGGCTCAAAGACAAGCTCGGAAACCGCTCCAACGCCTCGAGCGAGATCGAACTCGACGCTGCGCTGGCCTTGCGCATCGGCGACGAAGGCCGCGGCATCGCGACGATCATCGAAATGGTCAACCACACCCGGCTCGACTGCATCGGCGGCAGCGCCGCGCTGATGCGGGCCGCCTTTTCGCAAGGGGCGCACCACGCCCGCTACCGGCGCGCATTCGGCGCGCGTCTCGCCGACCAGCCGCTGATGCGCAACGTGCTGGCCGATCTCGCGCTCGAATCGGAAGCCGCCACCGCGCTGTTGATGCGGCTCGCCGGCGCGATCGACCGCGCCGCCCTCGACCCGCACGAGGCGGCCCTGGCGCGCGTGGGCATCGCGCTGGGCAAGTACTGGGTCTGCAAGCGCGCGATCCCGCATATCGCCGAAGCGATGGAGTGCCTCGGCGGTAACGGGTACGTCGAGGAGAGCCTCCTGCCGCGGCTCTACCGTGAAGCACCGGTCAACGCGATCTGGGAAGGCTCCGGCAACGTGACCGCCCTCGACGTGCTGCGCGCGCTGGAGGGCGACGCCGAGCGCGAACTGGTCGCCGGGCTCGAACGCGAATTTTCCATGAGAGTCGGGGGCGAAGGCGCCGCCGGCGCAAACGATGAAGCCGGGGCGCGCGCGTTGGTCGGCAGGCTCGCATTGGCGGCAAGCGCGCAGGCCCTCAAGGCGAGCGCGCCTGCGCCCGTCGTTGACACGTTCGTCCGCACTCGGCTCGCCCAATCGCGCGGTGCGCTTTACGGCGCCGCGGATATTTCGTCTGCGATGAAGGACACGCTGTTGCAGCGCGTCTTGCCGGAGAACTAAAGGGCGCCGCGCGTGAGGCGGTCGAGTGCGCCTTGCAGGATGTAGGCGGCGGCGACCTTGTCGACGATCTCGGCGCGGCGCTTTCGCGTCATGTCGGCGGCGATCATTTCGCGCGTGACCGCCGCGGTCGACAGCCG
>PMOG01000161.1 GCA_003161555.1 Vulcanimicrobiota bacterium | reverse complement strand
CTTCACGTCGCCGTCGACGGCGCCGCTCAACTCGAAGGCCTCTACCCGGCCGGAACCTTGCGCACGTTCAGCGGGAATGCGGCCGATGTCCGGGCGGGGAATGCCGGGGGTGTCACCGTCTCGGTCGATGGCCGTCCTCCCGTCTTGCTCGGAAAGGATGGCGACGTCGTCGAACAGCGCTACACACTCTAAGCAGGCCGTCCACGGAAGGACGCAACGGGAATCAGTATGCCATCCGACGCTTCGTTCGACGTCGTCTCGAAAGTCGATCCGCAGGAACTCGATAACGCACTCAATCAGGCGCGCAAGGAAATCGCGGGCCGTTTCGATTTCAAGAACTCGATCGCATCGATCGAGAGCGACGCGACAACGATCACGGTACTGGCCGACGACGAACTCAAAATGAAGAACGTCGTCGACATCATTCAGTCGAAGGCCGTGCGGCGCGGGATCGATCTCAAGGCGCTCGACGTTTCCGTTGAGCCGGAGCCGGCTTCGGGGAGCACCTTCCGCAAGAAGATCCCGATTCGCGCCGGGATTCCGAAGGACAAATCCAAGCTGCTGATCGAGGCGATCAAGGCCTCGAAGCTCAAAGTTCAGGCGCAGTATCAAGACGAGCAGATCCGCGTCTCAGCAAAATCCAAGGACGATCTGCAAAAGGTTATCCAGCTGCTCAAAGAGCTCAATTTCGAGCTCCCGCTGCAGTTTGTGAATTATCGCTGAATGAGTGCTTCGCTCGCCCGGGCCAAAACGGTCTCTTTCGTATCGCTGGGATGCGCAAAGAATCTCGTCGACAGCGAGGTGATGATCGCGCGCCTCGGGGAAGCGGGCTGGTCGCTCGTCCCCGACGCTGACGGCGCGGACGCCGTCGTCATCAATACCTGCGCCTTCATCGATCCCGCCAAAGCCGAGTCGACCGAAACGATCCTCGAGCACGCCGAACGCAAGCGTCCGGGTCAGCAGCTGATCGTTGCGGGCTGTCTCTCGCAGCGCTTCGGCGACGAGCTGCAGTCACTGATCCCCGAGATCGACGGCGTGATCGGCACGGGTGCGTATCCGTCGATCGCCGCCTTGCTCGACGATGCGATGGCCGGGAAGAAACCGGTGCGGCTCGACTTCGAGCCCGAACCCGAACATGCGTTTTTGCCGCGGCTGATCACGACGCCGTCGGCGACCGCATATTTGAAGATCGCCGAGGGCTGCGATCATCCGTGCACGTTCTGCATCATTCCGAAACTGCGCGGCGCCTTCCGGTCGCGCAGCGAAGAGTCGATCCTTGCCGAAGCGCGCGCGCTGGCCGCCGGCGGCACGAAAGAACTGATCCTGATCGCGCAAGATACCTCGATGTGGGGGCGCGATCGCGGCTTCCGTCGCGGCGGCCTGGCGCATCTGCTGCATCGGCTGCACGCCATCGACGGGCTGGAGTGGATCCGTCTGCTCTACCTCTATCCGGCGACCGTCGATAGCGAACTGATCGACGCGATGGCGTCGCTGCCCAAAGTCTGCACCTACATGGACATGCCGCTCCAGCATGCCAGCGAACCGGTGCTGCGGCGGATGTTGCGACCCTCAAACGGCGAGCGGTATCTCGAGATCATCGAGGACTTCCGCCGGCGCGTGCCGGGCATCACGATGCGCTCCACCTTCATCGTCGGTTTTCCGGGCGAAACCGAGGCGGATGTCGCCGTACTCGAGCGCTGGATTGAACGCGCGGAACTCGACCGGGTCGGCTTCTTCGTGTATTCGCGGGAGGACGGCACGCCCGGCGGCGCGCTCGACGGGCAGTTGCCCGAGCGCGAAAAGCGTCGCCGCCTGCTGCGGCTGCGCGACGCACAGCGATTGGCGTCCGAGCGTGCGCGGGCGAAACGTCTGGGCGAAACCGTCCGTGTGCTGGTCGAGGAGCAGCGAGCGCTGCGCGCAACCGATCCGCTGGCCGTCGGGCTGCGCACGCGCCACGTCACCGTCGGCCGTTCGATGGGCGAAGCGCCGGGAGTCGACGGCACGATCGCCTTCGCCGGTCGCGCCGCGCCCGGCGACTTCGTCGACGTGCGTCTCGACGGCAACACCGCCTTTGACTTCTTCGGCTCGCTGGTGCCGGCCGCGGTCTTCGCGTGAGCAAGTATCTGGTCGCCGATCCGCCGTCGGTTCCGCCGCCGGGCGATCGTCCGCGCCGGCGGCCCGATCCGCCGCCGGGCGGGGGCGCGCCGCGTCACTGGTTCACGCTGGTCCCTTACATTCTGGGCACGCTGCTGATCGCGGTCGGCTGCGTGTTCGGCGTGATCGCCTACCGGATGCTGCACGACCACGACAACTTCGCGCAAAGCGTCAGCAAGACGCTGCCGTTCTACGTGCCCGGCCCCGCGACCGTATTCGGAAAAGACCGCATCTACGTGATGCTGCTCGGGCTGGATTACGACTACACCGCGAACGATCAGCCCTTCTCCTCGCACTCACGGACCGACACGATCAAGGTCCTCGGCATCGACTTTCCCTCGCGCAGCATCAAGCTGGTGTCGGTGCTACGCGACACCGACGCGACGATCAACGGCCGCCGGGTGAAGATCAACGAAGCCTACGTCGACGGCGGTCAGCGACTGTCGGATCAAGTGATCGGCGATTTCATCGGGCTGCCGACGCTGGCGAACGGCTCGCGCTTCGATCGCTACGTCATCGTCAACAGCAATGGCCTCAAGGAGTTCGTCGACGCAATCGGCGGCCTCGACGTGCCGGTCACCGAGCAGATGGACTACGACGACAGCTGGGGCCACCTGCACATCCACTTCAAGCCTGGGCTCATGCACATGAACGGGACCCAAGCGATGGGGTACAGCCGGTTCCGGCACGACGCGTGCAGCGATCCCTGCCGCACCAAACGCCAGGATCAGATCATCCACCTGGTGATCGCGAAGCTCAAGGCGCAGAAGATCAACGACATCCTGCACCTCGCCCAGTACATCGACATCCTCAATCGCAACGTCAAGACCAATCTGACGTTCGACGAAGAGAAGTCGATCGCGTGGGCCTTCAAGGATGCGAACGTGGCCGACCTGTCCCACGCCGAGACGATCGGGTATTCCGCCACGGTCGATAGCCCGAACGGCGAATTGCTGATCCCCGACGCGGCGCAAAAGGAACGGATCGTCGCCGACCTCTTCGGTTCCTACGCGAACGTGACGCCGCCGCCGGTGGCCGCGCTGGACTCCGTGAAGCCGTCGACGATCCATGTTGTGGTCGAAAACGGCAGCGGGATCTCCGGGCTCGCCGGCGTCGCCGCGCAGAAACTCAAGCAGGCCGGCTACGTGATCGATTCGGTCGCCAATGCCGACGCGTTCAGCTACGACGTGAGCGAGATCCGGCCGGCCGCGAGAGACCCGCTCGTCGGCGAACGTGTGCGCGCCGATCTCGGCGTGCCGGGCGCGAAATTGTCGCCCGCGACCGACGCCACACCCGGACCGCGGGCGATCGTCACGGTGATCGTGGGCAAAGATTTCGCACAGGCGCAAGCCGTAGCCGCGCCGTCAGCCATGACCACGCCGCACGCGCCCTAGCCGGATGCGACACATCGCGGCGGTCGCACTAGCCCTCGTACTCGGCATCGGCGTGGGGTACGGCGGGTGGCGGCTGTGGATGAAGTCGAGTGACCTGCTGCGGCCGGTCGTGGTGCTGCGCAACGCCGACGCCGCCACCGTCATCGAGCCGGCGCTCACAACCCGGATCGCGGCACTGACGTCCGCCGTGCGACCGCCGCCTGAAGACCGGTCGCGCTTGGTCGTGCTGACCTTCGACGACGGACCGTACCCGGTCGCGACCCCGCTGCTGCTGCAGACCCTGCATGACCTGAAGGTTCCGGCGACGTTTTTCCTGATCGGACGCGATGCGCAGCAGTTCCCCGCCCTGACGCGAGCGATCGCGGCCGGCGGGCACGAGATCGGTGACCACACCCTCACCCACCCGGATCTCGACCAGTTGAGCGATGCCGCCGTCCGCTCGGAACTCCGCGGGGGNNGCCTCGAGCGCATCGCCCCCGATCCCGCCGAGCACACGATGTTCCGCCCGCCGCACGGTCGCTACACGCTCGCCACGATCCAGACGGCCCAAGCCGCCGGATTCAACACGATCCTCTGGACCGACGACCCCGGCGACTGGCGCGCGATCCCCGGGGATGCCCTGCTCGCGCACGTGGTCAACCACGCCACCGCGCCCGAGGTGCTCCTCCTCCACAGCGGCCGCATCGCCACGGTGTCGATGCTCCCCGAACTCGTCGCCCGCTACCGGGCGTCGGGTTACCGCTTCGTCACCGTCGGGACGCTGCTGCGCTCGGCAGCGGCCGCGGAGCTAAACCGGCCCGCTAAGATTTCGCTGGTCCTGGGCACCTGAACGATCGGGAGGAACCCCACCGCCCGCCGAACGGTTCTATTCTCGTATGGCTTTCCTCAAGACCCTATTCGATGGAAACGAGCGCGAACTCGTGCGGCTGCGCCGTACCGTGGAGCGCGTCAATGCGCTCGAACCGGCGACCGCCGCGCTCTCCGATGAAGGCCTACGTGCCAAGACCGACGAGCTCAAGGCGCGCTTCGAAGCGGGTGAGGCCCTCGACGACCTGCTGCCGGACGCGTTCGCGGTCGTGCGGGAGACCAGCAAACGGGTCCTCGGCATGCGGCACTTTGACGTCCAGATCATGGGCGGACAGGCTCTGCATGAAGGCAACGTCGCCGAGATGCG
>PMOG01000053.1 GCA_003161555.1 Vulcanimicrobiota bacterium | reverse complement strand
ACGGCGCTGGTCAACCTGCTGCAGCTCCCGCCGGGTGAAAACGTGACCGCGGTGTTCCCGGTGCGCCGCTTCGACACCGACGAGAACCTCGTCATGGTCACTCGGCACGGCGTCATCAAGAAAACCAAGCTCAGCGAGTTCGAGAACGTTCGCCGTAACGGATTGATCGCGATCGGGCTGGACGAAGGCGACGAGCTCCTGGCCGTCGATCTGAGCCGCGGCGATCGCGACATCATCCTCGCCACGCACGACGGCATGGCCGTGCACTTCAACGAGAAAGACGTTCGCGCCATGGGCCGGCCCGCGCGCGGCGTCAAAGCGATGACGCTGGCCGCCGGCGACGAGATCGTCGCCATGGACGTGGTCGAGGACGACCGCCGCGAGGTGCTGATCGTCACCTCGCACGCGTTTGGAAAGCGGACGCCGATCGACGACTACCGCCACACGTCGCGCGGCGGTAAGGGTGTCAAGGCCTTCGCCAAGGAGAGAGAGATCGGCCACGTCGTCGATCAGATTCTGGTGCGGCCCGAGGACGAGCTGCTGATGATCACCTCCGGCAATCAGGTGATCCGCATTCCGGTGAGCCAAATCCGCCGCGCGGGTCGCTCGACCAAGGGCGTGCGCCTTCAGAAGCTCGATGAAGGCGACGAAGTGATTGCGATCGCGAACCTCGGCCAGCAGTCGAAAGCCGTCGCCGAAATTACCGGCGAGGCGCCGGCCACGGCATAATCAGCGGGTCGGCCGAGGCGGCGACGTAGTCGCCCACGTGCGGCTGGCCCGGGCCGGTCAGTCGCGCCGCGACCAGCCTGCCGTGTGCGTCGATCACGACCAGCTCGAACGGCGTGCGCGGGAGGCCCTGCGCATCGGCGACCGCGTGCAGCACCTGGTCGTCGGCGAACGAACCGCTGCGTTCGATCAGCGCGACGTTGCCCGCAATCGCGACGATCCGCGCGACCGGCCGCAGCAGCGGCCCGCGGCCGAGTGCGGCGCGCGCGCTGCGTTCCCAAAGCCGCTCCGCGTTGCCTTCGTCGTCGCCCAGCTTCCGGGTCGCCAACGGGTCGCCGTCGACCGCGCTGACGCGGGCCGGCAGCGTAACGCCGGTGATGCAGTTGCGGACGACGAGCCGCACGATGCCGTAGTGGCGCGCGGGATCGCGCGCCAGCCCCGGCAGATACGGCGCGCCCTCGAAGCGCGCAGCCAGCGCGTACAAGCCGTGCGCGCTGCGGCAGCGCGCCTCGTCCGGCGCATCGGCATCATCCTCCACCACCACCGGATGGCCGCCGGCGTACTCGGTGACCAGGCGGCGCCAGAGGGCCGGCGTCATCGATCCGGCCGCGCTCGGCGCAACCGACTCGAAAATCACCACCGGCACCGCGGTGGGCGCCGGGGCCGGAGTCGGTCCGGCGCGGCGGAGGGCGGCTCCCGCGGGCGCAGCCGCGGCCGACACGAGCACCGTCACGGCAAGGGCGCGGAGCGGGCGCACGCCTTCGGGTTCCGGACCGAAACCGCGGCTCCTACGACGGGGTCGAGATGCTCGGAGGTATGAAAACCACAACCATGAGCGCACTCGCCGACGTGTCCGAGAGCACCTTCCCGACCCAGGTGCTCGCTTCCGACAAGCCCGTCTTGGTCGATTTCTGGGCACCCTGGTGCGGGCCGTGTAAAATGCTCTCACCGGTGGTCGAAAAGGTCGCCGGCCAGCTCGGCAGCCGGGTCAGCTTCGTCAAGCTGAACACCGACGAGAACCCCTCCCTCGCGGGCCAGTACGGCGTCTCAGGCATCCCGTGCCTGATCCTCTTCAAGGGCGGCAAGGCGGTCGACCGGATCGTCGGGTTCGTCCCCGAGGCGCATATCCGCTCGATGCTCGACAAGCACCTCGCAGCGGCCTAGCGGCCGCCCCGAGTCCCGCCCCCAGCCCGCCCCGCTCCGAGCGCCGGCGGGCTTCTTTGTGCCCCGGTACCGAAAACACCAAATACAAAATACAAGGAAAAATATTCTGCCGCTCAGTAAGCGACCCCATGACGGAGGTTTCCTGGATTACCCAGGGCCTTCACCTTCGATGGGATGGCGTATGACAAAGAAGCTGCTCGCTTTTCTCTTTGCCCTTATCCTGGCCACCACGACGGCGGCGCGCGCCGACCTGGCCGAGGACATGCAGGCGCAGATCGACGCCCTGCAGAGACAGCTGAACGCGGTCAAAGCGCAGCTGGATCAAATCAAGGCGCAGCAGGCGGCAAAACCTGCTCCTACACCGACGCCGCCTGGCAAGCCCGTGCTCATCAAGAACGGAACCGAGGGCACGTTCCTCATCGGGGGCGAGGCCATCCAAATATACGGGAACTTCGACGTCTCATACGACGACACGACCAAAGGTCTGGCGAAATACTATCCCTTTTCGGGCGGTGGCCCGGTCGGCAACTACGGCTGGATGCCGGGAGTCTCGACCAACCTTTCCTACATCGGCGTGCGCGGCGATCACGCGCTCGGCCCGCGCAGCGGCTTCCTCTATCAGCTTGAAACCGAAGTCGATATCTCGAACGAACCCGGTACGCCGGCATCGAACAGCAATAACGGCGCGATCGTCAAAGGCGCGCTCGTATCGCGCAATAGTTTCATCGGCTTCGATACGTCGCTAGGCGCGTTCAAGATCGGCAAGTCGGACGCGCCGTACAAGAACGCGACCGCGCGGATGAACCCCTTCTCAGGTGAGATCGGCGACTATGCGGTGATCATGGGCAACACCGGCGGCGACAATCGCGTCGAATTCGGAACGCGTTTCGACCACGCGATCTGGTACGAGTCACCGAACTGGGGCGGCGTGACGTTCAACGGCTTCGTATCGCCCGGTCAGAATCGCGCCTACGACAGCAGCAACATCGCGGCCGGTGAGGTCGATTGCGCCGGCGGGAACTCGCCCGGTAGCGGCGCGTTGCCGCCGCTGTGCAACGACGGCGCATTCGCAACCGCCTACAGCACGGACCTCCAATACCTCAACGGCAATAAGAACCTCTACCTGACCGGTGCCTACGAACTGCACAAGAAAGTCAACCGCACCAGCGACTTGGCGGACCTCGATCCGAACGACGTCGTTGATGAAGACGCGTGGAAGGGCGGCATCCAGTACATTCCGGTGCCAGGCACGACTTTCAGCGGGATCTACGAAAGCTTCCACCGCTACGTGCCGGCGTACCTCAGCTACCAGAACGAGCGCCAGCGCAACGGCTTCTGGTTCGCGCTGACGCAAAACCTCAGCGCGCGGGACAACATCAACTTCGGCTGGGCGAAGGCCCTCGCTACTCCCGGAGATCCCGGTCAGCACAACACTCCCGCAGCCGCCAATCCGGCGAATATGGCAAACCTGTACACGATCGCGTTCAAGCACGCGATCGACCGGCACGTCTCGTGGTACTTCGACTGGGCCGAGACGCTCAACCAGGCGGCTGCCCATTACGATCTGGGCGCGGGTGGACGCGCGATCACGACCGACTGTCATGATGCCTCGACACTGGCCGCGTTCGATCCGACCGCCAACGGCGGCGCGGGCGGCGTGACCGGAGCGGGGCCGCACTGCTACGCGGGCGGACAGCTCCGCGGCTTCTCGGGAGGCATCGACCTGCGGTTCTAAAACCTCAGGGGACCGTGCTTCCGGCGGTCCACCGACTCCTCGACGAACCGCGCATTGCGCGGTTCGTCGTGCTTTTGGGCAGCGTGACCGTGAAAGAGCAGATCGGTGCCGCGCTCGCGCGCGCCCGCCGCGCTCCGGCCGTACCCGATCCGGGGGCGGTCGCGGACGAAGTCGTCGTGGCGCTGGCTCACGAAGCGCGCGAGATGTTCAGCGGCGTGCTGAACGGCACGGGCATCCTGCTGCACACCAACCTCGGCCGGGCGCCACTGGCGGCCGAAGCGATCGACGCGATCGCGGCGGCCGCGGCCGGTGCATCGAATCTCGAGTACGATCTTACCTCCGGCCGGCGCGGCTCGCGCCACGACCGGCTGCGATCGGCGCTGCGCGCGGCGACGGGAGCGGAGGATGCGCTGGTCGTCAACAACTGCGCCGCCGCGGTGCTGCTGATGCTCGATACGTTCGCGCGAGCACCGGACGGCAGCGCGCGCGAGGTGATCGTCGCGCGCAACGAACTGATCGAAATCGGCGGCGGGTTTCGGCTTCCGGACGTGCTGGCACGCAGCGGCGCCCAGCTGGTCGAGGTCGGCACGGTCAACAAACTGCGTCTCGACGACTACGCGCGCGCGCTCGGGCCGCGTACGGCGCTGCTGCTGCGCGTCCACCGTTCGAACCATCGCATCGAAGGATTCGTCGCCGGCGTTGGGCCGCGCGACCTGGTCGCGTTAGGCCGCCGCGCCGGCGTCCCGGTGGTCGAGGACCTCGGCAGCGGCGCGCTGACCGATCTGCAGGCGTACGGTCTGCCCCCGGAACGCACGGTGCAGGAGGCCGTCGCCGAGGGCTTCGATCTGGTCGCGTTCTCCGGCGACAAGCTGCTGGGTGGGCCGCAGGCCGGGATCGTCGCCGGCCGGACGGCGGCGATCGCGCGGCTGCGCGCAAATCCGCTGCTGCGCGCACTGCGCGTCGGCTCGGCGACGCTGGCGGCGCTCGGCGCAACATTGGCGCTGCACCGCGACGCGACGGCCCGCGCGCGGATTCCGTTCTACGCGATGCTCGGCGCGCCGCTCGAAACGCTGTGCGCCCGCGCCGCGGCGCTGACCGAGCGCCTCCGGGCGTTGGAACTGGACGTCGTCGCGCACGACGCGTACGCCGGCGGCGGCACGCTGCCGCTGGTCGCCATCCCGTCGATCGCGCTGGCCTGGCGCACGGCGCGCGGTGGTGCGACGGCCGGCGCGGAGCGCCTGCGCGCAGGGACGCCGCCGGTGATCGCGCAGGTCGCCGAGCAGACGGTGCTGATCGATCTGCGCACGATCGCGCCGCACGACGACGAGGCGCTCGGCGCGGCACTCGGCGCCGCCGGCTGATGCACGTCGTCGGCACCGCCGGTCACGTCGACCACGGCAAGTCGTGGCTGGTCCGGGCGCTGACCGGCACCGATCCCGACCGCCTGATCGAGGAGCAGCTGCGCGGGATGACGCTCGACCTCGGCTTCGCGCACCTGCGGTTCGACGACGGCGTTGAGGCCGGCATCATCGATGTCCCGGGACACGAACGGTACATCCGCAACATGCTGGCCGGCGCAGCGGGGATGGAACTGCTGCTGCTCGTCGTCGACGCTAGCGAAGGCGTCCGCCCGCAGACGGTCGAGCACCTGGCGATCCTCGATTTCCTCGACGTGCAGCGCGCGATCGTCGTGCTCACCAAACGCGATCTCGTCGATGATGCGAGGCTGGCGGCGGCCGGCGACGAGGTACGGCGCGCGACGCGCGGGACGGTCGCGCAGGACGCGCCGGTGGTCGCCGTTTCGACCGTTACCGGCCAGGGTCTGGCTGCGCTGCGCGACGCGATCCATACGGCGCTGATCGCGCTGCCGCCGCGGGCGCCGGACGCGCCGGCATTTCTGCCGATCGATCGCGTCTTCAGCCGCACCGGCGCCGGAACGATCGTGACGGGCACGCTGATGCAAGGCACCGTGCGCGTCGGCGACACGCTGCGGCTCTCACCGCCCGGTCGCGAGCTACGGATCCGTTCGCTGCATACCTTTGGTGCGGCGCGCGAGGCCGTCGCAGCGGGTGCGCGCGTCGCCGTCAACTTGCCGGGCGTTGAGGTCGCCGAGATCCATCGCGGAGCCGTGCTCGCCGATCCGGCATTCGCCGCAACGCGCCTCGTTCACGCACGCTTCCGCGCGTTCGCTGACGGGCGCGCGCTGCTGAAACGGCGCACGGCGGTGCGCGCCGCGCTCGGCGCGGGGGAGGTGCTGGGCGTGCTCGAGCTGGGCGCGCCGCCGCGCGACGACGAAGCGGTCGACGCGATGGTGCGACTGCGTGAGCCCGTGGTAACGTATCCGGGTCAGCCGTTCGTGCTGCGCACCCTTTCGCCGATCGTGCTGCTGGGCGGCGGCAGGGTCGCGGCTGCGGGCGGCGCCGATGCCGCCGATGCGCCCGAAGCCGATCTCGACGTGCTGGCGCGCGCGCTGGCGTCGAGCGGCGCGGCGTGCACGCCGGCGGAACTCGCGGCGCGAGCGAACCTGCGGCTCGAGCGCGTCGAAGAACTCGCCGAAGAACTCGTCGCGCGCGGCGGGGCACGGCTGCTCGGCCAGCCGCGCGCCTATGTTGACGGGGGCGACGCCGACGCGCTCTCGGCGCGGATCGCGGCGGCGCTGGCGCGCCGGGAGGCCGAAGCGCCGTGGATTACGGGCGTCACCCTCCAGGCGCTGGCGCGCGAGTTGACCGTCGACGAAACGTTTCTGCTGCGTTTCTTGCGAGCCGAAGCCGACGAGGGTCGTATCAGCGCGCGCGGCGGCTATTTCTTGAGCTCGAGGCATGTGCCGCGCTTGAGCGACGAGCAGCGCGCGTTCTTCGCCACCGCGCTGGCGCGGGACGAAGCCGCTCCGCTCACTGGGCATCCGTTGCCCGGCGTCGTTGCGTCCGTGCGCGGCAGCCGCATCGCCGGCGTCGGCGCGGCCTTCGAAACGCTGGTCGTCACCGGCGAACTGGTGAAGGTCGGCGCCGACCTCTACACCGGCGCACAGATGGCCGAGATCCGGCGGCGGCTCGAAACGGCGATCGTGCGCGGCGGGACGATGACGGCGGCGCAGTTCCGCGATGCGGTCGGCACGACGCGCAAATACGCCTTGCCGCTGCTCGAGTGGTTCGATGCGAACGGTATCACCGTCCGCGACGGCGACGTGCGCCGCCTGCGCGCCGCGGCGCGATCGCGCGAAGCTCAGCCCCTTGCGGAGTGAACGGAGCCTTGCTTAGGCGACGGCGATCGTGCGGCGGTAGTCGGGAGCGAAGATCGCTTTCGGGATCATCGCGTGGACACCGGCGCAGACATTGACGATCTGCGTGACGCGAAAGTCGACCGCCAGCGAGGCCAAGCTGTAGGCGTCGTCGCGGCTCAGCTGCGCGCGGCGCTGGAGAAAGGCGATCGTCTGGCGCAACGCGATGCGCAAGGCCTGGTGCGGGTCGGGATCGCTTCCGAGCGCGATCCAGTGCGTTGGCGTTTCGGCGAAGGGCCAGTTCCAGTCGACCCGCTTATGCAGTATCACCTGCATGCACGCTTCGCGCATCGCGGTCTCGATTGCCGTGATGTTGACTTCGCCGTCGCCCTGCAGTGCGTGCGAGTCGCCGGTAAAAATCAGGCCGCCCGGGTGGAAGACGGGAACGAACAGCGAGGCGCCTACGGTCAGCTCTTTGAGATCGATGTTCCCGCCGAAGGCGCCCGGCGCGACCGAGCTGACCGCGGCATCGCCGGGTGGCGCGACGCCGAGCGTGCCCTGGAAGGGCCGGAGCGCGAGCCGGATCCGGTCGTTGAACGCGACGTACGCGCCGTTCGGATCGAGCTCGAAATAGCGGACGCGCGCGTGTTCGAACTCGTCGTGCAGCACCCCCGTGCCCAGCGCGCCGTCGTTGTGGAAGTTCGCGCCGAAGTCGATCGTCTCGAGCCGCAGCATGCGCAGCTGCAGCACGTCCCCGGGCATCGCGCCGCGCACGGCGATCGGGCCGATGATGCTGTGCACGCCGCGCCCGGGATTCGCACTTCGCAGCGCCGACAGCTCGGCCGCACCGACGCCGGGCTGCAGGCGACCCAGGAAATGCGTCCACGTGTCTTCGTAGACGATGACGTCACCGGAATCGATCGTCACGAGCGGCGGACGGCCGGGATCGAGCAATCCTTGCACGACGGTCTGGGCGTCGGACGGGATGCGATGCGCGCGGCCGAGCGGAACCGGCGCCGACGTCGACGTCCACCCGTCGCCGGGCGGCGGGGAGGGAACCGGCGCGGTCGCGAGCGGATCGTCGCCGGCGCCGCGCCAGACTTCGTAGCATTGTGCGAGCACCTCACCGTCGATGCCGTCGTGCGCGCCGAGCTCGCGACGGCGCGCGGCCGTCGACGCGTGCTCGGCCGCCGCGCGGTCGAGGCGCGCGGGTGCGTCGTCGTCGCTGCAGCCGAACATCAGCCGGCGGCGCGCAGCTGGTCGAGGATGCGGTCGCGGCTGAGCAGCAGATGCCGCTCGAGGCGTGCGATCGCTCCGGCTCCATCGCCGTGCGCGACCGCGGTCGCGATCGCTTCGTGGTCGTCCCACACTTCGGGCATGTAGGTGCCGGCGCGCAGATAGGCGTGCATCAAGCGCATGATCTGCGACCACTGCCCATCGAGGGCCGCGACGAGATGCGGATTGTCGGACGCCGCCGCCAACTCGGCGTGGTAGTCGCGATCCAGATGAAACAACGTCGTGAGCGCCCCGGCCTCGATTGCGCGGCGCGCTTCGCCGTGCCGCCCCCTCGTCGCTTCGCGCACGTCGGCGTAGCGCTCGGCGGCCCGGCGCAGCGCGAGGGTCTCGAGTGCCAAGCGCACGTCGTAGAGTTCGACCACGTCCTTGGGGATCAAAGGCCGTACGACGGCGCCGCGGTTGGGGCTGATGACGACCAGGCCCTCGCCCTCCAACCGGCGCAGCGCCTCGCGCAACGGGATGCGGCTGACCCCGAAGGCCGCCGCCAAGTCATCCTGGAGCAGCCGCTCCCCGGGTCGAAAGCGGCCGGTGAGGATGGCCTCGCGGAGCGCGTCGATCAGCGCTTCGAAGCGGGTCTCGGGACGGGGCAGCGCGATGGCCATTGAGGATTGTATACGCCCAGCAGGAGGCCGGAGCCTGGCTCGCGACATCATTGTATACAATCCGCACCTAAGGGGACACCAGACGATGCAGACGCCCGAGAAGACACGGAGCCTGGCGGAGGAGCAGGAGCGCTGGGAACAGCTGACCCTGCTGCCCTTCACTGCGCGGCGCCCGGAGTCGCGGGCGACCTTCCGGACCCAGGGCGGCCTGCCGCTGGAGCGGCTCTATACTCCCGACCACCTGGCGGAACTCGATTACGTCCGGGACCTCGGCTTCCCGGGCGCTTTTCCGTATACGCGCGGACCGTACCCGACGATGTATCGCGCCCAGCCGTGGACGATGCGGCAGATCGCCGGCTTCGGCACCGCCGACGACACCAACGGGCGGTTCCGCTACCTGATCGCGCAAGGCCAGACCGGCATCTCGACCGACTTCGACATGCCGACGCTGATGGGCTACGACTCCGACGATGCCCGCAGCGAAGGTGAGGTCGGCCGCGAGGGCGTCGCCGTCGACAGCGTCGACGACATGCACGACCTCTATCGCGACATCGATCTCGAGCAGATCAGCGTCTCGATGACGATCAACCCGTCGGCTTGGATTCTGTTCGCGATGTATCTGGTCGTCGCGGACGAACGCGGCTTCGACCGCCGCAAGCTTTCGGGGACGATCCAGAACGACATCATCAAGGAGTACGTCGCGCAGAAGGAGTGGGTCTACCCGCCGCGTCCCGCGATGCGGATCGTGCGCGACACGATCACCTACTCGGCGCAGCATCTGCCGCGCTACAATCCGGTCAATGTCAGCGGCTATCACACCCGCGAGGCCGGCAGCACGGCAATTCAGGAAGTGGCGTTCACCCTCGCCGCGGGGATCGCATACGTCGAGGAAGTCGTCAAAGCCGGGCTCGACGTCGACGACTTCGCGCCGCGGCTGTCGTTCTTCTTCGTCTCGCAGATCGACTTCTTGGAAGAAGTCGCCAAGTTCCGCG
>PMOG01000240.1 GCA_003161555.1 Vulcanimicrobiota bacterium | reverse complement strand
TCGACGGCTTCCGCTTCGACCTCGCGCCGGCGCTGGCGCGAGAAAGCAACGGCTACACGCGCGACGCGGCGTTCTTCAAGGCTCTGCAGCAAGACCCGGTGCTCTCCCGGATCAAACTGATCGCCGAACCGTGGGACGTCGGCCCGGGCGGCTATCAGCTCGGCAATTTTCCGCCCGGCTGGTCTGAATGGAACGGTAAATACCGCGATACCGTCCGCCGGTTTTGGCGCGGCGACCCGGGCGTGCTGCCCGAGCTGGCGTCGCGTATGGCCGGCTCATCGGACCTGTTCGAACACCAGGGCCGGCGTCCGCGGTCGAACGTCAACTTCGTGACCGTGCACGACGGGTTCACGCTGACCGACCTCGTTTCATACGATAAAAAACACAACGAAGCCAACCACGAGGGCAATCACGACGGGACCAACGACAACTACAGTTGGAACTGCGGCGTCGAGGGACCGGCCGACGATCCGCCGATCCGCACGCTGCGCGAACGGCAGAAACGGAATCTGTTCGCGACCCTGCTGCTCTCGCTGGGCGTTCCGCTGATCCTGGGCGGCGACGAAATCGGGCGGACCCAGCGCGGCAACAACAACGCGTATTGCCAGGACAACGAAATCTCGTGGCTGGATTGGAGCGCGCGCGACCCCCACGATCTGGCGCTGGCGGACTTCGTGAAGACGCTGCTGCGCCTGCGGCGCGGCCATCCCGCCTTCGAGCGCGACGCGTTCTTCCACGGCCAGCCGCTCGACCGGAGCGGCCGCAAGGATATCGCTTGGATCGCCCCCGACGCGCGCGAAATGGAAGCCGAGGACTGGGCTTCCGACCGCCGCAGCGTCGGGTTCTTCCTCGGCGCGCCGCCGATGCTGTTCGTGGCGATGAACGCCGCCCCCGACGACATCGACTTCCGGCTGCCCGAGGTCGAACGGGTAGCGTGGTCGCTGGTGCTCGATACGGCGATCGAAGGTGGTCAGCAGCGCGACGTCCAGGGCGACGACGTGCGCGTCTTTCCGATGATCTCACGTTCGCTGGCGGTGTTTGCGGGACGCGCACGGTGAGCCTGATCGCGCGCGCGTACGTCGACGCGCTGGGGAACGAACGCACCGTCGCGCCCGAAACGGTGGCGCGCTTCGAAGCGCTTCTGGTGAACGACGACCGCGACTTCGTCGCCCCCTCGCAGGTCGTGCGTGAAGGCGAGCCGATCGTCCTCGAGGTCACGCTGCCGGCGATGAGCTGGCCCGAAGCCCTGCGCTGGACGCTGGTGCGCGAAGACGGAACCACGGCCGAGGGCGCGCTGGCGCTGCGCGACGCGCCGGTCGTCGTGGCCGACGCGAGCAGCGGAACGACCTTCGACACGCGGTGCATCGCGCTCGACGTCGAGGTGCCGCTGGGCGTTCACGAGCTGACCCTCAACGTCGACCCGTACGCGCGCGCGACCGTGCACCTGATCGTCGTCCCGGAGCGCGCGTTCGCGCCGGCCGGGCGCACATGGGGCGTTTCCCTTCAGCTGTACACCCTGCGCTCCGAACGCAACCTCGGCATCGGCGACTTCGCCGACCTGCGCGCCGTCTGCGCGCTGCTCGGCGAGCGCGGCGCGTCGTACGTCGGCATCAACCCGCTGCACGCGGCCCATCGCAGCGATCCCGAAGCCGCGAGTCCGTACTCACCGTCGTCGCGGCGCTGGCTGAACTGGCTTGCGATCGCCGTCGACGAAGTACCCGAAGTGCGCGCCGCCGCGGCAGCGGCACTGCTCGCCGACCCGCCGTTGCGCGCGCACGCGTCGCGTCTGCGGGCTGCCGGTCTCGTCGATTATACCGGCGTCGCAGCGCTGAAAGACGAGCTGCTGCGCGTCTGTTATGCTGCGCTCGCGCAGGACGTCGAGCGCAGCGCCGCGTTCGAAGCCTGGTGCGAGCTGCAAGGTGACCCGCTGCGGCGCTTCGCGGTCTTCGAAGCGCTCGTCATGCGATTCGGGCGCGACGTAGGCGCGTGGCCGGCCGCCTATCGCACGCCCGATCGGCCGGACGTTGCGCTCTACGCAGCGGCGGCACACGACGAGGTCGGCTACGGCATGTACTTGCAGTGGCTGGCGGCCGAACAGTTGGAGGCGGTCGCGGCCGATGCGGCGCGCCACGGCGTCGCGTTCTATCGCGATCTCGCCGTCGGCGTCGACGCCAACGCCGCCGATGTCTGGGCATATCCGGCCGCGTACGTCGCCGACGCGTCGGTCGGTGCGCCGCCCGACGTCCTCAACACGCTGGGCCAGGACTGGGGCTTGCCGCCGCACCATCCGCACTGGCTCGTCCACGACGGGTATACCGACCTCGCGGCACTGCTCGCGGCCAACTGCCGCGCGGCCGGCGCGCTGCGCATCGACCATGCCTTCTCGCTGGCCCGCCTATACTGGATCCCGCGCGGCGCCGGCGCGCGCACGGGAACCTACGTGACCTACCCGATCGATGACCTGCGCGGAATCGTCGCGCTGGCCAGCCTCCGCGCGGGCTGCATCATCGTCGGCGAAGATCTCGGCACCGTCCCGGAGGGTTTTCGCGAACGGATGGCCGCGACCGGGATTCTGTCGTATCGCATTCTGTTCTTCGAGCGCCGGCTCGATGGAACGTACGACGCGCCCGAAACCTATCCGGAACTGGCCCTCGCCGCCTCGGGTACGCACGACTTGGCCACCTTGCCGGCCTGGCTGCACGGCGACGACATCGCGCTGCGCGACCGGCTCGGGCTGCTCGAAACGCCGGTCGAAACGGAACGCCGTGAACGCGAACGCGACCGTACGCTCTTCCTCGACGCCCTGATCGGGCACGGTGACCTCGCGCCGGAAGCGCGCGACGACGAAACGGCGATCGTCGTCGCCGCGAGCCGTTACCTCGCCGCATCACCGGCCGCCGTCGTCGTGGCGCAGATCGAGGACATTCTCGGCGAGCGCGCACCGGTCAACGTGCCGGGAACCTCGACCCAGTACCCGAACTGGCGACGCAAGCTCCATCTCGACGTTGACGCGCTCGCGGCCGACGTGCGGCTCGAACGCCTCTGTGCCGAGCTGGCAGCGGTCCGCCCCCGCACCGATCCGCACGCACACCACGAGGCTGCACGATGAACGGCGCGCCTTCGAACCACTCTCTCAAAGCCGTGCTGATGGCGGGCGGCGAGGGGTCGCGTTTGCGGCCGCTCACCTCGCGGCGGCCCAAGCCGCTGGCGCCGGTGGCGGGCAAGCCGGTGATGGGGCACATCGTCGACCTGCTGCGGCGCCACGGCTTCACCGAGATCGTCGCGACGCTGCATTATTTGGCCGACGAGATCGAGACGTGGTTCGGCGACGGCAGCGCGCATGGCGTCACGATGCACTATGTCGTCGAGGACACGCCGCTCGGAACGGCCGGCGCGGTCAAGATGGCGCACGAGCTGCTGGCCGGCGGTCCATTTCTGATCATCAGCGGCGACGCGTTGACCGACATCGACCTGGGGGAGCTGGTCCGCCACCACCGCGAGTCGGGTAACGGGGTGACGATCGCCTTGCAGCGGGTGACCAACCCGCTCGAGTTCGGCGTNNCGGCATCTACGTGCTGGAGCCGGGGATCCTCGACCGGATGGAACGCGGCCGGATCTACGACTTTTCGAAGGATCTCTTTCCGTTGATGCTGCGCGAGGGCGCCAAACTCGGCGGCTACATCTTCGATGCCTACTGGACCGACATCGGCAACCTCGAACAGTACCAGCAGGCGAACTACGACGCGATCTCACACGCCCTGACGCTGGAGCCGCTGGGAACGGAAGTGGCGCCCGGCGTGTGGGCGGGCGAGGGCACGCGCATCGACCCCGACGCCCGGCTCGAGGGACCGATCGTGCTCGGCCGTGAGGTGCGGATCGCCGCGGGCGCATCCATCATAGGACCGGCGGTGCTCGGCGACCGCACGATCGTCGAGCGCGGCGCGAACGTGAGCCGCAGCGTGGTGTGGGAAGACTGCTACGTCGGCGATGAGGCGACGCTCAACGACTGCACGGTCGCCGACCGCAACACGATCGAAAAACGCGCGACCGTCAACGAAGCGAGCGTGATCGGTCGCGGCTGCACGCTCGGCGCCGGCGCCACGGTCAACGCCCACCTCAAACTGTGGCCCGACAAGTGGGTCAACCCCGGTTCGATCGTCTCGATGTCGCTGATCTACGGGCAGAAGTGGCCGGGCTCGCTATTCGGCCCGGTCGGAATCAGCGGCCTCGCCAACCTCGAGATCACCCCCGAGTTCGCACTCAAACTCGGCCAGGCGTTCGGAACGTACCTCAAATCCGGGCAGACCGTCATGACCAGCCGCGATACGCACCCCGCCTCGCGGGTCATGAACCGCTGCATCATCTCGGGCTTGCTGAGCGTGGGCCTGCACGTCCTCGACCTTCGGTCGTATCCGCTGCCGCTGGCGCGCTTCGCCGTGCGCGGCGGCAGCGACGGCGGCGTCCACGTGCGCGTCGCGCCCGACGACGCCAATGCGGTCGTGTTCGAGTTTGCGGACGCCACCGGCATCGGGATCGACAAAGGCGCCGAACGC
Organism: Vulcanimicrobiota bacterium; assembly: GCA_003161555.1. Classification (GTDB taxonomy): domain Bacteria; phylum Vulcanimicrobiota; class Vulcanimicrobiia; order Vulcanimicrobiales; family Vulcanimicrobiaceae; genus Vulcanimicrobium; species Vulcanimicrobium vanleeuwenhoeki. The sequence continues at coordinate 179 of PMOG01000240.1, read as the reverse complement.
AAGATCGAAAACCTGTTCTTCCGCGAAGATTTCCGTCGCACGCCGATGGACGAGGTCGGGCGGCTCGACTTCCCGTCGCGCGCGCTCGAACGCTACTCCGGAGCCTTCGTCGAGTCGCTCCACGCGCACGCCCTGAAGGAAGCGAAATTCCGGGTCGTCATCGACTACGCGTTCGGCAA
>PMOG01000109.1 GCA_003161555.1 Vulcanimicrobiota bacterium | reverse complement strand
GTCACGGCGTCCGCGGGACGCAGCCGCATCCAGGACGCATCGGCCGGACCGGCGATCAGATTCGGCGCACGATCGAACGGATGCACGTGCGCAAAGCTCTCGCCCCGCAGGCCGACGTGCACGTCGACCGGATTCTCGGCATACCGGCCGATGACGACGATGCGATGCATACCTTGCGCGGCCGCGGCAAGATTCTGCTGCGCCACGCTGCCGCGCACGTCCATCGTGAACGAGGTCGGCGTGAGCGTGACGTTGTCGAAGCCAAGATCGCGGGCCGCGCTGATCCACGCGCCGTCGATCGAGAGCGGCGTCAGAAGATCGACAAGATTGGCCAGCGAGTAGCCCTCGTCGAGATACGCGCGCCCGCGCACGTCGCTACGCGGCAGGCGCACGTGTACGACGAAGTGGACGTCACCGGGATCGATCTGGACGTCGACGAGCTGCGGCGCGTCCGACTGCGGCGGTTCCTCGACGTCCGGCCACGCGTGTGCGAGGAAGCTGCGTCCGGTCCACAGCGGGAAGTGCTTCTCTGCCACGACCAGGTTGGTGCCGGCCGGCAGCGGCAGTGGCGTCCGCCCACCCTCGGCGTGACCCACCGGCACACCGTCGTCGAAGAAATAGACCTGGGTCCCGGGCGCTGCCGCTACGGGTCCATTCCCGTCGGTGCACGGACCCACGCAGTGCAGCAGGCCTCGATCCGCAACGATGATCCCGTTCGAGAGCGTCGTCCCGAGCGAGATGACAAGCCCAACCAGAACCGCGGCGAAGACGATCCAGCGGGTCCAGTGGCGTCGACGGCCCCTCCGGCGAGGTCTCTGGGTGGCGATAAGCCGCGCTTAGTCGGCCCCCGTGGGGGCACCTCGCCGCGCCCGGGCATTCTTGACGCAGTTCTAGCGGAGCCTTAACGCTGCGTTTTCAGAGCCGGCAAGGAACGGGGAACTGCAGCGGAACGTCCGTGCTGTGATGCCGGCGATTGAACGAATCTGGTTCGCTCACCACATGACGCTTACGAACGCCGTGGTGGCTTTCACTATCTACTTTTGCATCGCGTACGGATGCGGTGCCCTGATGGCGCGAAAGGGACGCAACTGCGTGGTGGGCTTTTTGCTCGCGTTCTGCATTCCCGTCCTCGGGGTCATCTGGGTCGTCTTCAGTGCTCCGGCCGGAAGCGTGCGTTCGCGCGCATCCAGCGAATACTCGCCCGGCGCCGACGCCCGCGCACATCCGACCGATGGCGGCTCGGCGGCCGCGGCTCCCGAGATGCTGACGTGCTCCTTCTGCCGGATGAAGGTTCCGCCGAATGCCGACGTCTGCCGCGTCTGCCAAACGCCACTACGTTCGCAGGGGAACGCGGCGGAAGTCGCCGCCTAGCTTCTCGAGTTCAAAGCTTCCGATCCGTTCCAGGGTCGGTGCGATCCGCTTCGTCGTAAGCCGTACGGTGGTCGGGCCGCACGTCTTTGGCCTCGCGGACCCGGGAGGCACGGATGGCATGGTTCCACGATCTGGCCTAGAGACGGCCGCGGGGCCGACCTGGCTGCCGCGCTTGCTGGACAAGGCGCGCCATTGCGCTGGCGCGCCGAGCGAACGCCTCTCGACGGGTACTGCTACGGTGATAATGATTTCATCGACAAGCAGGTGCTCGCGTTTCTGCGCACGACGATGCGACGGGGTCGGGCCTCGTGACGGAGCATGCGCAGGATGCCGATGTGGCGCGCTTGCTGATCGAACGCAGCGGACGGAGCGCGGCCGATCGCATGGCATTCAACACCGCGTTCAAGCGGAAGAACTTCGACTTCGAGTTGGTCGAATCGGATGAAGACCGGCTCGGAAACCGGCTAAAGGCCGCATTCCGAGGTTCGTTTACAACAACGTGGTGATGGCGATCGCCTATCAGCTGTTCCCGGCGCGACGAACAAGCGCGAGCCGCCAAACCTGCGGGCTAGGGTTCGGCGTTTTTCGGATCCCTATGATGATCGGAACGGACGTCAGCGCCGCGAGCGGCAGACGCGTTGACCTATCGACCGAGGTCCGAAACTAGCCGGCCACGATCTTCACCGCTTGCAGTTCCACGAGCTCTTTGAGCAAGTCGGCGAACTTGTCGGCGAGGTGCCCGCGGTTGTACTCAATGTGACCGAGGTCGCGGAAGTCCGTGGCGAACTCCACACCCTCTTCCTTGAAGATGACGATACGCTTGCCGTAGGCAAAGGACGCCGCGCCGAGTTCGTAAACAACGTTTTCGCGTGTGCGCTTGATCGGTTTATTGTCGGCATCCTGGACTTCGTCGTCTGCCGAAGCGATGAAGATCGCCGCGCTGCACTTGCGCATCTCGTCGGCAATCTTCTCGGAGATCGGGCGACCAGCGTTCGGTTCGTCCTGAGCGATGATGTATTTGACTCCCATCGACTTCAGAATGCGTTCCAGCGAGCGCAGCGCGTCTTGATCACGACCGTGAGCGACGAAGATGCCGTTCGGTGCTTCGGCTGCGGCCGGCTGCGCCGCAGCCGGGGCTGGCGGAGTCGGAATGTTCGCCTGTACCGCCGGTGCCGGATTACCGTTGTTCGGCGTCTCGTCGTCGCCGGGCTCGTCGTCAGCCGGAGCAGGTGCGGCTCCGCCCTCGGCCGCCTCTATGGCCGTCGGGATGTCGACACGCTCGCTGCCGGAGACCACGCGTATCAAGCCTACGAATTTGCCGTCGGCAGTGAATTGTTCGATGCACTTCTCGGCGACGGCAGCGTCGACGTTATGGTCGCGCACCAGGGTGTTCTTGAAGTTTTGAGCTGCCGGAAGCTTCGCTTGGTCGAACTTATCGTAAAGCTCGTTGAAGAGCGGAATAAGACGCGCCGCCTTGAGCAGCGCCAGCTTGTGCTCGCTGTCGGACTTGGGCATCACGACTTGGGTGCCCAGCGGCGTAAGCTTGATTTGCGCGACGTTGTGCGACCCTTCCGTGAGGCCGTACTGGATCGACGCGCTGAGAAGTTCGCGGAACGCACTGCTATCGGGCTTGCGGTTAATCGCTTCGGCGAGTGAGAGCCGCGACCACGGTTTCCCCGCATTCTGATCCGCAATCGCTTGCGCGACGACGAGCGTCTGCTGAAGGGCGAAGCTGGGGAAGCCCTTGCGGACGCGTGTCTTCGCAGGGCCGTCGGGCTGGATATTGGTGTCTGCAGTTTTCGGTGTGGCTGGCATTATCTGTTTAGTTGACCTTGTAGCCTGGTGAGGCCGTGGGCTTCTAGATTGCGGCTGTTCAAAGACGTACCATGTGTCTATAGAAGTCGCCGTAGCCCAATGTTCCTAAAGACCAAGCGGGTGCCGCGAGGGTTGCGTCCCGGCAAGAAAGTGGCTTTTCGCCCATTTTCCTCGCTAAGAAGGGCTAGATATGGCATACGCTTGGCACAGTCAACAGGCGCGCCAGCTGCTGGCATATTATAGCTTCTTATGCCGTGCTTGATGGCTACGCCGCCTGTTTTGCCTGTGCCGCGGTGGCTCGTGGTGATCCCGGGACGCGCTTGTGCGCGTATGTCTGCAGTGTGAACGCGACGTTCGCGTGCCCCAGGGCCTCGGAGACCGCGTGCGCCACGACGCCGACGCACCGGTTCACGCTCGCCTACGGCCTCGCCGCGTTCGCCGTCCTCGGCCTGGTCTGCGGGCTGCCGGTTAAAGGGAAACGGCCGCTCGTCTTCGGACGGCGGCCGTTTTCTTCGATCCGTTTTCTCTAGGCTGACTGTAACTCGCGCTTGATGGGCGTGATGCGTTCGATGTCTCGCGACTTTGGCAAGTGGCTCGCATCGTATAGGTCGACGGCTTGCTGGAGGTTCAGCCAGAAGACAGGGGTCGTGTTGAGGGCGCGTCCGAGCCGCAGGGCGGTATCGACGGTGACGCCGCGCTTCCCGTTGAGGATCTCGTTCAGGCGCGCGTGTGGGACGCCGATCGCCGCCGCGAACGCGGTCTGCGTGATCTTCAGCGGCTTGAGGTACTCTTCGTTGAGCATGTCTCCGGGGGTGGTAGGGCGGCGGTGAGCGGGGGGGCGGTGATTCATGGTGGGAGTAGCCTCCTGTTGTGGCTCAGGAGTCGTGTAATAAATGTAAT
>PMOG01000158.1 GCA_003161555.1 Vulcanimicrobiota bacterium | reverse complement strand
CTGCTCGCCGAGCACCCAGCGGATCGCATCGACGAGGTTCGATTTCCCCGAGCCGTTGGGGCCGACGACCGCGGTCGTGCCGTCGTGGAACTCGAGCGTCGTCGCTTCGGCGAATGTCTTGAAGCCGAAAACCTTCAGCGATTTGAGACGCATCTCGTTTACTTGGGAGCTCCCGGGCGCGGCGGACGCGGCGTGCGACGGCGGCGATCTAACGCGATCACCCGCCCGTCATCATTCGACGCGGCGTTTGCCGAAGCCTCAGCCGGATGGCGCGCGCGCAGCGCCGAGAGGGCCATCGCGGCCGCACTCTGCTGGGCCGCTTTTTTCGAGCCGCCGATCCCCTCGCCTAAGATCTCGTCGCCGACGCGCACTTGTGAGGTGTAGCGCCGGTCGTTGGGCGGCCCCTCGGCGCGTTCGAAGTAGAGCGGCGTCGCGCGCAGCATGCCCTGGGCGAATTCCTGGAGATCGGTCTTGGCGTCGCGCTCGCCGAGATCGCGCCGGTCGACCGGGACGAAGTGCTCCTTCTCGAGGAACCGGCTGACCAGCCCAACGTCGGTTGCATCGTGAAGCGCGGCCAGGAACGCTTCGAACGCATCGGCCAGGATCGTTTCGTTGCGGCCGGCGCCGCTGCGGTCCATGCCGTGGCCCAGGACGACCAGTTCCGAGAAGCCGAGCCGGCGCGCGGTTTCGGCGCAGGCGGCGCCGCTGACCAGATTCGCTTTGCGGCGCGTGAGCAGCCCCTGCGGTGCATCGGGATACTTGGCCATCAGCCAGCGCGAGGCGGCGAAACCGAGGATCGCATCGCCGAAGAACTCGAGCCGCTCGTTCGACGACGTTGCCTGCTCGCTGCCGGCGCTGGCGTGCACGAAGGCTTGCTCGACGCGGGCCGGATCGAGATCGGCCGCTCCTGCCGCCTTGAGCAGCGCGCGCAGCCGCGCACGCCGCCTTTCCCCGGGCACGAACTACTCGTGCTTACCGAAGACGACCGACGTATTGTGGCCGCCGAAACCGAAGCCGTTGGACATCGCGGCGCGCAGTCCGGGCACCTTGCGCGCGACGTTGGGCACGTAGTCCAGCCGGCATTCGGGATCCGGAACCTCGTAGTTGATCGTCGGCGGTACGATGCCGCTTTCGAGCGCAAGGACCGTGGCGATCCCTTCGATCGCGCCCGCCGCGCCGAGCAGATGCCCGTGCATCGATTTGGTCGACGAGACGGCCAGCCCGTGCGTCGCGTGCTCGCCGAAGACGCGCTCGATCGCCTGGGATTCGGCCAGGTCGCCCAGCGGCGTCGAGGTGCCGTGCGCGTTGACGTAACCGACCTGCTCGGGGGTGACGCTGCTGCGCAGCAGTGCGCGCTCCATCGCCAGGATAACGCCGCGCGATTCGGGGTCGGGCTGCGCGATGTGATACGCATCGGCCGATTGGCCGTACCCGAGCAGCTCGGCGTAGATGTGCGCGCCGCGGTCGAGCGCGAAGTCGCGATCCTCGAGGATGATGATCCCGGCGCCTTCGCCCAACACGAAGCCGTCGCGCTCTTTGTCGAACGGCCGCGACGCGTGCGCGTAGTCGTCGTTGCGCGTCGACATCGCTTTCATCGAACAGAACCCGCCCATCGCGGTCGGAATGACGGTCGCTTCGCTGCCGCCGGTCACGACCGCGATGGCGTCGCCGAGCACGATCTTGTCATACGCGGTCGCGAGCGCATCGTTGCTGCTCGCGCAGGCGCTCGAGACCGCGAACAGCGGACCCCGCAGGCCGTAGGCCATCGAGATCTGCGCCGAGGCGGCGTTGCCCATCAGCATCGGCACGAAGAAGGGCGAAATGCGGTCCCACTTCTGTCCCGGGCCGACCTCGAAGGTCGTGTTCTCAACGGTGATGATGCCGCCGATGCCGGTGCCGACGATCACGCCGGTCCGGGCGCGCACGTCCGGGTCGTCGGGGAACTTGGCGTCGGCCATCGCCTCGCGCGCGGCGACGTAGGCGAACTGCGCGTAGCGGTCCATACGGCGCGCGTCGCGCCGACCGATCAGGCTGTCGGGGTCGAAATCCTTGACCTCGGCCGCCATGTGTGTCGTCAGCTTGGCCGAGTCGAAGGCCGCGATCGGGCCGACGCCGCTGCGGCCGGCGATTAGTGCGTCCCAAAAGGCGTGGTATGAGTTCCCCAGGGGGGTGATGGCACCGAGACCGGTGACCACGACGCGGCGTTTCTCCAAAACGCAATCCGGTTCGGAGAGCGCGGTGGCGACCCTGCCCGGAACGTCCGGTCGCACGCGGAAGTAGGATGCGTCATGAACGCGCGCCGCTACCCGCCGGGTCCCTCCATGCTGGCCGCTTTCGGCGGCCTCTCGCCGAGCGGCGACCTCCACCGCGTCCCCGGTTTCCTCGCCAAACTCTCCCGCGACTATGGCCCGGTTGCTTCGTGGTGGATGCCGCCCGGCCGGCGCTTCTGGTTTCTCGACGACCCCGCCCTGATCGAAGCGATGCTGACCGCCAGCGGCTTCGACGTGATCAAGGGCCGCGGACTGCAGCGCATGCGCCGCCTGCTCGGCGAGGGACTGCTGACCAGCGACGAGCCGCTGCACCTGCAGCAGCGCCGCCTGGTCCAGCCGGCTTTTCACCGCGAGCGCGTCGCGGGCTACGCCGCGACGATGATCGCGGCTGCGCGCGCCGTCGCGGACGGACTGACGGACGGCGAGACGATCGCCGTCGATGCGCTGATGAACCGGCTGGCACTGCGCATCGCCGCGGCGACGCTCTTCTCCGCCGACGTCGACGATGACGCCGACACGATCGGCGCGGCGCTGACCGAAACGATGGCCGTCTTTCCGGCTTCGATGTCGGCCTTCGGCGAGCTGATCGACCACCTTCCGTTTCACCCAACCACGCGCCGCTTCACCGCCGCGCGCGCCCAGCTCGACCGGGTCATCTTCCGTCTGATCGAGGAACGCCGGCACGACGGCGTCGACCGCGGCGATCTGCTGTCGATCCTGTTGACCTCGCACGACGGCGACGGCGCGCCGATGCCCGACGCGCTGGTGCGCGACGAAGCGCTCACGCTGCTGCTGGCCGGACACGAAACGACCGCCAACACGCTGACCTGGACCTGGGACGCGCTCGCGCGGACGCCCGCGGCCGAAGACCGGCTGCACGCCGAACTCGACGCCGTGCTCGGGGACCGCGATCCCGTCCCCGACGATTATCCGCGCCTTCGTTTCGCCCGCGACGTCATCGCCGAAGCGATGCGCTTGCGGCCGCCGGCATGGGTTCTGGGCCGGCGCGTCATCCGGCCGATTCGCCTGGGCACCTGGCAGCTCGAGGCCGGCTCGGTGATCATCGCCTCGCAATTGGTCACCCACCGCAACCCGCACTACTGGACCGAGCCCGAGGCCTTCCGCCCCGAACGCTGGTCGAACGGCGAGACCGAGACGCTCCCGAAGTTCGCCTACTTCCCCTTCGGCGGCGGCAACCGCATCTGCATCGGCGAGAACTTCGCCTGGACCGAAGCCGTGCTGCTCCTCGCGACGCTCGCGCGCCGCGTCCGCTTCCGTGGGACCGACCTCTCGCCGGTCCCGCTGGACCCCCTGGTCACCCTCCGCCCCGGCCGCCCCATTCTGATGCACGTCGAGCCGCGCCGCAGCCTCGTCGGCGCCCAATAGGCGGAAGCATGAGCTTCGAGGATTGGATGAAGCAGTGGTCGCCTTCGATAACGCTGCTGACCGGGATGCTTACGGCGTATGCGACTTGGCGCGAGTCCCGCCGTCGGAGCGAGCGGGCGCGAGCCCTGGGCCTCCCGGACCCGACGTTGCCCACGATCGTGTGGGCATTTCCACTTGGCCTCATCGCCCTGGTCTCGCCATCGCTTTCGCGATGCTGTGGATCTTCGGCTTGTTCCAAGCTCCGTCTCGTCTGAGTTTCAATGGTTGACTTCTGTAACTTGAAGCGTATACTGCTCAGGTGAATACGGGATCAGGAACCATGAGTGAAGCTGAGCTGGGCGGGTCGTTTACGTTCCCCGGGACCTCGTTGACCGTCCATCGGATGGGCTACGGCGCGATGCGGCTCTCCGGTCCGGGCATCTTCGGTCCGCCGAAGGACCGCGACGCGGCCGTCGCCGTCCTGCGCGAAGCTGTCGCCGCCGGCGTGAACCACATCGATACGTCGGACTACTACGGCCCGCACATCACCAATCAGATCATCCGCGAGGCGCTCCATCCGTATCCCGCCGGCATGGTGATCGTCACGAAGCTGGGCGGCCGCCGGCCCGCCGACGGGTCGTGGGCGCGCGCCAACTCGCCGCAAGAACTGACCGATGGCGTGCACGACAACTTGCGTAACTTGGGCCTCGACGCGCTGGATATCGTGAATTACCGGGTGATGGGCTCGGGGCACGGCCCCGAGGAGGGGTCGATCGCCGAGCAGGTCGCAGTCCTCGCCGGCTTGCAGGGCGAGGGGCTGATCCGGCACATCGGCCTGAGCAACGTTACCGCATCCCAAGTAGCGGAAGCACGAACGATTGCCGCGATTGTGTGCGTGCAGAACAACTACAACGTCGCCCACCGGGAGGACGACGTCCTGATCGACGATCTCGCGCGCTTGGGCATCGCGTACGTGCCGTTCTTCCCGTTGGGCGGGTTCACGCCGCTGCAGTCGTCCACGCTGAACTCGGTTGCCGAGCGCCTCGGCGCCACGCCGATGCAGGTCGCGCTGGCATGGCTGCTGCACCGCTCGCCCAACGTGCTCCTGATCCCGGGCACGTCGTCGGTCGCCCACCTGCGCGAGAATCTGGCCGCCGCGCTCCTGTCGCTGCCGGCGCAGGAGCTTGCGGAGCTGGACGGGATCGCCGTCGAAGCGGCACCGGTCGAGCACTGACGCCGCCGGCCCCACTCACCCGCGAGCGGATCCTCTCTGCGGCCGAGGACGTCATCCGCCGGTTCGGCCCGGAAAAGGCGACCGTCGTCGACGTGGCCCGCGCGCTGGGAGTCAGCCATGCGGCGGTCTACCGCCACGTAGCGTCCAAGGCCGATCTGCGGAACCTGGTCGTCGCTCGATGGGCCGAGGCGACGATGCCGGCGCTGCGTTCCATCGTCGAGGAACCGGGACTGGCCCCGCAGCGGCTGCGGCGCCTGATCGACGCCCTGGTCGCGGTCAAGCGCCGGCGCGCCGCCGACGATCCCGAGCTATTCGCGGCGTATCGGACCCTGGCGGCCGACGCCCAGCCCGCCGTCGCGGCGCACGTCGACGAGCTGCTGGACCTGATCGCCCGGGTCGTCAGGGACGGCGTCATTGAAGGTACGTTCCGCCCCATCGACCCCGCGGCCGCCGCCCGGGCGATCCTCGTCGCCACCTCAGGCTTCCACCATCCGGCCCACTACGCCGAGTGGACGGACCCAACGATCGACGCGGACTACGAGGCCGTCTGGAAGCTCCTGCTGGGCGGCCTCTCGCTCGACGGAGCTTGACGCGCCGGGGACTCTCGGCGTTGCGACCCCAGGGGGCGGTATGGTAGGATGTCGCGGCTATGTTCCGGTTTGACCTTCAGCTATTTGCGTCCAAGAAGGGCGGCGGCTCGACCCGCAACGGGCGCGATTCGAACGCCCAACGCCTCGGCGTGAAGCGCTATGGCGGCGAAGCGGTCATCCCCGGCAACATCATCGTCCGCCAGCGAGGGACCAAGTTCCACCCCGGTGCGGGCGTCATGATCGGCAAGGACCACACGATTTTCGCCGTGGTCGCCGGTCAGGTCACGTTTTCGAGCTCCAAGAACCGCAAGCACGTCAACGTCGTACCGGCCGCCGTCTGAGGGCCCCTCGCCGCTGGGTCCGCCCGGCGGCGCGTATTCAATGATGCTCGCCGCCTAATCCATGCAGTTCATCGACGAAGCGAGCATCACGGTCGCGGCCGGCAAGGGCGGCGACGGAATCGTCGCGTGGCGCCGTGAGAAGTACGTGCCCAAAGGCGGACCTGCCGGCGGCGACGGCGGCCGCGGCGGCGACGTGCTGCTGCTGGCCGATCCCGAACTCGGGACGCTGGTCGACTTCCGCTATAAGAAACAGTTCGGGGCCGAATCCGGCAAGTCCGGACAGACTTCCAATAAATCCGGTAAGGCCGGCGACGACCTGATCGTGCGCGTCCCCGTCGGGACGCTGGTCACGCGCGTCGAGCTGGACCTCGAAGGCAACCGCGGTGTGGGGCGGCTGTTCGCCGACTTGAGCGTCCCCCACGAGCAGGTGCGCGTCGCCAAAGGCGGGCGCGGCGGCCTGGGCAACCAGCATTTCGCGACCGCGGCGCGGCAGGCGCCGCGCTTCGCCTACAATGGCGAGCTCGGCGAACGCTGCGAACTCAAACTCGAATTGAAACTGCTCGCCGACGCCGGCATCATCGGCCTGCCGAATGCCGGCAAGTCGACGCTGCTCAGCGTCGTGAGCGCGGCGCGTCCGAAGATCGCCGACTACCCGTTCAC
>PMOG01000137.1 GCA_003161555.1 Vulcanimicrobiota bacterium | reverse complement strand
AGCGCGGTCGTGATCTTCTCGCGGTCGTTCCAGCAGACGACGATGACGCCGACCCGGCTCACGCGCCGCGGTTTCCGCCGGCCGGCGCGAAACGGTTGCGGTTCTGGAGATAGGGCCAGATGAACCCGTCGAGGTCGCCGGCCAGCACGGCCTCCGCGCTGCCGGTTTCCACGTTGGTCCGCACGTCCTTGACCAATTGATAAGGATGGAGGACGTAGTTGCGGATCTGCGAGCCCCACTCGTTCGCCGGCCGTTCGCCCCGGATGTCAGCCAGCTTCTGCTCCTGCTCCTCGCGCGCGCGCTGCACGAGTTTGGCCCGCAGGATGTTGAGGGCGACCTCGCGGTTCTGCATCTGGGAACGTTCTTGCTGTGAGGCCACGGTGATGCCGGTCGGCAGATGGTAGACGCGAATCGCTGACTCGGTCTTGTTGACATACTGTCCGCCGGCGCCGCTCGCTTTGAACGTCTCGAATCGCAGTTCGTCCGGCTTGAGTTCGAGCTCGCCGGTTTCGCCGGCTTCCATCTCGGGGATGACGTCGACTTCGGCAAACGATGTCTGGCGCCGGCCCTGATTGTCGAATGGCGAGATGCGCACCAGGCGATGGACACCGCGCTCGCTTTCCATCATGCCGTACGCGTTCTTGCCCCGTACGATGAACGTGATCGAGCGCAGCCCCGCTTCCTCGCCTTCGGCCTCTTCGACCACCTGCGTCTGGTAGCCGTGGTTCTCGGCCCAGCGCAAATACATTCGCCCCAGCATCTGCGTCCAGTCGGCGGCGTCGGTGCCGCCCGCACCTGCGCGAATCGTCATGATCGCGCCGTGCGAATCGTACGGCCGGTCGAAATTCGCCGCCATCTCCAGTTCATCGAGCGCCTTGGCGGCACGCGCGATCATCTCGTCGGCTTCCGCCTCCGCGTCCGGCTCATCGCCCAGGACATCGATGATCTCGGCGGCATCGTTGAGCGTCGCTTCGACGGCGTCGACCGCATCGAGGTCGGCGCGCAGATCCGCGATCCGTTTCATCACGCCGCGGGCCTGCTCGGAATCGCTCCAGAAATCGTCGGCGCGCGAACGCGCCTCGAGCTCGGCTAGGCTGCGACGATTGGCAGCGTCCTCAAAGCCGCACCTTGAGCGCCCGCAGGCGCTCGCGGGCACGTTCGATCGCGGTGAGTTGGGGTTCCGACACGGCAGAGGCCCGGTTCTGCGACGGGCCGCGCCCCCCTACCGGAGCGGCGCGGCGGGGGGAACGGGCGGACGCCTGCGAACGACCCCGCGAAAGCCGTTCCGGGGTGCGCTATGCAACTCGCCCGCCGTCACTTTCTGGCCGCTGCCGGATCCGCCGCGACGCTCGCTCTGTTGCCGCGGAGAGGAGGAGCCCAAACCATCCATCTGCCTTTCGAGAACGGTGAACGCCCCGTCGTCGCCTTTCCGCAGAAGCGGCCACTGCTGCTGCTCACGCCGCGTCCGCCCCAGCTCGAGACGCCGTTCGCAGTCTTCGACAACGGCGTGGTGACGGCGAACGACGCCTTCTTCGTCCGCTGGCACGAGGCGCAGATTCCGGAGAAGGTCGACGCCACCACGCATCGGATCGCGGTTACCGGCGCGGTAAACCGGGCGTTGTCCTTGTCGCTCGACGACCTGGCCGGAATGGAAACGATCGAATACCTCGCCGTGAACCAGTGCTCCGGAAACGGGCGCGGGCTTTCGTCGCCGCGCGTCGCCGGGGGTCAGTGGGAGAACGGCGCGATGGGCAACGCGCGCTGGACCGGCGTACGGCTGCGCGACGTTCTCGACCGTGCCGGCCTCAAGCCGAGTGCGAAACAGGTGCAGTTCAACGGGCTCGATGGTCCGGTGCTCCCGTCGACCCCGCCGTTCCGGAAATCGCTCGACCTCGCTGTCGCGCAAGCCGACGACGTGATGATCGCCTACGCGATGAACGACGCACCGCTGCCGCTGCTCAATGGATATCCCGTACGGCTGATCGTCCCCGGTTGGTATTCCACCTACTGGGTCAAGATGCTCGCGGCCGTTACGGTCCTCGACCACGTCGACGACAACTTCTGGATGAAAAGCGCGTACCGGATCCCCGACACGCCCGACAACAGCGTCGTCCCCGGCGCGACCGGATTTCCGACCATTCCGATCAACAGAATGCGCGTCCGCTCGTTCATCACGAACTTCGCCGACAGCGCGACGCTGCAGGCCGGCCCGCAGACCGTGCGCGGGATCGCCTTCGACGGCGGCAGCGGGATCGCGCGGGTCGAGCTCTCGAGCGACGGCGGGACCACCTGGCTCGACGCCGCCCTCGAACAGGACTACGGAAATTACAGCTTCCGCCGTTGGAATGCGACCTTCGATGCCAAGCCGGGTCTACGCGCGCTCGCGGTCCGGGCGACCGCAAACGACGGCGCGATCCAAACGCCGAAAGCGGGCTGGAACCCCAGCGGCTACCTTCGCAACGTCATCGAAACGTACGCGGTGACCGTCCAGTGACGCGCGCGCTGATCGGCTTAGCCTGCGTTCTTGCGCTCGCGGCGACGGCCGCGTCGGCGGCGACCGTGCCGCACGGACCCGTCTCGATCAATCTCCCGGCTGACGGCTTTGCGTTCAAACCGGGCCCGGGCGCGAATGCGGCAAACTCTTACTGCCTAAGCTGTCACTCCGCCGCCTATGTGACGACCCAGCCGAAACTGACGCGTGCACAATGGAACGCCGAGGTCGTAAAGATGCGCAACGTGTACGGCGCGACGTTCCCCGACGATCAAGTCACCGTTCTCGCCGACTACCTGACTGCCCAGTACGGCAAGCCGTAAGGACGAAATGTCGACCACGCATCCAACGTTTACGGAACTGATCGAAGGCTCACCGCAGACGATTTTCGACCTGATCGCCGACATGCCGCATTACGGCCGGTGGCTGCCGGGGTCAGATGCGTTCGGCGGAACGAGCGAGATCGAGCCGTATCCGGTTCGGCTTGGTACGACCTATCTCGACTCCGGCCCGTTGGGTCAGCGGCCGGGTTCGGTGACCGAGTACGATCCGCCCAAGCACATCGCTTTTCATCACACGATGCTGCTGAAGAAAGGCTTGCTGACCGGGAACGTTGAGGTCAATGTTCGGTATACTTTCGAGCCCGTCGAGCATGCGACGAACGTCATTCGCGCACTCGATCTCACCATCGAGATGCCCTGGTATCTCAAGCTCGTGGAACCGCTGGTCCTGCGGGCGTTCCGTAAGGAAAACGAACGGCTGATGGCAGAGCTCAAAAGCTACGTCGAAGCACAGCCCAAACACCGCGATCTCCACGCATCGTCGTGAAGACCCGCGGCGCTCTTCTCGCCCTAGCACTTCTGCCGGCTTGCGGCGGAGGCGGGAGCGGAAGTGTGACGCTTCCCCGCGCTACGCCGGCTCCAACCGCTGCGCCCGGACCGGGGACAACCGCAAAGTACGCGATACCGACGTTTGTTGTCACCGTCCCGGCGCGAACGGGTTCGACGCGAAGGCGAAAGCCGGCATTCATTTCCTCGGCAACGCAATCGATTGCGATCGCTTTGACTGCGGATGCGCTCGGCATCAATCCCAGCACCCTCAACGGAAACCCCGCGATCACGAACATCAGCGGTGCCGCCTGCTCCAGCGGCTGCACGGTGAACGGGCCGCCGTCGCCGGCCGGATCGGACACGTTCACCATCACTACCTACGATGGGAGCGGCGCCACCGGGAACGCGCTCGATTCGAACTCAGTGACGTTCACGATCGTGTCGGGCGTGAACAATAGCGTAGCCGTTACGCTGAATGGAATCCCCGCATCGCTCGCGATCGGAGGCATCCCCGCGCACGTAGCGGGCGCCCCTTTCACGTTCTTCTTTGGGCCCGTCGCCCCCGGCGGGGTGATCGTGACGGTAGCGGATGCGGATGGCGAAGTTATCAGCGGCACCTACGCGAACCCGGTGACCCTTACAGACTCCGATACCAACGGCGGTCAAGGCACAACGCTGAATCTTTCCGGGGAGTGCCCGCCGGAAGTGATCGGACACCCCTTCGGTTCTCCGACGTCGCAGATTCTTACGGCGAGCAGTCAGAACGCGGAGTTCTGCAGCGGCGGCATTGCGGAGAACCCGGTAACGATCACAGCGTCAGCCGCGGGCGCGCCCTCCGCATCGGCGACGTATGCGCCGATCCTCAACGCTCCCGTCTACACGGTGGGTTCCGGTACGCCCGCGTCGGTCGTGGTCGGGAATCCGCCCGTGGTCGAACTCGACGCGACGAGCGGCACGGGCAGCACCGGGAGCGCCACCTACACGGAACACGGCTGGACCGACGATCCGTACGATCAGCAGCTTACGTCAGCGGGCCCCATAGCCTGCGGGCTCGGAAGCGGAGATTTCTTTACGATCGGCGGCGCGTACTCGCCGGCCGGCACGGTATTCACCATTACCGCAATCAGTGCACCGGCCGTCGGCGCGTGTACCGCGTTCATCGAAGACCAGCTGACGCTGAATCCGACGGAGAGCTCCGCGGTGCTGAACACGTCCTACACGACCTCGTCGTTTAGCGTCAACAGGCGTGGGAGCGGCCATCATGGAGTCCCGTGAATTCGATCGGCGGTGGCGCGGAGCCGGACTTTTCGTAGTATCCTAGGGCATGGGCTTTTTGCTGGTCCCGGTGATCGTCGTAGTCCTCGTGCTGCTGTCCGGGCTGCGGGTGGCGCGAGAGTACCAGCGCTCCGTCGTGTTCCGGCTGGGGCGGTTCACCGGGCTGCGCGGTCCGGGACTTTTCTACCTGATTCCGATTTTCGAAAACGAGGTCCGGATCGATCTGCGCGTGATCACGACGCCGATTGAGCAGCAGGAGACGATCACGCGCGACAGCGTGACCATCAAGGT
>PMOG01000199.1 GCA_003161555.1 Vulcanimicrobiota bacterium | reverse complement strand
CATGTACGGAGAGTTTACAGTCCGCCCGCCTCGCCCGGCTAGGTTGCCCGCTTCCGGGGGTGAACGAAACTCGTCCGTGTTCCGGAGCATCGCCGTCGCCGTCGTATGCCTCCTCGCTGCGACTTTTTCGCCGGCGGTGGCCGCCTCGCGTCCGGCCATCGACGCCAGTCTCGACCGGGTTGCCGCCGACACGGCCGTCTTGCGCGATCCGACCGGCCACTGGACGCTCGACGACGTTCGCAAGCACAGCGATCGTTTCCAGCATCGGGGTACCTTGCCCATCGACGTGCGCGCGAGCGTGTTCGCGCCCAGCGTCCTGTGGTTTCGTTTGCATCCGCGTTCGAACGACAATCAGCTCTGGTACGTCCGGCTGCGCTATCAGGTGGACCGCGCCGGTCTTTACTACGTCCGGGCGGACGGCACCGTCGACTCGATCCCGTTCGGGATGCTGGTCCCGGTCGCGCGCCGCCCGGTGCCGTCATCCGAAGTCCTCGCGCCGGTCCCCGCCGGCGCGCTGCACGACGGCACGCTCTACCTGCGCATCGTCACACCCGACGAACGCTTCGCGACCTTCGACCTGCGGCCCGCATCGTGGCTGCTGGTTCACGAGGCCGGCTCCGAGGGCGAACGCCTGCTGGCGCTGGCCGCGACGATCGGCATGGTGGTCGCGCTCGGATTGGTTGGATTGATCCTGGGCGTGATCTTCCGCGATCCGATCTTCCTCTGGTACGCCGGGACGATGCTCGCCCTCGCGATCTACGAGTTCACGGCGCCGGGGCTGGCCTGGCGTTTTTTGTGGCCGGCTCTGTCGTTGTCGTACACGCCGCTCGTCTACCTCACGTACGTCGTGTACCTGGCGCTGGTGGTCGCCTTCAGCCGGGTGCTGCTGCGGCTCCCCGAAACAGCGCCGGCGATGTGGCGCGTCTTGCGCATCGCCTACGCGATCGTCTTCGTCTCCGCGGCGGTCGTCACGGTGTGGCCGAATCTGGCCGAGCGTTTGGACATCCTCTCGCTCCTCGACCCGTTTGCCAGCGGCCTTTTCCTGGGCGCGGTGCTGCTCTCGGGTTTCGCCGTCTGGCGGCGGCAGCGGGACCTGCTCTCGGCGACGTACTGTCTCGCCTTCGGCGGCGGGATGATCGGGATGATGATCGCCGCGGCCGGTCGCCACGGGCTCATCCACGAAACGCTCGGAACCGTGGCTGCAGCCGGCATCGGCGCGGCCTGGCAGGCGATCTTCCTCGGCGCAGCGCTCGCCGAGCGGGCGCTCGCGTCGTCGCAGAAAGTCGACATCCTCAAAAGCGAGCGCGACGATCTCGAAGCCGTTGCGCTGCGCGACGCCCTGACCGGCGTCTGGAATCGCCGCGCGTTCGAGACCCGGCTCGCCGATGAATGGCAGCGTTCGGTGCGCAGCGAGGTCAATCTCGCCCTGGTGCTCTTCGACGTCGATCATTTCAAGGCGTACAACGACGCCTACGGACACCAGCAAGGCGACACCACGCTGGCCGCCGTCGCGCGCTGTTTGGGGCTTGCAATCCGGCGGCCCTACGATCTGCTGGCGCGCTACGGCGGCGAGGAGTTCGTGCTGCTGCTTCCGGGCTGCGGTCTCGAAGACGCCAAGCGCATCGCCGAGTCGGCGCGCGCGGCCGTCCACGCCGCGGAAATTCCGCACCCTACCGCCGAGAGCGGCGTCGTGACGGTGAGCGTCGGTGTAGGCGGACGGATTCCCGGCAAGGTGGACGATCCCGCGAAGCTCGTCGCCGTTGCGGACCGCGCCCTCTACGCGGCCAAACGGCTCGGACGTGATCGCGTGGTCGTGGCCTAAGCGATGCGCGTCGTCCGGATCGAACCGCTCACGTCACTGCGCTTCTTCGCGGCGGCCATGGTCGTTGCGAACCATCTTCCGGCCACGCGGGAGCATTTGCCGACCTTCTTCGGTCAGCACGCGGTGACGTTCTTTTTCGTCTTGTCGGGTTTTATTCTGACCTACGTGCACTGGGATGATTTTCGGGGCGGTGCGCTCAAACTGCAGACCGCGCGCCGCTTCTGGCTGCGACGGTTCGCGCGCATCTACCCGCTGCACCTCATGATGCTTCTCGTGTTCGCGTTGTGGGGGCCGCATCTGGAGACCAACACGCCGGCCGCGTTCGTCCTGCAGCTGGGCTTGCTGCAAAGCTGGGTGCCGTCGCTGCTCTTTTCTTTCAATCAGCCGGCTTGGTCGATCTCCGACGAAGCGTTTTTCTACGCGGTATTCCCATTCGTGGCGTTGGCGCTGGTACGCGCACGCCCGACCGTGACGCAGTGCGTCTTTGCGGCCTGCATTATCGTGCTGCCGACCATGCTGGTCGTCTCCGCCGTACACATACCCCATCAGGCGGTGATGTACAATTCGCTCTATTTCCCGCTCACCCAATTGCCGTTCTTCTTGTGCGGCGTGCTCGTTGCGCACGTCTTCGCCCGATCCGAACTGCAGTTGAAAGACTCGCTTTGGACGACGGCCGAGATCGTCGTGTTCAGCGGTTTCCTCGCCGCCGCGCTCGTGCCCATCGCCGCGCCGCTGGCACCGACGGTTTTGACCGCCCCGCTGGCCGTTCTGATGGTCTTCGTCTTCGCCCATAGCCGCGGCATGCTCTCGCGGCTGTTCTCGGCTCGTCCGCTGGTCTACCTTGGCGAGGTGAGTTTTGCGATCTACATGGTACACCTCATCATCGTGGAATCGTTCCCGCTGCCGGTCGCACTGGCCGCAACGCTGATCGTGGCCGTCGCCGCGCACGAACTCGTCGAGCGCCCCGCCCAGAACCTGATCCAACGCGTTGGTTCGCGAATGCTGGGGCTGCGCGTTGCACTGCGGCGTGTATAGTGACGAGCGCGAAGTGACCGCGTAGATGGCGACCACGTGGAGTTCCCCGCTGCACGCCGCCGCCGCCGTGGCGCCCGCGACCGGCCCCGCCGCGCCGAGCTCAGCCGCCCCGGCGTCGATCGCTCGACCCGAGCTGAAGGCGCTGACGTCACTCCGTTTTCTGGCGGCGCTCATGGTGTTCATGGACCATGCGCCGGTCACCGAGTGGGCCTCGCACCATCTCGGATTCGGTGCGGCCGGCGTCGGCTTTTTCTTCCTGCTCTCCGGGTTCGTGCTGATGTATTCGCATGGGACCGACTTTGCAGCCGGGATACGCTGGCCCCAGGTGAGGAAGTTCTACGTGGCGCGCTTTGCGCGCATCTACCCGGCGTATCTGGTCGCCCTGCTCACCATGACGCTCGCCCTCGCCGCGCTCGGAAAGCTTCGGCTCGCGGAAGCCGTCCCCGTCTTCTTCGCTCAGATGTTCCTCGTGCAGAGCTGGATTCACAACGAATTGGTCTACGAGGGCCTCAACTTCGTCGGTTGGAGCATCTCCGTCGAAGCGTTCTTCTACCTGCTCTTCCCGATCTCGGCACTGCTGATCTGGCGGCTCAGCAAACATCCGCGGGGCATCGCCATTGCGGCCGGCGTGGTTCTGCTGACGCTCGCGGCTGTGGTGACCCACATCGGACCGGCGTATATCAAGTGGTCGTACGTCCTGCCGGTCGTGCGCTTCCCGGAATTTTTCCTCGGGATGCTGCTGGCGATCGCGTTCTTCTCGGCTGCAAAGAGCGGCGGAACGCTCAGGGAGATCAACGTCTTCCTCTTGGCGGCGGTCTGCGTCGTGCTCTCGCCCTTCGCACCGTACGGATTGCGGCTGGCCGCGTGGATGATACCGGCTCTAGCGGCCCTGCTGTTTACCTTCGCGACCCAGCGTGGAGCGATCTCCAACTTCCTGACGGCACCGGCCTTCGTTCGACTGGGAGAGATCAGCTTTGCGTTCTATCTCGTGCATCCGCTGGCGCTGCTGCTGGTTACGGACTTTACGCGATCCCCGCTCGGAATTTCCATCGGCGGCTTGGCCCTAGCCTTGGGCCTGAGCTTTCTCATGTACGGCGTCGTCGAGCGGCCGATGCGAAAGCGCATCGTCGCGGCGCTCGCGGTTCGCCCGCCGCAGCCCGCGACCGCCGCCGTTCCCGCGCCGCGCTGATCTCCGCTCGGGTTCATTTTGACGCCCGGTCTCGCCGGGGCTGCGTTAACGCGCTTGCGCGGCGGGGACGAAACGATCGAGAACCGCCTCGCGAAGGGTCGCCGGAGGCACGAGACCTTGATCGAGGATGAAGTCGTGAAACGCGCAGGGTTCGAACGCGTCGCCGAGCAGCGCTTCGGTTTCGTCGCGCAGCGCGACGAATTTCACGTAGCCGTAGAAATACGCCGTGGCTTGGCCGGGAGAGCGAAACGTGTAGCGTTCGACCTCGCTGCGCGCGAAGGTCGGTGAGAAAACGATCTCGCGTTCGAGGAACGCCTGTACGTCGTCGGGCGTGCGTTCGCCGCTCTGCAATTCGGGATCCAGAAAGGCGCGCGCGGTGCGGTGCAGACGCATCTGGAGCGAGCAGAGCTGCGCCGCGAGCGGCATGTACGGCAGCATGACGCGCTCGGCGTACAGCGCCCAGCCCTCGACGTTGACCGAGTTGAAAGCGAACGCCGCCCGCGCGAGTGAGAGACCGCCCTCGAGCATGCGGTCGAACTGGACTTCGTGGCCTGGACGTGCTTCGTGCGCCGTCAGCGTCCAGGTCACCGCGTCGTGGGTGAAGTCGTCGGATCGTTCGGTCGCGCGGCCGCCGGCAGCCGGCGGCACCTCGAGCGGAAGCACGAACTCTCCGACCTGGCCGGTGTTGCCGACGAGCGGCGCCGGGTTCATGTGCGCGACCGGCAGTTCCGCACTTTCGGCCAGCGAGGCGATGCGAATGCGCGCCGGGCGCGCCGGAAGGGTCACCAGACGTTCGCGCCGGACGATCGCCTCGATCTCGCCGAGCCGGGCGCGATAGAAGGCCTCGATCGCGTCCGCATCGCCGCGAATCTGGGATCGCTTGAGCGCGGCGATGCACTCGCGATAATCGTGCGAGTCGATCCCGAGCTCCGCCGCGACGCGCGGCGCGAGCGCCTGCATCTCCGCCACGGTCGCCTCGAAGGCGGCATGAGCCTGCGCGGCGAGGTCGGCCGGCGGAATATCGATGCCGACCCTCCGCATTGCGTCGGCGTAGACAGGACACGGCAGGCGATGGTCGCTGCGCGCCCGCGGCAGCAGCTCGCGTTCGACGAAGGCCGCGAAGGCGGCACACTGCGATTCGAAGGCCGCGAAGGCTTCGGACCAGCCGTCCAGCCCGGAGCGTACGAACATGTCCTTGATGCCGGCCAGCAGGACCGGGCCCAGTGCCAGCGCCGTGCGGACCTCGACCACGTACGGACCCGCCGTTCCCGTCAGCGTAAGGCGCTCGCGCGTCTCCCGTTCGGCGGCGACCGCCAGCGGCTCGCAGCCCGGTTCCACGCCCGCGTAGCGTCGCAGACGCAGCACTGCGAGCGCGTGGCGCTGGGCGGTGTTCTGCTCGTCGAGCAGGACGCGAATCCCGCCGAAGGCGACCTTCGCGACGTCGATCATCGGGACCAGATGGGCGTCTTCGACCGCGATGCGGTCGACGATCTCATCGACCTTGCGGCGCAGGATGACGATATCTTCGCGCACGCGTTCGTCGGTTTCGTGCGGCGCGGCGGCGTCGAGAACGGCGCGGGCGTGCGCGGCGGCCGCGGCGACCCGTTCTCGCCAGCCCGCGGAAAGGTCGAGCGTTGCGCTGTCGGCTTGCGTCAACCCCAACTTCGACGCGCCTTCGGGCCCATGCGCGGTCTCCAGCGCGACGACGGATTCGGCCAACGCGTCGCTGCGGAGGACCCAGGCAGGTTTCAGATCGTCCACGTTCCCACGTTCCAGAAGTCGGTGAGGATCAGTGCCGGACGGACGCCGCGCAGGTCGTCGTTCCACGCGTTGATGCTGGCGCGCCACACGATCGTGTGAAATGGCGCGAGAACACCAAGCCGCCGCTCGAGCTGCGCGTAGATCGCTTTGCGCCGCGGCCGGTCGTAGGTTGCGTTCGCCCGTGCCTGCAGCGTGCCGACCTGCGCGTCGGTGATGCCGGAATAGTTGGCGCCGTGCGGCGGCAGATACTTGGGGCCGAGGGTCTGACTATCGTCGGGATCGGGATCCTTGACCCACGCGTAGAGGCCAAGATCGAACTTGCCGGCCGCCAGCAGTCCGCCCGCCCCGAGCGGCGCGAAGAGCATGTTCGCGGGCGCAT
Organism: Vulcanimicrobiota bacterium; assembly: GCA_003161555.1. GTDB lineage: Bacteria > Vulcanimicrobiota > Vulcanimicrobiia > Vulcanimicrobiales > Vulcanimicrobiaceae > Vulcanimicrobium > Vulcanimicrobium vanleeuwenhoeki. The sequence goes on along the minus strand of PMOG01000199.1, from coordinate 8,155 downwards.
TGTGGACTTCGACGTCGACGCCCACCGCACGCAGCTGCTGCTGCATCGCGACCTCGGCGTTCTCCCTGACGATGACGCCGGCCACCGTGCGCAGCTCGACCTCGAGCCGTTTGCCGTCCTTCACGCGGATGCCGTCACCCCCGGGGACCCAGCCCGCCGCATCCAGCAGCGCGCGAGCCGCCGCGGGATCGTACGGATTGGGATCGGGCTGAACGGTGTGGGCCCAGGAGCGCGGAAAGATGTCGCCCCAGTCGGGCAGATCGACGTCGAGGTAGGTCGTGCGGGCGAGCGTCCGCCAATCGATCGCCTGCGCCATCGCGCGCCGCACGCGCAGATCCGAAAGCGGTTCGCGCCGCGCGTTGAACGTCACCATCTCGTATTGCGCCGACGGCAGCGCGCTCGACGCGATGCCGGGCAGCTCGCGCAGTTCACGATACTGCTGTTCGGGAGCGCCGAAGTAAAAGTCGAGTTCGTGCGTGCGTAGCGCGACCAGCAGCGTATTTTCGCTCGGAATGATCCGGTACGTGATCCGCTGGAGTCCCGGTTTTCCGCCGTACCAAAACGGATTGGGCTCCATCTCGAGCGTGCTGTTGACGTCGTAGCTCGTCACCCGGTATGGTCCGCTCCCGACCGGATGCAGGTTGAACGGATTCTGGTTGAGATCCGGTTTCCCGGCCAGCAGATGCTTAGGCAGGATCGCGCCCTGAACGCCGCACCGGAAGAAGTTGGTGACGAACGGTGCCGACGGTGCGCGCAGCCGCACGACGACGGTGCGCGGGTCGGGTGCCGTCACGCTGCGCGCCTGATCGTAGGGAAAGTGATACGGCACGTTGTTGCGCGGGTTCATGATCTGGGTGAAGGTGAACACGACGTCGTCGGCCGTCAAGGGCGTGCCGTCCGAGAAGCGGATTCCCGCGCGCAGGTGATAGGTGATCGTCGTGCCGTCGGCACTGATACCGCCGTTTTCGCGGGTCGGCACGGCCGTCGCGGCGTCGGGGATCGAGTCGCCGCGTTCGTCGTAGCGGATCAGCCCGCTGAACAGAAACTGCGCTAGGTCGGTCACGCCGGCCTGGCCTGAAAGCAGCGGGTTCAAATTGTCGATCGTGCGCAGCACGCCCAAGCGCAGGTGCCCCGGCTGCGTCCAGGGATGGCGTGATGGCGGCGACGCCGCGGCCGTGAGGACGAGCAGGGCCGCGGCTAGTGCGACCCTGCCGGTCTTGGCGATACGAGAGTCCTTCAGGACATCCCTAACCTTGGTGGCTGCGCGCACGCCGTCCGCGGCGACGTTTTCCGCTCGGGTGCTTGTCGCCGGCGGCGACCGGCGTCCCGTTGCGGGCCGGCGACGTTCCGTTGGCGGGTATCGACGTATATCCCGAGAGCATCTCGTCGACGCGCTGATACGCGCTGCCCAGCGCGCCCGGCAGCGACGAGCTCACCTCGATCACGCGTTCGGGAAGATCTTCGGTGGAGTACAGGGTCACGTATTTTTCGCCGTCGCGTTTGACGTCGATGCGACGCCGTTCCCAGCGGACCGACTTCGGATCGACGTTGAGCATGCGGGTGGCGAACCGTTCGGCATCTTCGTGCGGCGCGATGCGGCGCGCTTCGGCCACCCACTGGTTCCACTTGGCGGAAAAGTCCGCGATCGGCCGTCCGCGGCGGTCGAGCGCGACGCGCGTCGGCGGCAGCTCGAGCCGCCAATGATCGACCGGATCGATCGCCTGCCAGGTCGGCTTGATCTCGCGCGGGGCGGCGTGCGCATCGATCTCGACCAGCGCCGTCTCGATCTCTTCCGCGCTGCGCACCTTGGCCGCCCGTTTGGGATCGCGGCGCAGCAGCTCTTCGAATTTGTCGGCAACTTGCGCCGTCATCCGGCCCTGCGCGTCGATGTGCGGCGGCAGACCGTAGAGCGAGGGCACCGTCACCAGCTCGTGGCGATGCGCCTGATCGACCAGGTCGATCACGATCGCGGCCGGCTTCGGCGACTTCTCGATCAGCTCGCGCCGCTCGAGCGCGCTCCCGGTTTGGGAGAGGCTGTGGGCGATGTCGTCGACCGGGCGCAGCGCGCGCCCGGTGATCTGGGTGTAGAGCGTGGTCGACTTCGTCGGCCGCGCGTTGAGGATCACTTGTACCGACGGGACGTCGAAGCCCTCGAGGTAGAGTCCGCAGTTGACCAGCACGTCGATGCCGTCGCCGCGAAACTCACGCACGATGCGCTCGCGCTCGTCGCGCGGGGTTTCGCCCGATGCCCATTCGGCGCGGATGCCGTTGGCGACGAACTCCTCGGCCACGTCGCGCGCGTGCTCGACCGAGGCGGTGAAGACGAGCGACTTGAGCCCCGGCGTGTGCTGGCTGTAGGCGGCGACGATGCGCGCGTTGCGGTCGACCGTATTGACGGCCGCCGCGAGCTGCCCGATGACAAAATCACCTCCGCGGGAGGCGATGTCGTCGAGGTTGGTGGTGGTCGCGACCGCGTAGGATTTGACCGGCACCAGGTAGCCCGCGTCGATCGCCTTGCGGGCGTCCATCGTGTAGACGATCTTCTCGAAGACGTCGACCAGCCGGACGCCGTCGCCGCGGTTTGGCGTCGCGGTGAAGCCGAGGATCATCGCTTCAGGGCGCTGGGCCAGCACGGCGTCGACGATCGCTCGATACGAGGGCGCTGCCGCGTGATGCGCTTCGTCGATCACGAACAGCGAGATGCGGCGCCGGAAGCGGGCTACGAACTCGTCGAGGCGGCGCTCGGCCAACGTCTGGACGGTGGCGACGACGATCGAACACTCTTCGGAAGCGCGCCGTTCGGCCTTCTCGATGCCGATGATCGCCTCAGGGTTCTCGACTCGAAACTTGTCGACGAGCTGATCGATGAGTTCGTCGCGATGTGCGACGACGACCGTGACGTCGCCCGGCCGCAGCGACAGCAGCTTCGGCAGGGTCGCGATGACGACCGATTTCCCGAGCCCGGTCGCCAGCGACACGAGTTGACTGCGCACGCCGCGCGCGCGATGTTCGAGGATTGCCTGCTGCGCTTCAACCTGATACGGCCGAAGCTGGGGCGCTCGCTGCGGATGCGGGCGGACGGTATCGAGCGCGGGGCGACGACGCGACCGTGTAGGAACGGCCGGCGTCGCTTCTTCAAGTTCCATTGCGCCTTAGTGAGGGAGACGCTCCGCCGCTCCTCGGCGGGGCGAGAGGTCCGGTTCGAGGCGCAAAGCGCACCTGCAAGAGCCGGAGATTATCGCTCTACTTTCCGAGACACCCGGGTCAACTCCTGGAGTTGCAGGCCGATTTCTTCGTTCGATTTGCGTCATGCCGACGCGCTTGCTCGGTCCGGCTCGAAACTCGCGCTGCGCATGCCCCGTACATCCGGCATGAAGACAACCACACAGCGACCCGAACCCGAGCGGCCGATCCGCACCGTGCGGCCGTTGGCACCCGACACCGCGCCGTTCATGGGCTGGGGCCCACGCGTCCCCGGACTTTAGAAAGCCAGAACCCGAAGGACGAGGGGCTGGGTTTGCGAAGGCGAGCGGCATGCTCAAGGACGGCTGGCGCGGGCGCTACTACGAAGACTTCGAGGTGGGCGACCTCTATCGCCATCGCCTCGGCCGCACCGTGACGGAGACCGACAACACGCTCTTCACGATGCTGACGCTCAACACCAACCCGATCCACTTCGACGCGAACCTGGCCGCCAAGACCCCGTTCGGAAAGATCCTGGTCAACTCGTGTTTCACGCTCTCGCTCGCGGTCGGACTCTCGGTCGCGGATCTGAGCGAGCACGTGATGGCGAACCTGCAGTGGAACGACGTCCGGCTTCCCAGCCCCGTGTTCATCGGCGACACGATCTATGCGCGCAGCGAGATCCTGAACGCGCGGGAATCGGCCTCCCGGCCGGACGTCGGGATCGTGACCGCGCGAACGACCGGTGTCAATCAGCGCGGCGAGACGGTCATCTCCTACGAGCGCACGTTCATGGTCTATAAGCGCGGTAACGACCCGCGCGACGCGATCGCGCCATAGGTCTCCCCGGGATGCGGCCGCTCGCCGATCTGCGCATCCTCGCCGTCGAACAGTTCGGGGCCGGACCGTTCGGCTCGGTGCAGCTCGCCGAGCTCGGCGCCGACGTGATCAAGATCGAGGATCCGCACGCCGGCGGCGACGTCGGCCGCAGCGTTCCGCCGTATCAGTCGGGTGACGACAGCCTGTTCTTCGAGGCCTTCAATCACGACAAACGCAGCCTCGCGCTCGACCTGAACGCCGACGCCGGCCGCGCGATCTTCGAAGGTTTGGTGCGCGTCAGCGATGCGGTGTACTCGAACCTGCGCGGCGACGGTCCGGCGAAGCTGCGCCTGCGTTACGCCGATCTCGCGCACCTCAACCCGCGCCTTGTCTGCGTCTCGCTGTCGGGATTCGGGATGACGGGGCCGCGCCGCGATGAGCCGGCCTACGACTACATTCTGCAGGGCTTGGCCGGCTGGCAATCGCTGACCGGCGCGCCGGACGGCCCGCCGACGAAATCGGGACTCTCGCTTGTCGACTACAGCGGCGGCCTGGTCGCCGCGCTGGCGCTGCTCGGCGCGGTCCATGCCGCGCGCCGCGACGGGGTGGGCTGCGACTGCGACACGTCGCTCTTCGATACCGCAATGAGCATGCTGACCTACGTCGCGGCCTGGACGCTCGCCGACGACGGGGCGTACGTGCCCGAACGGCTGCCGCTCTCGGCCCATCCCTCGATCGTGCCGTTTCAGAATTTTCGCACCGCCGACGGCTGGATCGTCGTCGTGTGCGCGAAGGAGAAGTTTTGGCAGCGCCTGATCGACGTGCTCGGCATCCCGGAGGTTCGTGACGATCCGCGCTTTGCGGGCTTTGCGGCCCGCCGTACGCACCGCGAACTGGTGACCGCGCGGCTCCAAGGCGTCCTTGCCGGCAACACGAGCGCGGCGTGGATCGCAGCGCTGACCGCGGCCGGCGTGCCGTGCGGCCCGATCAACGACGTCGCTGCCGCGCTCGCCGAACCGCAGACGTTGGCCCGCGAACTCGTCGTCGAAACCGACCACGCGACGTTCGGTCACGCGCGTTGGATCGCAAGCCCGGTGCGAATCGGCAGCACCCCCGCCGCACACCGCCGTGCGCCGCAGCTCGGCGAACACACTGAATCCATCCTCCGCGAGGTGCTCGGATATGATGCCGAGCACATTTCCGCAGCACGTGCCGACGGAGCGTTTGGCGAAAGGGACATCTGATGCAGGAATGGCGAGCCGGAGGCGACCTGGTCGGGTTCCGTATGCGGCCCGGCGTACAGCAGCGCGGCGCGGTGCTCATCCTGCACGCTTTCGCCGAACACGCCGGACGTCACGAGCGCGCGATGCGCCGTCTGGCGGCGCGCGGCGTCGCGTCGTACGCGTACGACCACCGCGGTCACGGGCGTTCTCCCGGACGCCGCGCGTTCGTGGGCAGCTTCGACAACCTCGTCGACGATGCGCTGGTTATGCTCGATTCCATGGCTGCCGAAGAGAGCGACCAGCCGCTCTTCCTGCTCGGCGCGGGAATGGGCGGAGTCCTCGCCGTGCACGTCGCGCTGCGCCGTCCGGACGATTTCTCGGGCCTCGTGCTGGTCGGGCCAACGTTCTCCGGGGGCACGAGCACGTCGGGAATCGTGCGCCGTTTGAACCCGCTGGTCGCGAGCCTGGTGCCGACACTGCACGCGGAGTCACACGACATCCGCGCGCTCTCGCGCAATCCGATGGTGGTCCAAGAATTTCGCGCCGACCCGCTGACGCATCGGGGCGGCATTCCGGCGCAGACCGGTCAGGAGCTGAATCGCGCTGCCGCGGTCGCGCTCGATGAAGCCTCCGAACTTGCGCTGCCGATCCTGATCGTACATGGGGAAGACGACAAGATTGCGTCGATCGGTGGTTCGCGCCGTTTCGTCGAAGCCGCCAACAGCGACGACGTGCGGCTCTATGCGATACCCGCCGGCCACCACGAACCGTTTAACGATCCGGGCGGCGACACGCTGATCGACGAAGTCGGAATCTGGATTCGCGAACAGGTCCGGCGGGTCAGCGGAGCCTAGGTACTCCTGCGCGGGCCACTATCCGTAACGCGGCGGTGACGATCGGTGTGTCGATCATCGTTCCGTCGAGCACCGCCGGCGAGCCGCGTTCGGCGGCGGCGACGATCCGCCGGGCATAGGCGAGCTCTTCGGACGAAGGCGTAAAGGCGGCGCGCACCGGTGCGATCTGGGCCGGGTGGATCAGCAGTTTGCCGTCGAAGCCGAGCCGGCGCGCGTGATCGGCGTCGGCGGCCGGAATCGCCGGGTTACCGTACTCGCGCGAGGGGCCGTCGAGCGCCCACACGCCGCCCGCGCGCGCGGCGACCATCATCCGCGCGCGGTGCGGCAGCAGCACGTCGCGCGTACTCTCGCCGCCGAGTTCCGCCGCCAGGTCGTAGGGCCCGAACGCGAGCGCGAGTACGCCGTCCGTCGCGGCGATCGCCTCGCAGTGCGTCAGGCCGCGCGCGGTCTCGATCAGCGCGATCAGCGGCACACCGCCCAGGCCCGCGGTGATGCGCGCGAGGGTCGCGGCGTCGTCGACTTTGGGAACGAGCAGCGCCGCCGGAGCGGGCGCTGCCGCGAGCATCGCGAGATCGGTGCGTCCATCGTCGCCGGCCGGCGGGTTCATGCGCACCGCGACGCGGCTGCGGTCCGCGGCCCCCTCGAGGAACGCGCGTACCGCCTCGCGCGCCACCGCTTTGCGGTCGGGCGAAACGGCGTCCTCGAGGTCGAGGATCGCACCGGAGGCTCCGCTCTCCAACGCCTTTGCGAACCGGTCGGGACGGTCGCCCGGCACGAACAGCAACAGCGATGGGTCGAATGCGTTCATGCCCAGCCTTCTGTCGAGACGGGTTCGTTCAGGGCGTCGCGCAGTTCGGCCGGGATGGGCTCGCTGACGATCTGCGCGCCTTGGCGCCGGATGAAGACCCGCGTCTCGAACCCCGACGCGACCTCGCGTTCTCCGCGGCTGATCACGTGCTCGACGCGCAGCGAGCGCGTGCCGACGCTCACGACCGTCGAGCGAATCGTGATCTCATCATCCAGCACCAACGGCGCCGAGAAGCGCGCGCCGCTTTCGACGATCGGCAGGGGCCAGCGCGGCCGCCCCTGGGCGTCTCCCAGCGCGCCGACGGCCGCGCGCAGCAGCGCGTGCGTCCCGACGTCGAACCAGACGTAGAAGTTTGGATAGAAGACGATCCCGGCGGCGTCGGTGTCGGCGAAGCGAACGCGGGTCGTCGTCAAGCAGGTGCGTCCGGCCACGCTACGCGCGTGGGGGACGGGGTGGCGTCATTGCAGGCGAACGTACTCGTAGTCGACCGGGCGATCCTTGATGCCCTTGTCGGGCGGCGCGATCCAAGATGCCATCTTGCCGAGCTCGGTCACCGGCACCATCAGGCTCGCGACGAACGCGCGATCATCCGCGCTGGGCAGCCACGACGGCAGCAGCGCTTCGTAGGCGGCGGATGCAATCCGGCGCCCCGCCGGATCGGTCGGCACGTTCGCCCAGCTGCCGATGCCGCGCCGAAAACGCGTGCTCGGCAAACTGAAGCGGTAGGCGTGTCCGGCGGCCTCGAGGATGCGGTTCCAGTGCGTGAGCCCCTTCATGCAATCGTCGACGTAGGCGTTGCGGACGACTTCGTTCATCGCATTGCGCATCGGGATCGTCTCGATGCGCGTCCGGTCATTGCCGTCGGGGACCTCGAGATCGAAGGTCGTCCCGGCGGCCAGATGGTCGGCGAAGCGTTTCTCATCGGGCCGGCCCTTGATGCCGTTGGCGAAATACGCCGCCGCATTCGATGAGGCATCGGCGCCGAACAGATCGAGCGACGAGCTGAACCAGAAGTTGAGATACCGCTGGATCGTCGGGAGGTCGATCGCGCCCGCGGCGCGGACCGCTTCGGGATCGTCGCTGCCCAGGTCGCGCATCACTTCGAGCGTGCGCCGCACGACACGCGCGATGCCGGTGTCGCCGACGAACATGTGGTGCGCCTCTTCGGTCAGCATGAACTTGCAGGTGCGCGCCAGCGGATCGAAGCTCGACTCGGCGAGCGATTTCAACTGGAACTTGCCGTCACGGTCGGTGAAGAAGGTGAACAT
>PMOG01000113.1 GCA_003161555.1 Vulcanimicrobiota bacterium | reverse complement strand
TTGGTAGACGCACTAGCTTGAGGGGCTAGCGGGAGCAATCTCGTGCTGGTTCGAGTCCAGTCTTGCGCAGTATGTTTCCGATTGTGGTGGCTTCGAGAGGTACCGGCCGCGCCTTAACCGCACGGCCGAAAGTACCGAGGCTCCAGTACTTAGGAGGATCGACCATGAGCGCTCTAGACCCGATTCGAACCGATCCGGACAAGTACAAAGTCATCTTCGAGAACGAGCGAGTACGGGTTCTCGACTACCGCGATACGCCGGGTGCAAAGACGCAGGCGCATCAGCATCCCAACAGCGTGCTGTTAATGCTTTCTGACTTCCAGCGTCGCCTGACTATTGGAGACGACGTTCGAGAAGTGACCGTGACGGCAGGTCAAGCGTTGTGGTCACCCGCTCAAGTCCACGTCGGCGAGAACATCGGGACCGCCGACTCGCACGTGATCTTCGTGGAGCTGAAAGATTGAAACCTGCCAGGGGCTTTTCGGAGCTGTCCTATTGTATTGACAAGTTTCGATGCCATGGTAGTATCGAAATATGTCGATACAGAGATGTTGTCCGCCTGCACATGTTGTCGCCAAATCGTTCGACAAAGAGGCTGCGCTCTTTAAGGCAATAAGCGACTCGTACCGCCTGCGAATGTTGGCAACGCTTGCTCGAGCGCGCGCCGAAGTCTGCGTCTGCGATTTCACCGACGCTCTTCCGTTGAATCAGCCTACGGTATCGCATCATCTGCGAATTTTGCGGGAGGCGGGACTCGTGAGTTCTGAACGACGGGGAACGTGGGTGTACTACAGCATCGAGCCGGATGCGTACGATCGCCTCGAAGGCGCGCTCGGCAAGCTCCTGCGACAGAAGGTCGCGGCGTGAAGACGCACTTGAACCTCGCGACGTCGGACCTGGGAAAGAGCGTGTCGTTTTATTCAACCTTGCTCGACGCACGGCCGGCGAATGTGCTTCCCGACTATGCGTTGTTCGTCACCGAAGAGCCTGCGTTAGAGCTGGCGCTCGATTTTCGCCATAACGTGCGCGCGGCGAGTGACGCGCATTACGGCGTCTGTGTCGAGACGTCGCATGACGTCGAACGCGCTATCGATCGGCTGAGGAACGCGGGGCTCGTTGCATCGATCGAGCGTGACGAAACGTGTTGCTACGCCAATCAGTCCAAAGTGTGGGCAACGGATCCGGATGGACGGCACTGGGAGATTTACACGGTACACAGCGAGACCGATCGACGCGACGGCGATTCCTCGTGTTGCGGCGACGAGCCCACATCGTGTTGCACCCCGTGACGCTACTGAAGCGCTCCGCTGCAGAGGCGCTCGGCGCTGCTTTATTGCTCGCGGGAATCATCGGTTCGGGCATAATGGCCGATCGGCTCGCGGGCGGCAATGCCGCGATCGCACTTCTCGCCAACACACTCGCGACCGGTGGAGTCCTCGTCGCCATCATCCTGGCACTCGGCCCGATATCGGGCGCGCATTTCAACCCCGCGATCACACTGGCCGACGCATTACAGGGCGGCCTACCCTGGCGCGAGGTTCCCGCGTATATCGTCGCGCAACTCAGTGGAGCGCTCGCGGGCGTTGCGATCGCCAACGCGATGTTTGCCGAGCCGTTGTTCTTCGCGTCGCATCACGCTCGGCACGGCTTTCCCGTCCTGTTGAGCGAGTTTGTCGCGACATTCGGGCTGCTTGCCGTTATCTGGGGTTGTTCGCGTACTCGCCCAAACGTGACGGCGTTTGCCGTTGCGGCGTATATCGTCGGTGCCTATTGGTTTACGGCATCTACCTCGTTTGCAAACCCGGCCGTGACCGTCGCCCGCTCTTTGAGTGATACGTTTGCCGGAATAGCGCCGATCGACGTTCCGGGCTTCATTATCGCGGAGTTACTCGGTGCGCTGGCGGCCACGGCGCTCTTCACCTGGCTTTGGGCCGTGAAGCGTTCCGTCTTGTTCGTCTGCGTACACAACTCGGCGCGAAGTCAAATGGCGGAAGCGTTTCTCAATCGTCGTTGCCCGAACGACTTCGTCGCCGATAGTGCCGGTTTGGAGCCCGGCACGCTCAACCCACTGGCTGTGACCGCGATGCGCGAAGTCGGCATCGACATTTCGCGAAGTGGCACCAAGAGTACGTCCAGCGTGCTCGCAAGCGGAAAGCAATACTCCTACGTCGTTACCGTGTGCGACGAAACCAGCGCGGAACGCTGCCCGATCTTCCTCGGTGAATCGCGACGGCTCCATTGGAGTTTTCGAGACCCTGCGACACTCGAAGGCTCGTGCGACGAGCGACTCGCTCAGACTCGACGTATCCGCGATGCGATCGAAGCACGGATTGACGCGTGGTGCGGCGAGGTTTGCCGAGGAGCTTAGCAGCCGCCCTTCATGCCGAAGGTCAGCGCGCCTTCGACGAACGCTTCACCGCCGTACACTTCATCGAAGACGCCGGGGCCAATGTTGCCGCGTCTGGTCGACCCGATGAAGACCAAGCCGGCGTTTTGACCGTACCCCTGCGCTTGAATCGTCGCCACGAGCGTGTGGTTAAAGATCTGAAATGTGCCATACGGGAATTTCTGTGTGCCTTCGACGAGCGAAGCGGACCCGCCATTTTTCGCCGTTTGATCGAGCGTCAGACAGTACGTGCCGTCGCCGACCTTCGCGTGGGAGATCGTCACGGGGTAGCTCCCGGTGTAAGTGACGGTCAACGGCGCGAACGCCGTTGAGGCCAACATGACCCCAAGCGGCGCCGCGACGGCCAGAATTCGTTTTAAAAGATACATCGCACACACTTTGGAGTTAATGTGTGAAAAAAGACTAAAGCGCGCGACTACCTGGGCGAATAGGCCATGCACCAGCCGTTCGGGCTTATCGAACCGTCGACGACCTTACACGTACCGTTGGCCGTTTTGCTCGCACCGGCAACGAAGAATTTGCAGCCGGAACATTTTTGGCCGTTCTTCGGCGATTTTTGATACTTCATCGCGGCTTGACTGGATTTTGCCTGCGCGGGTGCGGCCGCCATCGCAATCGCCGCTGCGAACGCGGGAAGCGCAATCAGGTGACCGATGACGTCTTTACGCGTGTACTTTCCGGAACCGTTCACGTGCCGTTTCTCCTTAAATGGAAGTAGTGCGTCTTCATTCGTTACCCTGAAAACGCAGCCTGTCAACCTGTACGACGGCGTCGCGCACCACGTCGCCGACGCCCACGCCGCGATACGCATTGCCCGTCAGCGCCATGCCTGAAAGTGAGGCAAGCCTAACATCGATTTCCCGCAATATTTCGCGGTGACCGATCCCGTACTGCGGAATCGCTCGCGCCCAGAGATGCTCATGGTAGCCGATTGGTTCTGCGGTGATATGGAGCGTCGTCGCGAGGTCGCGGCGGACGATCGCCAGTGCCTCGCCTTCGGAAAGATCCATAGCCTGCGGGTCGGTCGTTCCGCCCAAGAATACACGAAGATAGACGCAATCCCGCGGCACCTGTTGCGGAAAGATCGTCGAGGTGTAGAGCGCGCCGAGAATGCGCACGTTTTGATCGCGCGCTACCAAGAAACCGAAACCGTCCAACGGTGCGGCGACGTCCTGCGCGCGAAACGCAATGCCGCAAACGCGCATCGGCGCGTACGGAATGCGTTCCAACAGGCCGGGCAAGTCGGTATCCACGTCGCGGAGAAGTTCCGCCGCGGCGTACGCCGGCACCGCGAGCATGACGGCGTCGAAGTCATTCGCGCCGCGCGTGTGTTCGACGCGCCACTGCGTGCCGTTGCGGGCGACCCGCCGCACCTCGCACGACCGCTCGATGCGTGCGCCGAGTACGCCGGCCATGCCGTCGATCAAACGCGTCATGCCGCCGCGCAGCGTCGAAAGCCGTCCGGGTGCGCTTCGTGCGCGCATCAATCCCTTAACCAGCGAGCCGTGCCGGCGCTCGAGTTCGCGCAAGCGCGGAAAGAGTGCGTCCATGCTCGTCGCGCGCGCATCGCCAGCGGTAATACCGAGCAGCGCGGGCCGCACGACGCGTTCGGCAACCTCGTCGCCAAACCGTCGCGCAAAGAAATCGTACACGCTTTCGTCGCGCTCGCCTTTCGGCGCTCGCGCGACGAGACCGCGCAACGCGCCCAGTTTTCCGCGACCGCTCAAAAGCGAAAAGCGCAGCACCTCCTGCGGACGCGACGGTAGCGCGTGCAAACGGCCGCCGAAATACACGTACCGCTTGACGGCGGCGGCGTCAGCAGGGACGATCTCGTTTTCCAATCCGCAAACGCGGATGACGTCGCGCAGCTCGGGCGACGATGAGGAGAAGCCGTTCGGTCCCCATTCGAAGAGAAAACCGTCGAAGGATTGCGAACGAATTTTCCCGCCGGCTTGCGCTTCGCGCTCAAACACCGTGACGTCGTGATCGTCTCGCACACGGAGCGCGGCGGCGAGGCCCGCGAGGCCGCCGCCGGCAACGGCGATCTTCATTCGCAGAGCGCGGCGAGCGCCTCAATCCACAGCGGGTCGTCGTTGAGGCACGGAACGTAGTGCAGCGATTCACCGCCGGCGGCTAGGAATGACGCACGGCCGCGGATCGCGATCTCCTCAAGCGTCTCCAAACAATCGGCGACGAACGACGGACAGACGACGGCGAGCCGTGTAATGCCGCGCGCAGGGAACTGTTCGAGCAGCACGTCGGTAAACGGCTCGAGCCAGCCGCTGCCCAACCGCGACTGAAACGAAAAGCCGTACCCCTCCGGCGTAAGATTGAGGCGTTGCGCGAGCCGTTGCGTCGTGACGATCGCTTGATGACGATAGCAGGTCGCGTGCGCGGGCGACGGTGTCGTGCAGCAGTCGGGCGTCAGGCAATGACCGTGTGTCGGGTCGGTCTTACGCAGATGTCGCGCCGGGATACCGTGGTAACTGAAGAGCAGATACTGGATGTCCACGGGATAGTCGCAGCGGATCCGCGCTTCCATGGCATCCAAGTAGCGCTCATCGCCGTAAAATGGCGGGACGAAGCGGAACGGGATGCCGGTTGCGCGCAGCGCGGGCTCCGCTTCGACCTCCACCGTCTTCGTCGTGGCCATTGCGTACTGCGGATAGAGCGGCACGACCACGATCTCGTCGCAGTCTTTCGCGCGTGCGACGAGTTCCGCGACCGCATTGGGAATCGACGGCTCGCCGTACCGCATTGCCAGGCCCACCGGTCGTTGCAGTCGCGCTTCCAACGCACGCCGCTGTCGCTCGGAGATGACGATCAACGGCGACCCGTCGCTGGTCCAAATGCTCTGATACGCGTGCGCCGTCTTCGGCGGCCGCGTCGGCAGAATGAGTCCTTTCACGATTAGCGCGCGCAACGGCCACGGCACGTCGATGACGTACGGATCCATGAGAAACTGATCGAGATAGCGACGCACGTCCGGTATGCTGGTTGACGCCGGGGAACCGAGATTGACGAGCAGCACCGCAGATTTCATGCGAACGGATCCTCCGCAAACCAGTCGCGCGGTTGCAAATACTCCTGCAGCGCGTCCTCGACCGAACCGGGTTGCGGCCGTTCGTCGTACGCCCAGCGAACCAAGGGCGGCAGCGACATGAGAATGGATTCGACGCGGCCCCCGCTTTGCAATCCAAAGAGCGTCCCGCGATCGTATAGCAGGTTGAACTCGACATACCGTCCGCGGCGCAAAAGTTGGAAGGAACGTTCGCGTTCGCCGAACGCTTGCGCCGCGCGGCGTTCGACGATGGGGAAGTAGCCGCGAACGAACGCTTCGCCGGCTGCGCGCGAGAATGCGAACAACTCGTCGCGCGTGCCGCGCTCGGCGTCGATGTAATCGTAGAAGATACCGCCGGCGCCGCGCGCCTCGTTGCGATGCGGCAAGTAGAAATACCGATCGCACCAGTTCTTGAACTCGGCGTAGAAATCGTCGTTAGTGCGATCGCACGCAGCTTTGAGCGCGCGATGAAAGTCGCGCACGTCGTCGAGTACCGGATAGTACGGCGTCAGGTCGGCACCGCCCCCGAACCACCAGGCGCTGCGCGACCCGTCGGGCGCTTGCGCTTCGAAATAGCGATAGTTGCAGTGTGCCGCCGGCGCGTGGGGGTTGCAGGGATGGCACACGACGCTCACGCCGGCCGCGAAGAAGCCGTGACCCTCGAGTTCCGGCCGCTGCGCCACGACGCTGGGCGGCAGCTGAGCGCCGGTCACGACCGAGGTGTTGACGCCGGCTTTCTCGAGCGGCGCACCGCCGGCGATGACGCGCGTCGAGCCGTAGCCCGCGATGCCGCGCTCCGAGGGGGGACTTTCCCAGTCATCGACGGTGAACGCGGACGCAGCGCGCTCCGCCGCCGCCGCAGTCGCGCGTTCGAGATCGAGGATGCGGCTGCAGATGCGTTCCTGGAGTTCGGCGACCAGGCCGGCAGCACGCTGCCGCGTCGCGGAGGCGGCGAAATTCATGGACGCCGGTACGCGTGCACCGTCTCGACCAGGTGCGCGACGGCGTCGATCGGCGTGGCGGGCCAAATACCGTGGCCGAGATTGAAGACGTGGGCTCCGCCGTTCCCCTGATCCAAGATGCGCCGCGCTTCGGCCGCGATCGCGCTGTGGTCGGCGAACAGCAACGCCGGATCCAGATTCCCTTGCAGCGCTTTGCCCGGCAGCGCAGCGCGCGCCGCCGCAAGGTCGGTCCGCCAATCGATTCCGACCGCATCGGCCGGAAGTTCTGCGACGGCCTCGAGCAAATGTGCTGCGCCGAGCGCGAAGTAGATGCGCGCCGCACCGGCGTCCGCCAGCGCCGCGAGGATCCTGGCGTTGTACGGGAGACCGTACTCGCGGTAGGTGCGCAGGTCGTGCAGCCCGGCCCAGCTGTCGAACAACTGGACGGCCTGCGCGCCCGACGCGATCTGCATTTGCAGATAACGAATCGTCAGGTCGGTCAGTTTCTCGAGCAGCAGGTGCATCGCCGCCGGCTCGCTGCGCAGGAACCGGCGGAAGTGCTCGTATTCCTTGCTGCCGCCGCCCTCGACCAGGTATGCCGCTAGCGTGAGCGGGGCGCCGGCAAAGCCGATCAGGGCGACCTCGCCGGTCAGCGCGGCCCGCACGATGCGCAGTGCCTCGCCCACGAACGGCGCGACCTCGTCCCGCAGCGCCAGTGCTTCGATCGCCGCGCGCGACCGCAAGGGCTCGCGGATCACCGGGCCGGGCGTGAAGTCGACCGGAATTCCCAACGCTTCGAGCGGCGTCATGATGTCGCTGAAGATGATCGCGGCGTCGAGCGGAAATCGTCGCAAGGGCTGCAGGGTGATTTCGGCTGCCAGCGCCGGATCGTGCGTCATCTCGAGGAAGGTCGCGCGTTCTTTGATCTTCCGGTACTCCGGCAGATAGCGTCCGGCTTGGCGCATGATCCAAATCGGCGTTTGCCGGCCTGCGGACCCGCGCACGGTGTCCAAGAACAAGTTCATTGCGGGTGCCGCCGGCACTACAAACCCTTCACTCGCCGCGATCTTCCGCGCCCGCGTGAGCGCTTCCCGGGACCAAGCAAGCGTGCCCGTTCCGGTACGGGCCGATGGGTGCACGGTAACATCGCTCTGCGAAAGGTTAGCTCGGCTGAGGGAGTGTACTCATCGAAATCCCGGTTATGCTGACCCGCACGTCCATAATGCGATCCCTTCTGCCGTCGATGCTTTTGATCGTCGGTGGTCTTGGATTTGCGCTTTCATCGTGCTCGAGCCGGGCGAATATGAACCCGCCGGTCCTTGCGGCGCCGACGAACGCGCCGAGCTCGACCGGGACGCTGACCACTAGCACGACGGCGTCTTCGTCACTTACGCTCGGGCCGTTCGACGGCGGATATACGGGGACGCTCACCGTTCCGGCCGCGAGCGCCGTCTCGCATTTACTGACGACGATGTCGGTCACGCAGCCGGCCGGGACCCCGACCGTGCAGAACGTGCGCCGTGCGCCGAAGAACATCGGTGCGGCGAACATCAACCCGTTCGGCTACGTCACCTTCACACCGGATACTAGCGTCACACTCCCCGACTCGTTCGTCATCGTGTGGAAATTCCCGCAAAACGTGACGTTGCCCGATCCGACTCACTCGTACGTCGCGATCTACGATCCGAACAACCCCGCCAACCCGAACGATCCCACCGCCGGCTGGAGGGTGCTGTTGGGGCCGGCCGTGCAGGCCACCGACACCGCGGGCGACATATTCTTCGACTGGCCGGAGCTGAGTGCGCCGCTGACGCTCGTCGCGGGGACGTCGTACGAACTGGTGCTGTTCAGCACGACCTCGACGCTTTCCACGCCGACGCCGGCGCCGACTTCGACACCGAGCCCAACGGCATCGTCAAGTCCGACCGCGAGCCCCTCATCGAGTCCGACCGCATCGCCGAGCGCCACGCCAACGCCGACACCGAGTCCGTCGGCGAGCGCGACGCCGACACCGAGCCCGACGCCGAGCCCAACCGCGTCACCAAGCCCGACTGCGAGCCCGACCGCAACTCCCTCGCCGTCGCCGAGTCCGTCGGCCGGGTTCGTGGTGCAGAACGCGACCGCCAGCGGGAACGGCGTGGTCAACTTGCCGGTGGCGGCCGGGGGAACGGGCGCGTTCGCCGTCTTGGCCGCGAACAACACGCTGAATACGTATGCCAACGGGCAAGTCGTCGTGAACGTGGGGTCGCTGCCGCTGACCGGGACGATCTGCCAAACCGCGATGTCCGGTCAATGCCTGGCGGCGCCCGCAAACCCGATTCCCGACTCGTTCACGCCCGGACAGTCGGAGACGTTCTCGGTGTTCTTAACCTCACAGGGCACGCCGATCAACGGCGGCACCGTGACCGTGACTTTCCAGGACATGAACGGCGTGCCGCTTGGCTCGACCAGCGTGACGGTCCAAACGCAGTGACGCTGCGCTAGACGAGCTTCCCGGTCGTCCTTTCGAGCATCTCCCAGCCCTTGGGGTCGTACTGGTCGCGCCACTGACGATACAGGCCCGAGCCGCGAATCACTTGGCTGAACGGCTCGAGCGCGGGCCGGTTGAACACCATGCCATCGGCCGTGAGTTCCGCTTCGACGCTGACTTCCTGACCGGCCATCGACTTGGTGGCCGTTGCCGCGGCCGCATTGAACTCGCGGTCGAGGACATCTTGGAGGTTCTTGGGCAAGCGCCCCCAGACGTCGGCGTTCGCGAAGAGCAGGTACGAGAGCCCGCTGTGGTGCGTGAGCGAACAGTACTTCAACTGTTCGTAGAACTTGAAATTGCGAACGGTCGGCAGCGGCACCTCGATGCCGTCGATCAGGTGCGTCTGCAGCGACGTGTATACTTCCCCGAGCGTGATGACGGTCGGCGCCGCGTCGAACGCCTTGAAGGTGCCGACGTCGATCGGGCCGGGCGGTACGCGGATCTTCAGGCCTTTCAGATCGCCCGGCGCGTTGATCGGACGGACACGGTTCTGGACTTCGAAGAACCCGCCGTAGAACGAGGTGTCGAATTTTCGCAGGCCGATCTTTGCGGCGGCGGTCCCGATATAGGCGCCGAGCGGACCGTTTGCGGCGGCTTGGTACTGCTGCGGGCTGGTGAATGCGAACGGCATACTCAGCAGCGCCGCCGACGGGATCACCGAGCCCACGATGTTGTTGCCCATCTGCACCAGCTCGATCGCACCCGTCCGCACCTGAGCCAGCATCTGCGGGTCGCCCCCAAGCAGGCTGCTGGGGAAGAGTTTGACCTCGACCTGACCGCCGGTGACATCCCCGATGCGTTTGATCGCGTCGGCCGTCGCGACGTTCATCGGATGCGTCGGCGTCTGATCGTTTGCCAGCTTCAAGGTAAACTGCGCCGCCTCGCCGGGCCAGCGGAGCACACCGATCGATGCGAACGCTCCGGCGCCGGCACCGAGTGCGAGCAATCGCTTACGAGATAGAGTCATCTTGCCCCCCGCCGGAACTCGCCGGCCATTGCATCCTTCTGTAGCAGACCGGTTGCGGCGGGTCAAGAAGGGGAGCGCCCCAGGGTCGTGCGGCCGCCGAGCGTAAGATGCCGAGTACATCGTCGTTGCCGCCCAGGAGTGAAGATGAGCGATCCGCTTTCGCGTGGTGAATTTTTCGGGGTAACCGCAGTCGCCGGCGCCGCAGGCGCGAGCGTTTCAGGCCACGAGTTCGCCGCGGCATCGGGTCCGCCGGCGACGCTGAGGATACGCTGGTACGGCGGCGGGGTCTATGAACTGGCGACGCCGGACGACAAAACCATCGTGCTCGTTGACGCCTGGATCTGGAACAACACGGGCTTCAAAGCGTTCGGCATCGAGAAGCCAGCCGAGCTCTCGAGTCCGGCCGCATATGTCGCGCACATCAAGGGACGCCGGCCCGAAGCGATGGTCGTGGCGTTGACGCACGATCACGGCGACCATATGGGCGACTACTTCGAACTGCTGCCCGCACTTCTCGCCGCCGGCGTTGAGGTGAAGACGGTGGGACAGAGCGACCTCATGCGCGTCGGTTTGGTACCGAAGTTCAAGGCTGCCGGAGTCGACAGTACGCAAGTCGTGCTCAACGGCGGCGCCGGCATCAATATGGGCGGAACCGCCGCCTACAAAGAAACGAAGTTCGAACTGGTGCCGGCCGTGCACTCGACGGCGTCCGGCTTTCCGCCGGCCGGGTTCATCATCGACATCGGCGGCGCTCGGATCTACGCTTCGGGCGATACCGATGTGTACGGCGACATGGCCTTGGTCGGCATGCGCTATCATCCCGATCTGGCGGTCGTGTGCTCGGGGAACGGCGCGTTCACGATGGGGCCTGATGATGCAGCCTATGCCTGCAAGCTCGCCGGCGTGGGCCAAGCGATCCCGGTTCATTACGCGCACAACCCGCTCGTTGTGGGGATCCATTGCGGCGAGCTCTTCCGTTCCGCTATGGGACGGATCGATCCGAAGATCGCCGTGACCCTGCTGCGTCCCGGCGAAACGACGACGCTCACGATTGCACGAAACGCCGCCCGCGTCTAGAACGCTCCGGCTCTTGCGCTGCATCGCGCTTGCCGGTGCGATCGTGCTGGCGGCGACACGCGCCGCCTCGGCCTATCCTGCCTTGTGGGTCGTCGAGTCGGCGCACGCCAAGGTGTACCTGTTCGGCACGATTCACATCCTCAAAGCGGATCGGCAGTGGCATTCGCCGGCGCTCGACGCCGCGATCGCGCAAAGCCGCGACTTGTGGCTCGAGGTTCCGGACGGCGAGGATCCGACCAGCATTCTGCCGAGCCTGCAGTCGTTGGGGATGGACGCGGCGCATCCGCTCTCGACGAAGCTGACTCCGGCCGACCTCGCGCGGGTCGACGCCGCCTCGCGCGCCATGGGCGCCCCCGGCGAGGCGATGTTCGAACCGTTTCGCCCCTGGTTCGCGGCGGTGATGCTCTCGACGGTTCCGTTGCTCAAGGCCGGGTACGATCCCAGCTACGGCGTCGACCGTCAACTGCGCAGCACCTTCGCGTCGAGCGGAAAGCCCGTGTACGGCTTCGAGACGCTCCAGCAGCAGCTGCATTTCTTCGCCGACCTGCCGCAGGATCAGGAAGTCGCCTTTCTCGACGCGACCCTCGACGAAATCGACTCGAGCACTGCGTCGACCGACCAGCTCGTCGCGCTGTGGGCGAACGGAAACGTCGAGAAGCTGGCCGGCATCGAGGACGACGAGATCTTCCGCCGCTCGCCGGCGCTCTACAAGGAGCTCGTGGTCGACCGCAATGCCGCCTGGGCGCAGCGTCTCGATACGCTGCTGCACGGGTCCGGCGTGAGCTTCGTCGCGGTGGGTGCCGGTCATCTGGCCGGTGCGGGCAGCGTGCAGGCCAACCTGACGAAACGCGGCTACCGCGTAAGGCGCGTGCAGTAGCCCGGCGAGACTCGCGTCAGCGCAGGTCGACAGCCTCGATCTCGACGCGGAGCGCGACCTCGTTGCCGATGACTCCGGGGTCGGCCGCCATCCCGTAATCGGAACGGTGGAAGCCGCCGGTCGCCTCGTACCGGATGCGGCGTTTGCCGTCGCCGTCGAACCCCAACTGCACCCGATGCGTCGTGAACACGATCGGGTGCGTCTGGTCACGCATCGATAACTGACCGTGAATGGTGAACGTATCGGCGTTCGACCCGACGATCTGGTCGCTGGTGAAGCGGATGATCGGATAGCGCGCGACGTCGAAGAAGCGGTCGCTGTGCAGCGCCGCGTCGCGACCCGTGTCGTGCGTGGTCATGTCCGCGGAGTCGAGCACGACGCCGAACTCCAGCGGAAGGTCCGAATCGGGAGCCGTGACGACCGTCGCCGACGCGACCGGGAGCGTTCCGGTGAGGCGTGAGAAGAACATCTGCGACACGCTCAGCGTGACGTTCGAATGTGCCGCGTCCGTCGACCACGCGACGCCGTCGACCGGAGTCGCGCCTCCGAGTGCTGCGGCAATAGCGAACGGGGCGACGATGGCAAGCTGAAACATTCCGTCAGCCTAGCGCCGAGGTCTGAGGAAAGTCTGCGAAGGCGGTTTTGTCCTAGCGCGAGACACCGGCCGCGGCTTGCACCGCGGACAGGGGCTTGGAGAGGTCGGCGAGCAACTCCGGCGCGACGATCGACAGCGGCGCCGTGCCGTAGCACATCAAGCGGTCGTGGAAATGCGCCAGCGATCCGCGCGCGCCGATCGCGACGAAGTAGTCGTGTTCGAGCAGCTCGAGCTGCTGACGGCCGACGGTGTACGAGATGACGTATCCGGGGCCGAGCGCGATCCCGTCGACCTCGGCTTTGGCGGCGCTCGTGCTGAAGCCGGTCTCCTGGTGGAAATACGCCGCGGCTTGCGGCTCGGTCATTTCGCCCGACGCGAGCTTGGCGTCGACGATCGCCCGCGCTCCGCGAATCCGTTCCCACTGCGCCGTATAGTAACGCGGATCCAGGTCGTCGCCGTACAGGCCGAGGTCGACGAACATCTCCTCACCGTAATAGGCCCAACCTTCGGCGAACGAGGCGCTGTCCTGGATGCGCCGCACGAAGTCTGGATGACGACGCGCGATCGACAGCTGGAGAAAATGCCCCGGCATCACCTCGTGCGCGGCCGTCGAGAGAATGCGGTCGCGGTCGAAATCCTGGTTCGGGTCGAGTTCCGCCGCCGCGCGCGCGAGCGAGACTGGCGGGGTGATGTAATAGAAGCCGGTCGCCTCGCGGGCGAAGCGGCGCGGCGATTCCATCGAAGCGCCGGGCGAAACGGGCTGCAGAAATTTCGGCGTTTCGACGACGTCGATCCGCCCCAGCCACGCCGGCACGTCGACGACGTGATGCTCGGCCACGAAGCGGCGTAGATGCGCGACTTGGGCGCGGTAGTAGGGGATGAGCGCGAGACCGCTCGGCGCGAGACCTCCCCCTGTTGCCGGACCGATCGGCGTACCACGTTCCTTCGCCACGTGCAGGTACCAGTACGACTGCGCCCACCCGTGCGCGAGTTCATCGGCGGCCATCTTTTCGATCGCCTCGGTGCCATACGGCACCAGGAGCTCGTCGCGAAGCATCGCCTCGTAGGCCGCACGTCCCATCGCGAAGTTTTCGGGCCATCCGGCAGCGTGCGCGTCGATGTAGCGTTTCTCTTCGCGGACGGCACGCAGCGTCGCGTCGCGTACGGCGGCGAAACGCAGGAAACGCGCACGCGGCAGCTGCGCCTTGGCGGCGGCCGTCAACGCACGGCCGAGAAAATCCGGCACGCCGTCGAGCTGCTGCGCACCGACGACGCCTTGCAGATGACCGGGTTCGGTGACCAGCGATTCACCGGCCGTGATGTAGGCCGGCGCCTGTGCGAGGCGCGAGATGATGTCGTTCCAAGCCGGCGCGGAACCGCCGGCCGGCAGGTGCTCGAACTGCGTGTAGATCGCGTTCGTGATCGCGATGCCCGGCGCCGAGTAATCCTTGCGATCGTATCGGTAGACGGTGAACTGACGCTCCTGCGCCGTCAGCTGCGCGCGCAGCAGGGCCGCATCGTCGCGCACCTTGGGCGATGCGCCGGCGACGAGGATCGCGGCCAGCCGGGCCTCCCAGGTATGAATCAGCGCCAGATCGCGGTCGTCGGCGGCCTGCGACGGCGCGTCGACCATGCCGTCTTCGCCCGGAATCCCGAGCTCGGTGGCGACGAACGGATGCAGCTTCGCCCAGTGAAACGTCATGTCGCGCGCCAGCCCTTGCAGCCGGTCGTAGGAAGAGTCGGCCGCGGGTGACGGTCCCGCTGCGGCAATGACGAAGGCGACGAGCACGCACGCGACGCGCTTTCCGAGGGAGACAAGCTGCATGCGCGCGAGTTCTTCCGGCTACATCCTGCCCGGCGGCGGCGGAGCCGGCGTCGCAATGGTCGCCTTGGCCTCCAGCGCCTGTTTCGCAATCGCCTGCAACGCCTCAACGTGGGCGCGTGTGAGTTCGTCGAGTTTTCCGTTGAGGGCTTGCGTGGACGTTTGTTCCAGATAGCGCAATTGGAGGCGCGCGAGAGATTGCGCATCAGTCGGCGTGCCGGCCGCCGGCGAGGTCCACAGCTGCGAGAGCCGCTTGGCAAAACGCATCTGCGCGTTTCGCCGTACGACCCCGGCCCGCGCGATTCCGCCGTTTTGGAAGTCGCCGAAGATCCCGGCGCGCGTCCAATCGAAGAGATCCGACAGGGTCATCGTCGTTCCCGGCGCGTATTTCGTCGAGAGTTCGTCGATGCGCTGCAGCGTCAGCGGGGCGAAGAGCTCGTTGAGCGCGAGCTCCTGTGCTTGCGCGGCAACCTGCACGACCGGAATGTCGTGCCGCGGCGACGGGCTGTACACCCACCCGGCGTCCGTGAACGAACTGACTTCGTTATATATGAGTTTGTTGAGGACGTTCGGGCTGAAATGCCAGGCATCGTCGGCGAAGAGATACGTCTCGAGCATCTTCCACGCCGTATACTCGTCCGACCGCGAGACGGGCTGCAAGGGCGGCGAACTGTGCGGATCGCCGGCGTTGGCCCGGGAAATGTATTCGCCGCCGATCACGTGCGCCGGCATCGTGGCAAAGTTCACGTACATGCGCAGCGGACTCGAAAACGCGCGTCGTGCCTCCTCGTAAGACTGACCCGGCTTCGGAAACCGCTGGTCGACGGCATTGAGGATGCCGTGGAGCATCCGGAGCTGCGTCGCTTCCCAGACCAGCGGATGGTCGGTGAGGTCATTCTGCTGCACGCGCGGATCGATGGCATGACCGCGGTCGAAAAAGGAATCCTCGTCGGATGCGAACCGGTACATCGGATCGGACCATCGTGAGGCGAGACGATTGAGGGCCGGCAGCTCGTCCTCCGGTGTCGATGCATTCGGTATGTAGCTGTACCCGTATGCGATCGCATAGTAGTCGTACGGACCGAGCACCGGCTGATTGTACGCGCCCTGCGGCGTGCCCTTGGGCCACACGTTGACCGGCGCGTACTCCATCACCGAACTGGCGATGCCGTACTTCGCCGTAAACGCGGGGTCTTGCAGCTGCTTGGCGGTGTACGCCATCGAGCCGATGAAGTTGTGCTGGAGTCCGAAGTCGTGGCCTTCTTCATGCAGCACGACCGCATGGAGGTAGTCGATCGCGAACTGCTTTTCCAAGGCGTCGTTGTCGGGCAAACCCCGCGCCGGCGCAACGTAGTACTTGTAGCGCCACCCCTGAAGACCCATTACCGCGTCAACGTTGACGCCGGAGTTGATCTCTTCGCCCGTGCGCGGATCGTCGATGATCAGGGCTTCAGCGCCGTACTGCGGCGAGGTCGAGCTCACCCAGCTGACCATGTTGTTCCGGATATCGTCGACGTCGAAGCTGGGGTCGTTCGGCTGCTGCTGAACTTGAATGGCGTTCAAGATCCCGACCTTCTCGAACGCCGCGTTCCACTGCAGCAGCGATTGCTTGATGACATCGCGGTAGTCGAGCGGGATATTGTTGTTGAGCGTGTAGACCAGCGGGTGCTTGGCGACCGACGGCTGGCCGGGATGTTCGGGCATGAAGTTCCAGCGAGCCACATAGTAGACGTTGCGCGACACGTTGCGGTCGGTGGAGAAGTCGATCAGCGGCTGTTCGAAGTACCCCACGCGCGGATCGGCGATCCGAGGCAGGTAGCCGTCGTGCGGGGCCGCGATGATGTTGTAGGTCATGCGGACCTCGATGCTGCGCGGATCGGGTGCGTTGTCGATCGTGTCGGGCGAATCGGTCGTCCAGGTTTGGCTCACGCGTAGCAGCGTATTGTCCGGAAAACTCTTCGCATCCATGAAGAACGACCGCGACGGATCGAGCCGGTACGAGTGGCCGGGCTTCGAGGCGACGGTTTCGAACTGGGCGTTGATGTCCGCAAGATCACCCAGGAACGGAGCGGCCGGAACGACGACGGCCGTCTTCGACTGGGCCACCACCGGTACAACCGCCACGACCGAACTGGGCAGTGACGTTTGCGTGCCGAGCGCCTGCGGCGTCAACTGGTCGACCTTGGCAAACGTATTGGGCCAGCGAATGACGACGGTATCGTCGACGCGCGCAAAGCGCATGATGCGCGCCGGGGCGACGTACGGCTCACCCGCCGCCGGACCGAAGCCGCCCAGCCCGGTCCAGGGCACCGACGTCTCGATGAAATCCTGGTCAAACTGCGTGGTCGCAATGACGAGATAGACCTTCCCCGCCTTGCGCACGACCGGGATCATCCCCGACGAGACGTCGGCGCCCTTGACGAACACGTCGTAGGGAGCGGGCCCGCTCGGGGCGGCGCCGCCCGGTCCGGCGCTGGGTGAAGCGTCCTGTGCCTGCAGCGCACTCGGCAGGAGCAGCACGGCAAACGAGGCGGCTAGGCATAACCGAAAAACGCGCTTCAACACAAGGCGAAACGGGTTCGCTGCCGCGGCAGGTCTGTTCCTGGCGTGCTCGTTGAATCGTCCCGCCCTTGCTTCAGGAACTTTCGCTCAGGCGAATGGTCGCGATGGGAAGTCCGGGCAGGATGCGTTTGCGCAGATGGGTCGGCGTTTCGGTCACGATGATCTCGAGGGTCGGCTTCACGTGCAGCTCGAGGAGATGTCCGCCGAATGCGCCGCCGCCCCGCTTGGCCACGACCGCGTGGGCATGGACTTGCGGCGTCCCATCTTCGGTCGTCGCGATGTCGCCGAGGACCGAGACGATTTCCACTTGCTCGTCGATGCGGTTCGGTTCGTAGGACTTGGCGGCGAAATCGAACCATCCCAGGGTCGCGCTGGATGCGGCGCCCACGCCGCTCAGCGAGGCGCCGTTGACGCCGGTCTCGCGCGCGAACCGGCTCAACTCAGCGACGGCCTCATCGCCTTGATCGAATATCAAGGCGTACGTCGCGAGGCCGGAATTGGAGAAGATCTCACGATACTGCATGGAGCCCTCGGGGGTCGGCGACTGCGTTCCGCACGTTCTTTCCCAATTGCGGCGGGTCAACGCCGTTTGAGTTCGTCGAGTTCTTCGAGGGTGCGCGGCCAATCGGCTTTCAGCAACCGCGACAAGCTGCGGTCAGCGAGCAGCCGGCCCTCGGTCTGACAGCGCGCGCAATAGTTCGTTTCGTTGTCGGCGAATCGAATGCGCTGCACGGGCTCGCCGCAGCGCGGACACGGTTCGCCGAAACGCCCGTGGACGGCCATGTCCTTGCGGAAGGCGGTGACGCCCTCCGGAAACCCGCCCTCCGCCTCGTCGCGGAGCCGGTCGATCCAGAGCTGCAGCGTCGCGCGCGTCGCCGTGTACAGGCGTTCCCATTCCTGCGGCGTCAGCTTGTGCGTCAGCGCGATCGGCGACAGCCCAGCGGCGTGGAGGATCTCGTCGGAGTAGGCATTGCCGATGCCGCTTGCGATGCGCGGGTCGGTCAAGGCGCGCTTGAGCGTCCGGTTCTCGACGCTGAGCGCCCGCCGAAAGGCATCGAGGTCGGCAGCAAAGACGTCGATGCCGCCGGGGTCGACGGCGCGCAGCGCGTCCTCACCGCGGACGACGTGCAGCGACGCGCGGCGCTTGGTACCGGCTTCGGTGAGAACCAGCGAACCGTCCGGGAAATCGAACGCTGCCAGCTGGTTGCGGCCTGCCAGCTTCGCGCCCGGCGGACGCCAGTGCAGCCGGCCGGCGATCATCAGGTGGAGCACCAGCCACAGGTCGTCGTCGAAGCCGATGGCGATGCGTTTGCCGATACGGCGCAGCTCGCGCACGACGCGGCCCTCAACGCTCGAAAGCGGCGGCTCGGCGGTGCGCAAGAGAAAGGGACTGGCGAGGCGCACGCGTTCGAGCCGCTGCCCGACGATGCGCGGCTCGAGCGCGCTGAGGTAGGCGGCAATATCCGGCAGCTCCGGCATCGGACTCCGGATGTGCCCGCTCGACGCCGGAAAACCCTTATCTCGCCGGCCGCAGCCGGGTTTTAGCGCGCGTGTTTGGCCGCTTCGACCAACGTGTGCTCGCGGTGAAGCTCCTGCGCGACGCCTTCGAGCAAACCCGTCAAGGTCGAGTGCGCGATGCGGCGTCCGACGAGCTCATCGAAGAGCGCCCCGGGAAGGCCGCCCGGAGGCTCGTACGCCCCGTCCAGCCGCAGCGAGCACTCGTTATAATCCTCGCCTGCACTGAGGGTCAGCGTCCCGGCGAAGCCCGGCGTCGGAATTCCGCTGGGTGTGTCGCCGGCCTTCCACCGGACGAAATAGGCCACCGTATAATTCGCAGTGCCGGGGATCTGCTCGGCGTGTGCCGTTACCGTGCGAGCGACCTCGCGGCCGTTCACCGGAGCGACGAGCGTCAGGGTGCAGTCTCCGCGCCCCAGCCACAGCCCGAGCCGGCGTTCCAGGGCGCCTTGCGCCTGCGCGTACGGAGCATCGAGGTACATGCGTTCGTGGATGTTCGTCATGTGCCGATGCTAGCGCCCGGGACGGCAAATCCATGGAACGCCCGTTCACGGGCCATTCACAACATTTGGGCCGGCCGGCGTTAGAATAGACCGAATGAAACCGCTGCCCGACGAGCCGCTTCCCGCGACGCTCGCCTTCGTCTTTGGGATCGGGGCCTTCATCCTGATCGGCTGGTTTGCCATGTTCGCGCTGCTGCGGGCCCGGTGGTAGGCGTGCACATCCACCTACACCGGCAAGAGAAGATCTGGATGGCCTTCGGCTTGGCTATGCTGGTCGTTTTCCTGGCCGTGATCACGACCGCGGCCGTCGTTGACGGATTCGTGCCGCCGAGCCACGTCCAGAGCATAGATCCGACCAAGGTCTCCGAAACGCCGCCCTTCGACCATCCGGGGCTGCGCAAGGTCGCCGACGGGGCCTATGAAGCATACTACGTCGCGCGGATCTTCTCGTTCACGCCGTCCGACATTGAGGTGCCCGTCGGATCGCGGGTGACCTTCTACGTTACCAGCGCGGACGTCGAGCACGGCTTCAGCATACCGGCGACCGGCGTGAACACCATGGTGACGCCGGGCTGGGTGAGCGAGGTTTCGCACACGTTTCGCGATCGAGGCACGTACTTGCTCGTCTGCAATGAGTACTGCGGATCCGGCCACCAGCTGATGGCCGCGAAGGTCGAGGTGAAGTGATGGCCTCGACTACGCCGCGAATTCCGACGGCCGCCGACGCCCTCGCGCTGTCCCGCGCGCAGGGCGACCTGCTCGTTCTCACCCACATCTACACGGCGACGCTGGTCCTCGGCGTCGGAGCGCTGTTCGGCATGCTCCAAGGCCTCTCGCGCGCGAATTTCATCGTGATGCCGCCATCGTTCGACTACTACCGCATGCTGACGGCGCACGGGGTGCTGATGGCACTCGTGTTTACCACGTTCTTCATCACCGGCTTCTTCACGTACAGCACCTACACCACAATGCCGCGGATCCGCTCGGTACGGCTCGGCTGGATCGGGTACTGCGTGATGCTCGTCGGCACCGCGATGGCAACCGTCGCGATCTTGGACGGCAGCGCGAGCGTGCTCTATACGTTCTACGCGCCGCTCAAGGCGAGCCCGCTTTTCTATTTCGGGGCGACCTTTCTGATTCTCGGGACCTGGGTCGTGGCCGCCGACATCTTCCTCAATGTCGCGCGCTGGAAGTCCGAAAACCGCGACGCGCGCATCCCGCTGCCGGCGTTTCTCGCCGCCTGCACGATGACGATGTGGATCATCGCGACGCTCGGGGTCGTCGCGGAGATGTGCCTGCTGATCCCGTGGTCACTCGGTTGGACGCCCGGCGTCGACGTCGGCCTCACGCGAATGTTCTTCTGGTATTTCGGCCACCCGCTCGTCTACTTCTGGATCATGGGCGCCTACGCGATCTGGTATGCGGTCGTTCCGGCGACATTTGGCGGCAAGATCTTCAGCGACGCGCTGACGCGGCTGACGTTCATCATGCTGCTGCTGCTCTCGACGCCGGTCGGACTCCATCACCAGTATCTCGATCCCGGTATCGCGGCGGGTTGGAAGTGGCTGCATACCGTCACGACCTACGGCGTCGTGATCCCGTCGTTCATGACGGCCTTCGCGATCTTCGCGACCTTTGAGCTGGCCGCCCGGAAGGCCGGCGTGCGCGGGTTTATCGGCACCGTGCGCTGGCTGCCGTGGAGGAACCCGGTGTTCGCCGGACCTGCGCTCGGCATGATCCTGTTCATCTTCGGCGGCTTCGGAGGCATCGTCAACAACTCGTATTCGATGGACGTGCTCGTGCACAACACGATGTGGATCGTTGGGCACTTCCACATCACGGTCGGCGGTCCGGTGGCACTCACGTTCATCGGCGCGACCTACGGTCTGGTGCCGGCCTTGACGGGACGGGCGCTGTTCGCACCCCGGCTGGCGCTGATTCAGGTCTACACCTGGTTCGTCGGCATGAGCATCATGTCGCTTGCGATGCACTGGGCGGGCCTGCTCGGCTCACCGCGCCGCACGTCCGATGTCAGCTACTTCGGCGCCCAAGGGGCGTCGACGTGGCACCCGGAGATGGTGTGGGCCGCGGTCGGCGGGATCATCGTCGCGCTCTCCGTGCTGATGTTCATCATCGTGGCCACGGGCACGTACTTCGCCGATCGCCGATCAACAGAAGAGCCGCGCTTCGCATTTGCTCCCACGAACGAGGATGCGATGGACACGCCGCCGGTGCTCGACCGGCTTGGGCGCTGGGGACTCGTGGCGGTGGGTCTTGCGGTCCTTGCCTACGCGGGCCCGGTGATCGCCCAGCTGCACGCCCACGCGTACCTGGCGCCCGGCATGAAGACGTGGTAGCGACCGCGCCGCCTCCGATCGTCGCGCCGTTCCGCTCCGCGACGACCGTGCCCTCGCGGCGGCCGTTTGTCCCAGTTCTGCGCGAGGGCGATGCCGTGCCGGCGCTCGCTCTCCTCGATCAGGGCGGTCGTCGGTTTTCGTTTGCCGCGCCCGGCGGCCGTACGACCATCGTCTCGTTCATCTACACGCGTTGCGCCGACGCGTGCCCGCTGGTTATGGCCAAATTTGCGCGCCTGCAGCGTTTGCTCCGCGGCGTGCCGGTGCGGTTGGTCACGATGACGATCGACCCGGTGTTCGACACACCCGCCGTGCTCGCGCGCTACGGACGCGCGTACGGCGCCGATCCCTCGCGCTGGTCGCTCGTAACCGGGCCTGCCGCGCGCATCGACGAACTCGCGGCGCGTTTCGGTATCGTGGCCGAGCACCCTCGGCCCGGCGTCGTCGGTCACACGGAAGCCGCGATCGTGCTCGATGGGCGCGGACGGATCGCGAAAATCATCGACGGCTCAAGCTGGCTGCCCGGCGATCTCGCCGCGAACGGCGAAGAGGTTGCCGGCGTTTCCGGGAATCCGCTGCGCTCGGTTCGGATGTGGCTGGCCGGCAGTGCGAGCGCGCTGTGCGGAGGCCGCGGTGCAACGCCGCTGACGGTCGGCGCCGGTCTCGCGATCTTGACTGGAATGCTCGCTGGTCTGACGGCGGCGTTCAGGCGTGTATTCCGGTCACCGCCTGCGCTAAGCTGACCGAAGCGGGGCGATATACGCGCCCCGAACGCCGGATCGTCATCACCGGGACCCGCGCACGTTCGACGACGGCCGCCGCGACGCTCCCGAGCACCAGCCGCGGCACGAGCGAACGGCCGTGCGTGCCCATCACGATCATGCAGCTTTCGAGCGCGTCCGCCGCCGCGATCAGTTCGTCGCAGGGGTCGCCGCGTCGCAGCATGAGGGAAACGGCGAGGCCGCGTTCGCGGGCCTCGTGCGCTGCCCGTTCCAGCGCCGCATTGGCGGCGGCCGCGTCGGGGTGGTCCGGATTCAAAACGTGAACCAGCGCCAACGCATTTCCCCGTGAGGCCGCGATGACGATTGCTTCTTTGACGGCGGCGGCAGCTGCCGGCGAGTCGTCGACCGCGACCAGAACCGGTCCGGTGCGCGCTTCGTCGTCTTGGTGCGCGACCACGATCGGTGCGTCGATCGCTCGCAGCAGACCCTCGGTGACGCTTCCGAGCACCATGCGGTCCAATCCGGTTCTGGCGTGGGTTCCGAGCACGACGGCATCGCAGCGGTTGTCTCGAACCAGCTGCTCGATGACACTGACGCACTGACCGTGCAGCACGATGGTGTCCGATTTCACGCCGGCGGCGTCGCTCTTCGCCTGAGCGTCGCGGCAGAACGTCTCGGCGTCTTCGTCGAGCACCGTCAGGAGCGGTCCGAAATCGAGCCCTCCCACTTCGGCCGCGGGCACGCAGAGAACCGTCGGGTCGACGACGCTGCAGAAGGTGATGCTGCCGCCGCCCGCCGTCAATTCCAGCGCCAGAGCGATACCGCGTTCGGCGGTCGAGGACCCGTCAACGGGGACGATGACGTGCTCAAAGACTGATGTCATGCGGCCATCGTCGCACGGCCGTGCGAAGGTTCAGCGAACGCAGCCCCCCGGGCATTCACATCGCCTTCACGGCCGGTGGCGTAGCCGGTACCTACAGTGAGGCTGTGACGACGACAACCGAGGCACGACCGGTGACGCGCAGCGAGCGCCTGACGGCCATCGACCGCTACTGGCGTACCGCCAACTACCTCGGTGCCGCCCAGCTCTACCTGCGGGACAACGCCCTCTTGCGCCGGCCGCTCGCGGCGGCCGACTGTAAGGCGCGGGTACTCGGGCATTGGGGCACCCAACCCGGCTTGAACCTCGTCTACGCCCACCTCAACCGCCTTATCGTGGACCGTGGCTGCGAAACGCTGCTGGTCGTCGGCCCCGGACACGGCGCGCCGGCGATCTATGCCAACCTGTTTCTCGAAGGAACGCTCGCCGAAATCGACCCGCGACTCGCACGAGACGAAAGCGGCACGGCGATCTTGCTGCGTGAGTTCTCGTGGCCGGGCGGTCGGCCGAGCCACCTGACGGCGCACTGTCCCGGTGCAATTCACGAAGGCGGCGAGTTAGGCTATTCGCTTTCGCACGCCTACGGCGCGGCGCTCGACGACCCGGCGTTGTTGGTGGCTTGCGTTATCGGAGATGGCGAAGCCGAGACCGGCCCGCTGGCGGCGTCATGGCTCTCGCATGCGTTCGTCGATCCGGCGCAGTCTGGTATGGTTTTGCCGATTTTGCATCTCAACGGCTACAAGCTTTCGGGTCCCTCGGTGTTAGCGAGGCTCGGTGACGACGGGGTGTGTGCGTACGTACGCGGCATGGGCTACGAACCGATCCTGGTGCGCGTCACCGAAGACGAGCCGCGCGACCAAATGCACGCCCGGCTGTGGCAGGCATTTGAGGCGGCATACGAGGGACTCGTCGCGCGTCGCAGCGCTGCGCAGCATGGTGACCCCCCGATCGCACCGCCGGCGCTCATCCTGCGCTCGCCCAAGGGAATGACGGGCCCGCGTGCGATCGACGGACTTCCTGTGCTCGACACGCCGCGGTCGCACGGTATTCCGATTACCGACCCGGTCGGAAACGAGGGACACCGCCACGCGGTCGAAGGGTGGCTGCGTTCGTACCGGCCGGCCGAACTGTTTGACGACGCCGGGCATCCGGCGCCCGACGTCTTGGCGACGCTTCCGACCGCCGAGTTGCAACTCGGCCGCAGCGCGCGCGCGAACGGCGGGACGCGCCGCATCCCGCTGCATCTGCCGGCGCTGGAACCGCATGCCCTCGAATGCTCCGTCGCGGGCGGCTCAAGTTGTTCTGCGACGCACGTTCTGGGGGGCTGGCTCGCGGACGTTTTTGCCGCCAACACCGGCGAGCGCAACTTCCGGCTGTTCTCACCCGACGAGGCGGCGTCCAACAAACTCGACGACGTCTTTTCGGTGACTTCGCGCGCTTGGGATCTGCCGCGCGTCGCAACGGACGAGGGGCTAGCCCGGACCGGCCGTGTGATGGAGATGCTCAGCGAGCACACGTGCGAGGGCTGGATGGAGGGCTATGTGCTGTCCGGACGGCACGGAATCTTCGCCTCGTACGAAGGCTTCGTGCCGATCGTCGATTCGATGGTCTCGCAGTACGCGAAGTGGCTCAAGATGGCCGGCGAAACGGCCTGGCGGGCGCCGGTATCGTCCTTGAATTTCCTGATGACCTCACACGTCTGGCGGCAGGAACACAACGGTTACTCGCACCAAGGCCCCGGCTTCGTCAACACGGTGATGAACGAGAAGGCGGAATTCGTGCGGGTGTACTTCCCGCCTGATGCCAACTCGCTGCTATGCGTCATGGAACGCGCGCTGGCGGCGACGAATCGGATCAATGTCATCGTCGCGCCGAAGCAGGACGCGCCCCAGTGGCTGACGCTCGACGCCGCGCGCGCGCAAGTCGCGGCGGGCGCCGCCCGTTGGACGTGGGCGGCCGACGACGTCGAGCCTGACGTCGTCCTCGGCTGCGCCGGCGACGTGATGGCGGTCGAGACGCTCGCCGCAGTGTCGCTGTTGCGCCGCCATGCACCGGCGCTTCGCCTGCGGGTTGTCGACGTGATCGACCTGTTCGCGCTCACCTCGCCGGAATTGCACCCGCACGGGTTGAGCGAGCGGCAGTTCAACGACTTGTTCACCGCCGATCGCCCGGTCGTGTTCGCCTATCATGGTTACCCGCGGACGGTTCACGAGCTCGTGTATCGGCGTGCAAACGACGAACGCTTCCACGTGCGCGGGTATATCGAGGAGGGCACCACCACGACGCCGTTCGACATGCTGGTACTCAACCGGGCCAGCCGCTTTCATCTCGTGCTTGAAGTGCTGCTGCGCGCGGAGCAGCGCGGTTGCATTGTTCCGCCGGAAGCGCTCCCCTTTTGCGAAGACGCGCTTGCGCGTCATGCTGCGTACATCCGTCGCGAAGGCTGCGACATGCCGGAGATCACCTCGTGGACGTGGGGCTAACATTCGGCACAGGGGAAGGCGCGCTGCAGCGCCAATCTTGGATCACGATGATAACGGCGCCGCCGCGCGTCGTCCTGATCGTCGACGACGAGCCGACGCTGGTGGACGTGCTCGCGCAGTACCTTGCCGATGAAGGATTCCGGGTCGTCCGGGCCGTCGACGGGCCGCAGGCGGTGGAACTGTTTCGCGAACAGGCTCCCGACTTGGTTATTCTCGACCTCACGCTGCCCGGCTTTCCCGGAACTGAAGTGCTGCGGCGCATCCGCGCCGAGCGCGACGTTCCGGTCATCATGCTCACGGCCCGCGACAGCGAAGTGGACCGTGTTGTTGGCCTCGAACTCGGGGCGGACGACTACGTCAGCAAACCGTTCAGCCCACGCGAGCTCGTCGCGCGGGTGAAGAGTGTGCTGCGCCGCAACGAACGCGCCGAGCATGCCTCCGACGCGCACCACCGGCGAATCGGTGCAATCCTGATCGATCCGGTGGGACACGAGGTGCGCGTGAACGGGCGGCCGGTAGGGCTGACGCCGACCCAATTCAAGCTGCTGGAAATCCTGGCTTCGCACGTGGGACAAACGCTGACGCGCGACCAGCTCCTGGAGCGCGTGACGACCGACGGCGACGTCTTCGATCGGACGCTCGACCGCCACATCGCGAACCTGCGTGCACGCGTCGAACCAGACGCCGGCAACCCGACGCACATCATCACCGTCTTCGGCGTAGGCTACAAGATGGTCGACCCGACCTGAGGCCTGCGAGCGAGGACTCGCGCACCGGCGATGAGGCCCGCCGTCCATGCGCGTTCTGACCATCAACGCCGGCTCGACCTCGGTGAAGGTCGAGCGGTATGACCTTTCAGGGGTACTGCCGCCGATCGCCGATCCACCCTCGCCGGCATACATTGCCGCACCGCCTGAGCTTGACGACGACATACTCGCCGAGAGTCTCGGCCCGGCCGTCGACGTCGTGGCGCACCGGTTTGTCCGGATGCCCGACGGCACCGGCGAGGCGCGGCGCCTCGATCAACGTGAACTCGACCGGATCGTCGCGTGCGGTGCGGACGCTC
Source organism: Vulcanimicrobiota bacterium (assembly GCA_003161555.1). Lineage (GTDB taxonomy): Bacteria > Vulcanimicrobiota > Vulcanimicrobiia > Vulcanimicrobiales > Vulcanimicrobiaceae > Vulcanimicrobium > Vulcanimicrobium vanleeuwenhoeki. The sequence continues at coordinate 9,784 of PMOG01000113.1, read as the reverse complement.
CGCTGCACGATGCAATCGCCCTGCGCGCCGTCCAGGCAGTGGAGCGCCTGCGGCCGGGCATTCCGCAGCTCGCCGTGTCGGACAGCGCGTTCCACAGCGCGATGCCTGAAGCCGCGACGACGTACGCCATCCCGCGAGCGCTCACCCAGAGTGGGCTGCGGCGGCGCGGCTATCATGGGTTGAGCCACGAGTACGCCGCCCATCGCGGGTCGGCACTGGCAGGCGTGGATCTCGCTTCGGCGCGCGTCGTTACGGCGCACTTGGGCGGCGGCTCGTCGCTGTGCGCCGTCTTGCGCGGCGCGAGCATCGATACGACGATGGGTTACACGCCGCTCGACGGCTTGCCGATGGCGACCCGCAGCGGGTCAGTCGATCCCGGGCTGCTGATCCATCTGTTGCGCTCCGGGACGAGCGTCGATGCGCTGGACGAAATGCTCGAGCGCCGCTCGGGTTTGCTCGGAATATCGGGGATCAGCGGCGACGTTCGCGAGTTGCTCGCCGCGCGAAGCGCGCCGGCGGCCACGCTTGCGCTCGACGTGCTCGCGTGGCGGCTGCGGGCCGCGCTCGGCGCGATGGCTGCCGTTCTGGGCGGGATCGACGTCCTCGTCTTCACGGGCGGAATCGGTGAGAATGCCGGCGCAATTCGGGCCGCCGCGGTCGAGGGCGGACTCGGTCTGGGCATCGCCATCGACGAGGAGCGCAACGGAACCGCCGGCGAGGGACGCATCGATGCCGGCGCTTCGCCCGTAGCCGTTTGCGTTGTCGCGGCTCGCGAAGGCTGGCAGTTGGCGCGAACCGCAGCCTCCTCCGGGCGTGCGAACGTCTCGTGAAGACGCGCTTCGCGCAGGCTTCACGTGCCGAGGCGATACTCGGATCGTGGAAAACCGTCCTCAAGCCCTGCGATGATCGGGCGCCGGGTGGTGATTCATTCGACCGCAGGAATGCTCTATAGCGGCACGGTGCTCTCGATTCGTCCCGACGCCGAGCTGGGTGAGCTCTTCGAGCTCGGTTCGGACGACGATCCGGGCTATCGACGCTTGGTCTACGTCGCCGATCGTCAGGCGCAGATCGGTGACCTCGACTACGGGCGCTGAGCGAGCCCGGCATGCGCGGTAATGGTTGCCCGCGAATGGTCGAGTATGGACACCGCGCTCCACGACCTGCGGAACGACTTGGCCGTCGCGATCGCAAGCCTTGAAGCTTTCATCGACGGAAAACTCGAGCCCAGCGCGCCCAACTGTCAGCGCGTATTGGATTCGCTCTACGAGGTCAGCGCGAAGGTGTCTTCCCTCGCGCCCGGATTGCGGGCACCCGCGAGCGCCGGCAACGAAGCCCTGCTGGGTGCGATCGTTGAGGGGTCGCCATACGCCAAGATCCTGGTCGACGCTCAGGGCCGCATTGCGCTGATCAACGCGCAGACTGAAAAGCTCTTCGGCTACTCTCGCGCTGAGCTGCTCGGTCAAACGATCGATGTTCTCGTGCCGGAGCGCTTTCGACGCGGACATCCCGCACTGCGCGACTCGTTCAACGAGTCTCCCATCGCGCGCCCGATGGGCGCCGGTCGCGATCTCTACGGCCGACGCAAGGACGGCAGCGAAGTCCCCATCGAGATCGGCCTCAATCCGATCGCATCCGAGACGGGGTCGTTCACGTTGGCGGCGATCAGCGACATCACCGAGCGCAAGCGTGCCGAGGAACTACGGCTGATCCATGCCGGTGTGCAGCAGCATGCGACGGCACTGGAGGAGCTCAATCGCGAACTCGCGAGCGCTTCCCGGTTCAAGACCCAATTCGTCGCCACGATGAGCCACGAGCTCCGCACGCCGCTTACGGCGATCATCGGCGCCGCGGAACTGCTGAGTACCGCGAAGCTCGGCGAGCGGGAGCGGATCAGTGTCGAGACGATCAGCGAGGCGGCGGAGGCGCTGTTCGCGCTGATCAGGAGCAACCTCGATTTTTCGAAGATCGAAGCGGGCAAAGTTGATTTGGAGAAGCGCATCTTCGAGGTTCAGACGGTGGTCGAGGGCGCGGCCGAGGTCGTTGCCCAGATGGCGCGCGAAAAGGGAACCACCTTGCATGCGTTCGTCGATCCGCTGATTCCGCGAGTCGAGGGCGATGCCGACCGCCTGAAGCAGATTCTACTGAACCTGCTCGCCAACGCCGTGAAATTCACGGAGGGCGGCCGGGTAGTCGTGCGAGCCTCCCCGTTTCGGCAAAGCGGATCGGATATCGTGCTCCGGTTTGAGGTCGAGGACACGGGGATCGGCATCCCGGCGGAGATGCTGCCGCAGTTGTTCGAGCCTTTTTCTCAAGTCGACCGGATGGCCGCGAGAAACGTCGGCGGGACGGGTCTGGGCCTGTCGATTTCAAAAAGTCTCGCCGAACTGCTCGGCGGCGAAATCGGCGTAACGAGCACCCCGGGGGCTGGATCCCTGTTTTGGTTCACGGCGGCGTTCGCGATTGCCGAAGAACGCGCGAGAAGCGATTCCGGACTCGAAGGCGCCGGCGGGCTGATCATTTCGGGCGATGACACCTTCGCGCAGATCGTCGAACGTTACCTGACGTCCTGGGCGATGAAAACCCGGCGCGCCGTCTCGGGGAGCGACGTCGCGGACGGACTGCAGACGAACGACGGCCCGGCGTGGGTGGCGATCGTCGACTTGGACGACATCGGAATCTCAGACATTGGCGTGACCGTCGATATTCTGCGCGCCCTCCACCCCAGCCGCGTGATCACGATTGGGACGGACGGTGCGCTCCGAAAGCCGCTGCGGCAGTCCAACCTCTTCGATGCGGTGTCGCGGGCAATATCCGCTGAGACCGCAGTGCCCGCTCGCCCAACGGCAGTTGAGCCGCGAGCTGGTGTGGTCGGCCGGGTTCTGGTGGTCGAGGACAACGAGCGGCTGCAGCAGCTACTGCGCCTGCAGTTCAACGACGTCGGCGTTCCGGCGACGTTCGTCTCCGATGGGCTGCAGGCGGTCGAGGCCGCCGAAGACGGGTACGACCTGATTTTCATGGATTGCCTGATGCCGAACATGGACGGCTTGGCCGCCACGAAGGCGATTCGCGAACGGGAACGGCACACCGGCGGTCACGTCCCTATTGTCGCAATGACCGCCAACGCGTTCGCCGAGGACCGGGACGCGTGCATGGCGGCCGGCATGGACGATTACCTCGCCAAGCCGGTCCGGCTGGCGGATATCCGGAGAATGACCGAGCGCTGGTTGCACGCAGCCGCGTCCCAAGGGTAAACCGAAGCCGGCCGTAGCTTCTTGTGAACGTGCGGGGAAGCGCTGTTCGCACAATGTTCCCCTGTCCGTGACAACCTTTCGGCATGGGAAACTTGCGGCACATCGTCGTCGGCGTCGACGGCTCCCCGCCGTCCGTGCGAGCCGTCGCCTTCGCCGTAGCCCTGGCGAAAACCGAAGGGGCACGCGTCTCGTTCTGTCGCGCTCGGGTAGCGGTTCCCATGGGCGCCGTTGGCCGGCGGACCGCATCGCCGGCCGAAGCGGTGCCCGGGGATGGCGCGGATGAATACGAACGCGAAGCGCTGACCCAAGCGGCCGCGGCCGGCGTTCCGGCGAACGCCGTCGTGTCGGACTCGCCGCTCGCAATGGAAAAATACGCGCGCGCGCAACGGGCAGATGCAATCGTCATCGGTACGGACGGTTCGAGCCCGCTGCAGCGAAACAGGCTCGGGAGCGACGCCCTCGCCATCATCCGGAGTGCCGATGTCCCCGTCTTCAGCGTGAGCGGACAGGCGCGGATCGACGGCACGGGCCCGATCCTTGTCGCGATGGATGCGTCGGCTCCGGCGGAGGCAGCGCTGACGGCGGCGGTGTCGCTAGCGCGCTCGCAGCGCGCCACGCTGCAGGTCGTGCACATCTTCGACGATAGCGATCTCGCGCGGATTCCGGAGCACATCGGTTACGATCCCGAGACGACTCGCCGTCAAGCGATGACGGCCGTCACCGACGAATGCGACGACGTCGCCGATCGACTGCGAGCTGCGGGCGTTCCGTTTTCGATGGAAATGGTCGAAGGCGAACCGGCCGCTCAGCTCGCCGATGTCGCGTCGCGCGCCGAGGCGCGCTTCATCGCGATCGGAACGCACCAGCGCAACTTTATTAGTCGCCTGGCGATGGGGAGTGTCGCCGAGGAAGTGGTGCGCGTTTCACCGGTTCCCGTCATGACGGTGCGAAGGTAACCGCTACTTCGTGCAGGTCAGTTTGACGTGGAGTTCCGCAACGGCCGGGTTGTCGGTGCCGTTCGCTTGCGAATACAGAATCGGTTTCCGCGCCCGTAGCGCGGTCTTCCAATAGTCGGGGTAGTAGAAGCGCACGACTTTCCGGAACGTCGCGCCCGGCTTGAGCGGTGCCTTGGGATCCTGGGCGGAGAGCTGAGTTAGACGCTCCGGATGATCGCGGAACGTCTCCACTTCACCGAGTGTGTCCTCGGGATCGTCACCGCGATATCCGAGGAAACCGCCGGTCAGGCCGATCGTCCCATCGGGATTCTGCAGCAGACGCAGCGTCTTCGCGGTGCCGTTCCGGTAGACGACCCAGACGTCGAACCGGTCGGCCGAGTTCTGCACCTTCGTGACCCGTAAGGCCCAGGTACCGTTGGAAACCCACGAGTTCATACAGCCTTCGACCGGCGGCAGGCCGTCGGCAAGGGCCGTGCGCGGAAGTGCCAGACCGGCAACCGTCAGGCAAACGATGAAGAATCGGTTCAACGGAGGTCTCCTTTTGTACGGGACTTTCTCTCTTGTGCAGCCTGATTCCACCGCCGGCGCGCCGAAGAGCCCGCACCGATGGCGGCCTCGACGAAACGAAACCTCGCGCCCGGACTGACGATCGCGCAGTCGCCGATTCACGGGAACGGGTGTTTCGCGGCGGTTCGCTTCGCGCGCCGGAAGAAGATCGCCGAATACACCGGCGAGAAGATCACGAATGCCGAGGCCCAGCGACGGGCGCACCGGCGGGTACTCCGGATCAGCGGGCTCGACGGACGCTACAGTATCGACGGGAGCGTCGGCGGGAACGGAACCCACTACATCAATCACTCCTGCCGGCCCAATTGCTTCTTGCAAACGGTGCACGGGCGATTGCTCGTGCTCGCTTTACGCGACATCCGCGCTGGCGAGGAAATCACGCTCGACTACGTCGACTCGATGCACTCCGACCAGAAACGGTGCACCTGCGTCGCGTCCGATTGCCGAGGCACGATCAACAAACGCCGGACGCGAGCCACATCTCGACGATGACGGACGTGATCGAGTGAGTCCTTAGGGGTGGCAACGCGCTTTCCCCTAACAGCGGTCAGGTGAACGCACTGCTTGTTGGCCGCGCGGCCTTTGGTCTGTCGCTCGTCGCCGCGTTTGCCGCCTGCAGCGGCGGGGGCGGATCGGCCATTACCGCGCATCCCTCGAGCACGACGGCGAGCCCAAGCGCGAGTCCGAGCGCGGGCCCGAGTACGAGTCCGAGTCCGACTGCCAGACCGACCGGCAGCGCGTCGCCGACCGGCACGCCCTCCGCGACGCCGCGCCCCTCCCCGAGTCCGACGCCTTCCGCGACGCCCTCCCCGCAGCCGGTCAACGCGCTCTGGGCGATCGACGGAGCGGCGGTGGTCGAATTCACCACCGCGCAGATTGCAAGTGGGACAGTCAACCCCATCCACCAATTCTCGATCGCCGATCCGAACCTCACCCTTTCCTTTGGCATGGCATTCGATCGCCTGGGAAATCTTTGGATCGTCCAGGGTGACTTGAACATCAACCCTTCTACCGGGAACTATTCCGGGCGAATCCTCGAGTTTAGCGCTGCCCAATTGGCGGCACTGACGGTCGTGCCGAACCCGTCACCCGCGGTAACGCTCACCACGATCGGAGCGGTGTATGGTATCGCCTTCGACGCTAGCGGAAATCTCTGGGCGTCCGTCTTCCCCTTCGCCGGAGGCACGATACAGGAGTTCTCGGCAGCGCAAATTGGAGTGAGTGGAACTCCGACGGCGACGGTCATCATTCAAGGACAGGAATTCGGAGCGGTCGCGTTCGCGAGCGATGGAACGCTCTGGTACACACCCGAGGTCGTTTTCGGCCCGAGCGGTGGACTTGTTTTCGGTTTAGCGCCGGCTCAGCTGGCGACGTCCGGTTCGCCGGCCGCGGCGTACATGCTGCAGGCTAACGGGCCATCGGTTCTCTCCGGCCAAGCGGCCATTTTTACATCGACGAACGAGATCGCATTCGACGGCAACGGGAACCTCTGGTCGGTCTTCAACGGATTCTATTTCGAGTATGCACAGAATATTCTGCATGCCTCGCCGTCAGCTCCCACGACCGGGTTCCAAGCCTATCCGTCCGAACAGCAAGGCGGCAATACGGAAATCCTTCCGGGCTACGCTCTAGCGTTCGATTCCGCGAACGATCTCATCGCCAATTCAACCAACAACACGAGTTCCGCGTCAAACGTGCTCAAGGAGTATACGCCGGTACAATATGCCGGGACGTCGCCGACTCCGACCTCCGCGCGGTTCGGGTCGAGCGTCCCGGCTTTCGACGGGACACATCTCGGGAATTACATCGTCCGAGGCCCGTTTGTGCCCTGAAGCCGCGAGCAACGCCTCTACGTCGGCATGATGAGATGAATGTCGACGTAGAGGGGGATTTTGAACGACGTAACACATGAACCTCATCGACTCGTTTGGAGAAAGGTCACCATGGCGGTTTCATTCGCGCGCGATATTCTGCCGCTGTTTCGGGCCATCGACATCGCGCATATGAAAGGCCCGGGCGTGCTGCTCGACTCGTACGCCTACATGTCGGATCCGGCGAACGCCCAGCCCGTGCTCGACTCGCTCACCGGAGCGCCGCCGCACATGCCGCCCGGCGGCCCGTACTGGTCGCAATCGCAAATCGAGCTGTTCGAAAAATGGATGAGCGACGGCTACCAGCCGTAGGCGGATCGCGATAGCGACCCGAACGGCTGGTTACCCGCTCGCTCTGAGTAGGGAGGCTTTCTTACGACGCCCGCGTAGAGAAGGCTGCTGAATCGAGGAGACGGACATGCGGATAACCCGTACCGGCGCGACGTTATTCACTCTCGCGGCACTCTCCATCACGCTGGCCCAGTGCAGCAGTTCCGGCGGCAGCGGCACGGTGACGCCGCGGCCCAGCGGTTCGGCGAGCGCGTCGCCCTCGCCATCACCCTCGCCGGCACGCCCCACCTCGATCTTCGTCGGTAACTTCGGCGGGTCGACGATCCCGGCGTTCCCGGCGACGGGGACCGGTAACCTGACGCCGACCACCTCGATCACCGGCGGCAGTACCGTCCTCACCCCGTATCTGATCTACGACGACAGCACGGGCCGCATCTGGTCGCCGAACTTCTCCATCCCAAGCGTGACCGCATACGCTGCGGGCGCCACCGGTAACGCCACTCCCGTGGTGAACCTTGCGGGCGCGAATGCAGGCTTTACGCATCCGGCGGGCGTGTACGTGAACGCCGCCGGTACTGCGTTCGTCGCCGATCCGGGCAACGCTTCGATTCGGATCTTCGCATCGGGCGCAACGGGGAATGTGGCGCCGACGACGATCATCAGCGGCGCGACTACGACGCTCGTGCAACCCGCCGGCATCTGGCTGGACGGCAGCGCGAACATCGACGTGACGGATTTCACCACCGCCGCCATCGATACGTTCGCCCCGGGCGCGAGCGGCAACGTCGCGCCGACGAGGACCATCACCGGCGCTAACACGCTGCTGAGTTCGCCGCTCGGGCTGGCCCTCGACGCCGCGGGCAACATGTACGTCGGCAATGTCGGCGCCCCCAATGTCTTGGTGTTCGCTGCCGGAAGCAGCGGGAACGCGACACCGTCGCGCGTCATCGCCGGCGCCAACACGATGATATCGTTCCCGGCCGGCGTTGCGGTCGACGCTTCCGGCTACATCTACGTGGCGGACGCCAACGCCGCGGCCGTGCTGGTCTTTGCACCCGGAGCCACGGGGAATGTGGCACCGGTGCAAGTCATCTCGGGCAGCAATACCGGCTTCAACGGTCTCCGCGGTATCGCGATTCGCTAATTCGGCGGTGCGCCGAGTCGGTCAGGTGCGATATGGGGGCGCGTTTTTCGCGTCTTCGACGCCGAGTGCGAAGGCGCGGTTGATGAGATCCTGCTTGTCGAAGTCCAGGATGGTGAGCGGCAGCGCGGCCTGCGGCCGGATTTCCCGAAGCCCGATCTGGCGTTTTCCTTTGACGCCGTTCGCTGAGGTGTCCTTCGCTGCGGCGTCCGTCGCCGCAACAGCTTGGTTCGTGCGAAGCGCGAGGTCAAAGTCGGCCTGAAGAATTGTTTGGGCCATCACGGCATAGCAGGCGGCAGCAACCTGCGCGAGATTGCCGCTCGGATAGTGATCGGGCCCGTCCGTTTCGGGGTCCATGAAGATCACCGTGATGCGTTCGGCGCCTGCATGCACGGCCTGTCCGATCGGCGTGTTGTTTGCTACGCCGCCGTCGACGTACTGCGATCCGGCTTGTGCCGCTGGAAGCGCGGGAATTGCAACCGGCGGAAAGGCGATGGGGATCGCGCCCGAAGCGCGTACGGCCTCGGTATAGCAATCGCCCGTGAGCTGAACCGCATCGTTCTCCGCCGTCAGGAAGTTGGTGGTTCCGGGAAAGCCTTCGGGAAATTTGTAGAACACCTGCGATGAGCCGTGGGTGAGGTTCGTCGCAGCAAAGACAAACGGCAGCATAAGCTGCGCGAAATTCAGGTTAGTCTTTAGGAAGGCGATGATCGGATTTGGATCGAGGCCGCCACTGATCGTCAGGAATTGCGATAGCGGGAAAAGGCCGGCGGCATCCTCCACCGCGTGGAGTACGTCACCGACTTTTCGCAAAGTGCTGTCGGTGCGCACGTCCTGCAAGTCGGCAAGGAGCTTCTGTCCCGATTCGACCGCCGGAATCTCCTTGATCACACCGACGGTGCTGATCGTGCTCCAAACCGTGCGCAGCGTCGCGGCAGCCGGACGCTGCGCGATCAGCGCCCCGTTGATCGCGCCGATCGACGTCCCGCAGATGATGTCGAATTCTTCGCCTTGGTCGTACAGCTGCGAAACGACGCCGGCTTCGTACGCACCGCGCGCACCTCCGCCGCTGAGCACGAGAGCGGTGATCGGGTCGCGCACGCCGGCAGCATCCATTTCAGAACCCCCAAACCCTCGGGTTGCTGAGCGAAACTACCTCCCGGTTCGGGCGACTATATGCTGCTCCTCCAGAAGCGATTCCGACGCCGGCTTCGATTCGCGCAAAGTCGACGAGCTCGCTGACCGTTATGGATGAGCCCTTTTCTGCCCTCGACCCGGTGATGACCGACGAATTGCATCAGGATCTGCAGCGGATCTGGTTCGAAACAAAAAGACCATCGTGATGGTCTCGCACAATTTCGAGAATCGGGCGTCGAAGGCCGTCCTTTACTCGAAGCGCAGCGCGTCGATTGGATTGAGGTGCGCCGCCTTTAGGGCGGGGTAGTAGCCGAAGAAAACACCCGTGAGTGCGGAGAAGGCAAACGCGAGCGCGATCGCCTCCGGCGGCACCACCATCGGCCAGCGGCCGAACGCCGAGATGGCTCCCGCGCCGAGTATGCCGACGGCGATGCCGATCGCGCCGCCGGCGGTTGAGAGGACCACGGCTTCGATCAAGAACTGCTCGAGGATCGCTGCCGCCCGTGCGCCCACGGCAATGCGAAGCCCGATCTCTCGCGTCCGCTCGGTGACCGAGACCAGCATGATGTT
>PMOG01000222.1 GCA_003161555.1 Vulcanimicrobiota bacterium | reverse complement strand
TTCTTCGACACCGCCGACGTTTATTCGGCGGGAGAATCCGAGCGCATTCTGGGGACCGCCATCAAAGGGCGGCGCGAGAAGGTCATCGTCTCGACCAAGGCGACATTCCGCGCCGGCGCCGGCGCCAATGACGTCGGCTCGTCGCGCTATCATCTGATCGGCGCCTGCGAAGCGGCGCTGAAAAGGCTCGACACCGATTATCCCGATCTCTTTCAATTGCACGGGTTCGACGCGGCGACGCCGGTGGAGGAGACGCTTTCCGCGCTCGACGACCTCGTGCGCGCCGGCAAGATCCTGTACTGGGGCGTGAGCGAGTGGAATCCCGACCAGATCGCCGCGACGGTCAACCTGGCTCGCGCGCGCGGCTGGGCGGAGCCGGTGTCGAACCAGCCGCAGTACAGTGCGCTGTGGCGGCGCGTGGAAGAGCGCGTGTTCCCGGTCTGCCGCGCGTACGGGCTCGGCAACGTCGTGTGGTCGCCCCTGGCGATGGGGATCCTGACCGGCAAGTACACCGACGCGGCGCACCCGCCGGAGAACACGCGTGCCGCCGGTAGGGCGAAAGACATGATGGAGGATTACTTCACGCAGCCGGTCCTCGACGCGGTGGCGCGCCTCAAGCCGTTGGCGACGCGTGCCGGCTGCACCCTGGCGCAACTGTCGCTGGCGTGGTGCTTGCGCGAGGACGTGGTCTCATCGGTAATCGTCGGTGCGACGCGACCCGAACAAGTCGACGAGAACGTCGCCGCCGCCGACCTCGACATCGATCCGGCGCTGTTCACCGAGATGGATGCCATCCTCGCGCCGGTCGCCCCGTTCGAGCCATACGTCTCCTAGCACGAGAGGGCGCCCCCGCCCCCGGGGGTCCAGGACTTACCGGGCAGTCCCCGTACCTGGCACGCAATCGGTTTTCATCACGGAGGGGCATGGATGAAGCGTTCGTTCATTTCGTTTGTCTGCGCGGCGGTCGCGTTCGGTCTGGTCGGGGCGACGGTGCCGTCGCCCACGCAAGCCGACGACGGTCCGGCGCAGGTCGTCGTCGGCGCGGTCCTGCCGCTCACCGGCGAGGAGAGCCGCGTCGGAGGCTACTTCAAACTGGCCTACGAGCTGGCGACCAAGGAAATCAATGATGCCGGCGGCCTGGAACTGCGTGCCTATCACCGCCGCATCCCGGTCAAGCTGATCATCTACGATGACAAGACCGATCCCGCCACCTCGCGCAACCTCTACGAGCGGCTTGCCGTGCAGGACAACGTCGACGCGATGCTGGGCGGCTACTCCACCGACCTCGTCCAGGCCCAGACCGTCGTTGCGCAGCAGCACCAGATCCCGTACGTCGGCGGCGGCGGCGCGGCTTCGGCGATCTATAAGCGCGGCTTCACCACCATCTTCTCGCTGCTGGCCTCGATCGAAAACCTCGCCTACTCCGAATGCGACTTCATCGAGGCGATGCAGGCGCAGAAGAAGCTGCCCCGCCCGCTGAAGATGGCGATCGTCGCCGAGAACACGTCGCACGGTCGCGATTTCGTCACCGGCCTGCAGAACCGCGCCAAGCAGAAACCGCAGAACTATCAGATCGTGATGAACGAAGCGTTCGATCTGCACGGCAAAGACTTTACCCCGCTGCTGGAAAAGGTGAAGGCCGCGAACGCCGAGGCCTTCATGTCGGACGCGCATCTCGACGACTACATCACGATGCAGCGCCAGTACGCGCAGCTGGGCTTGCATCATCAGTACATCACTTACGGTGCGCGCGGACCCGAGAAGTCGGCCCGCGAGGCGCTGGGCAAGAATGCCGACTACATCATCGCCGCGTCCTGGTGGAGCCAGCTCATTCCAAACGAAGCGGTGCGCGCGTTCGACGCCAAGTGGGCCAAGGCGTATCCGAAGCTCAACGCCGAGTGGTATTCCGCCCTGCCGTACGAGACGGCGCGCACGCTCTACATCGCGATGACGGAGACCGGCTCGGTCGACAAGGCGAAGGTGGTCGCGACGCTGCGCCACATCGACATCACCGACACCGTGCTGCCGGGTGGACACATCCACTTCCAACCCGACGGTCAGATCAACGCGCCGTACGTCGTCACCCAGAATCTGCCCGACAACCGTACCGTGATCGTCGCCCCGGCCGGCGAGCACACCGGCGACCCCGTGCTCCCGGTTCCCGCGCCGTAGGTTAGACGCCGAGCTGGCGGGCGAGGTCGTTGAGGTCGCGCGCGGCGAGCTCGACGCCTTCGTCGGCCGCGAGGTTCCTGGTTTGCTGCGGCCCGTACTCGGTCGGCCGCGCGATGAACGCCGTGCGCAGCCCCTCCGCTTTGGCCGCCAGCAGGTCGTCGTTGTGCGCAGCGACCAGCATCACGCGCTCGGGCGTCGTGCCGAGCAGTTCGACGGCGCCGCGATAGACTTCGGGGTCGCGCTTGTAGTGGCGGAAGAGTTCCGCCGAGAGGATCACGTCCATCGGCAGCGGTGCGAAGCGCGCGAGGTCCGTCAGCAGTCGCACGCCACCGTTCGACAGTGTCCCGGTGATCCAACGCGTGCGCAGGCGCGTTAGTCCGGAAACGGTGTCGGGCCACGGGCGGAGTTCATGCCAGCGCAGCACGAACCAGCGCCGCGTTGCGTCGTCGACGCGGCCGGCAAAGCCGAACCGTTCGGCCAGCTCGTCGAACGACTCGCCATGCAGCGTGTCGAGCGACGCCCATGGCCGCTCGCCGTAACGGACGCGGTCCATCGAGGGCACGTACGCGTGACGCCAGGCGTCGGCGAATGCCGCCCAGTCGACGTCGATGCCGTTGCGGCGGCCGAAAGCCGTCAGGTCGTCGATCAGGCTCGAGCGCCAATCGACCAGCGTCCCAAAGGTGTCGAAAACGAGCGCTTCCAGGCCGGCAGCCGGCGCGGCGCTCACAGCAGCCCCGGCCGCCCCGCAGTCTGCCGCTGAGTTCGTCATTCTGGAGTCTCTTCGCTACGCTGGTGCTCCTGCGCTTCGTCGTCGGAGCCGCCGCCCGGAACGTAGGGCGGCGACCCTAGCACCCAACGAGGGAGCCGCGCCGTACGTGGCACAAGAGCGAACCGGGGAGGGCGCGCTCTGGATCTCGTTTCGACGTTGATATCGGCCGTGCTCGTTGCGGGGCTGTATGCGGCCATGTCGTATGGGCTCGCGCTCATCTACGGCGTGCTGAAGATCATCAACCTCGCCAACGCGGGGTTTCTGATGCTCGGCGCCTACGTCACCTGGTGGCTGTTCACCGCCTTCCACGTCCACCCGCTCTTGGCGCCGCTCGCGATCGTGCCGCTCTTTTTCCTGTTCGGCTCGGCGCTCGAACGTACGCTGGTGCGGCGCGTGCTGGGCGCGGAGCCGATCATCTCGCTGCTGCTGCTGTTCGGCGTGTGGCTGGTGCTGCAGAATCTGGCCTATGTGATCTGGACCGGTGACACGCGTTCGATCGACACGCCGTTCATCGACGCGACCGTCAGCGTGGCCGGAATGCAGCTCGCCGTGCCGCGCCTATACGTCTTTGCGATGGGCGTGCTGGTGTTGGTCGGGCTGCAGCTGTTTCTGACCCGAACCTATCTCGGCCGCGCGATTCGCGCGACGGCGCAGGACCGTGACGCCGCCCGGCTGGTCGGCGTCGACGTCGAGCGGGTCAATGGAATCGCGTTCGGGATCGGGATCGCGCTGGCCGGCTTCGGCGGCTCGCTGCTCTCGCTCTTGTTCTCGTTCACGCCCGATTTCGGGCGTACGCTTTCGCTCAAGTCGTTCTGCATCGTGGTGCTGGGCGGGCTCGACTCGATCGTCGGCGTCGCCTTCGGCGCGCTGTCGCTTTCGCTCGCCGAGGCGTTCGGCGTGCGCTACATGCCGGCATCGCTGCAGAATCTGATCTCGTTCGTGGTCCTGGTCGTCGTGCTGATCGTGCTGCCGAAAGGTATCGTCGGAACGTTGCGGGCGCTGCGGCGTGGATAGACGCACGGCGTCGCTGGCCGCCTGCGGCGTCGCGCTGGCGGCCGCAATCGCGGTGCCGTTCGTCGCTTCGCGCGCCGAGTACGTGCTCGACGTCCTGTTTCTGGTCTTCCTGTACGGCGCGATGGCGACGGCCTGGAACCTGCTGGGCGGGTTCGCCGGTCAGGTTTCGTTCGGGCACGCCGCATTCTTGGGTATCGGCGCCTACACGACGGCGATCCTCACCCAGCTCGGCATTTCACTCTGGATCGCGGTGCCGGCCGGCGCCCTGTTGGCGGGCGCATTTTCACTCGTGATCGGCATCCCGGCGTTTCGTCTGCGCGGCCCGTATTTTTCGATCGCCACGATCGGGATCGGCGAAGCGACGCGGCTGATCGCGCTCAACTGGACCTCACTGACCGGCGGCGCATCGGGGCTCACGCTGGCGACGGCGCCGCCGCTGATCGTGCAGTACTTCGCCGCGCTCGCGCTGTGCGTCGTCTCGGTGGCGCTCGCGGCCTGGATCAAGGTGTCACGCTTCGGCTACGCGCTGGCCGCGATTCGCCAGGATCCCGACGCGGCCGAAACGCTCGGCGTCGCGACGACGGTCGCGAAGACGCAGGCGTTGTTCCTCTCCGCGTGCCTGCTCGGGGTCGCGGGCAGCATCTACGCGCTGCACTACCTCTTCATCAGCCCCGATTCGGTGTTCGGGTTCGGCACGTCGATCGGCCTGGTGATCATGCCGATCATCGGCGGCCTGGGCACGGTCACCGGGCCGCTGCTCGGGGCCGTCGTGTACACCTTCATCCGCGAGCAGCTCGCCGCCACACTCGCCAACGCGGACCTGCTCGCCTTCGGGCTGCTGCTGATCGCGATCGTCGTGTTCGAACCGCGCGGGATCCTTGGGATCATCGACCGCGTGCGGAGCGGGAAAAAGCCGCCGCCCGAGATCGCTGCGGTGGGCGATGGCTGAGCCGATCCTCAGCTGCCGCGGGCTGACCAAACGCTTCGGCGGACTGCTCGCGGTGAACCGCGTCGACCTCGACGTCGAGCAGGGCGAGATTCTCGGGCTGATCGGGCCCAATGGTGCCGGCAAGTCGACGCTCTTCCGCCTGATCGCCGGCATCATGCATCCCAATGCCGGAACGGTGACCTTCGGCGGACACCGCATCACCAACCGGCCAGCGCACGACGTCTGCGTCGCCGGCGTCGCGGCGACCCATCAAATCGTGCGCCCGTTCCGCGACATGACCGTGCTCGACAACGTGGTCGTGGGCGCGTTCTTCGGGCGCCGTCCGCGGCCGCACGGACCGGCTGCAGCGCGCGAAGCTGCGCTGGCGGCGCTGCGGTTCTGCGGGCTCGAAGGCCGTGCGCACAGCGACGCGCGGACCCTGAATTTGTCAGGTCAGAAGCGGCTCGAGATCGCACGCGCGCTGGCGACCCGGCCGGAAGTGCTGCTGCTCGACGAGGTCCTGGCCGGGCTCAACCCGACCGAGACGGATCAAACGCTCGAGCTCGTGCGCACGATACGCAGCCACGGAACCACGATCGTGATGGTCGAGCACAACTTGCGCGCGGTGCGCGGTGTGTGTTCGCGGATCGTGGCGCTGGTGAACGGCAGCAAGATCGCCGAGGGTTCGCCCGAGGCCGTGCTCAACGACGAAGCGGTCGTCAGCGCGTACCTGGGCACAACCCATGCTTGAGCTGCACGAACTCGCCGTCGCCTACGGAGACGTTCGCGTCCTGTGGGACGTGTCGCTGCGCGTCGAGCGCGGCGAGATCGTGACCTTGGTCGGCGCCAACGGCGCGGGCAAGACGACGCTGCTGCGCGCGATCTCGCGCACGGTGCCGGTACTCGCCGGCAGGATCGAACTCGAGGGCGAGCGCATCGACCGCGCGCCCTCCGCGCGCGTCGTCGAACGCGGGGTGGCCCACGTGCCCGAGGGGCGCCGGCTGTGGCCCGACATGAACGTCGAGGACAACCTGCGCCTGGGATCCTATCCGCGCCGAGCGCGGGTCGATGTCGAGGCTTCGCTCGAGCACGTTTTCACGCTCTTTCCGCGCGTAAAGGAACGCCGGCGGCAGGTGTGCGGCACCCTCTCGGGCGGAGAACAGCAAATGGTCGCGATCGGTCGCGGACTGATGAGCAAACCGACGATCCTCATGCTCGATGAGCCGTCGCTCGGCTTAGCACCGATCGTCGTCAGCGAGATGTTCGCGGCCGTACAGCGCATCAACGCCGAGGGGACGACGGTGCTGCTGGTCGAGCAGAACGTGCGCCAAGCCCTGGAAATCGCGACGCGCGGCTACGTGATCGAAACCGGCCGCGTCGTCGGCAGCGGGACGCCCGACGAACTCCTCGCCAGCGATCAAATCAAGAAAGCCTACCTCGGCCTCTGACCGCCGCGCGGCGGTTGAAAAGGAAGCGTCATGACGGCTCGGATCAACCACGTCGCGGTCATCGTCGGCGCAGTCGTCTATTTTGTGTGGGGCGCGATTTGGTACACGCTCTTCGGCAAGCTTTGGGATGTTCTGACGGGCGTCACGACGACGGCGCCGACGACGTACGTCATCTCCTTCGTGATCGGCTTCCCGCTCGCATACACGATCGCGTACGTCTTGCGAGGCTCGCGTGACCCGGGCGGCTGGCAAGGGGGCGCAACGCTCGGCGCGATCTTGGGGATCGGCGTTTGGGCCGCCAACCTGCTCGAGATCGACGCCTACGCGATGCACCCGCTCGGGCTCTGGGCCATCGACGGGGGCTACGGCGTCATCGGAATGGCGATCGTCGGGGGGATCATCGGCGGCTGGCGCCGCCGTATCTAAGCGCGCTCACGACAGCGAGCCGGGTAAGGCGGGGAAACGGAGCGCGCGCTCCTCGGCGAAACGCCGAGCGCGCGCGAGATCGCCGCTGTCGCCGAGGCGAACGATCTCGATCCCGATCACGGCGCCCTCCTCGTCGAGATCAGCCGCAACGGTGGCAGAAGGCGGCACCTCGATCGTCCGAGCGACAGGCGCATCCGAGTAGCGCACGTAGCAGATTCCCGCCTCGAGATCGATTGCCAGATGAATCGGCGCCGCCATGTGGTTCCACTCCCCGTACCGTCAGCACGCGCCGGCGCATCGGGTCGAGCAGAATGCGCAACCGGTTTCCGCTCGGGCCGCAGCCTTCGAACAGCGCACAGGTAGCATCCGAAAGCATGACCCGCTCGGGTCGCTCGATGATTGCGTCGACGTCGCCTCGCGAAATGACGCGCCGTCGCATCTGCTGCTGTGCATGCACCGTGTACCGCATCGTCTCTCCCGCGAGCCGTGCTCGCAGAGAGAATCGTGCCCGCGGGTCAGGCTAGATAGCGCCCAAACCAGGCCAAGGTGCGGGTCCAGCTGTCCGCGGCGGCGCTGGGCACGTAGCTTTGGCGCGTGTCGTCGAAGAATGCGTGTCCGGCCTCGTCGTAGATCTTTACGGCATGCGGCGGACGCAGCCGGGCGAACATCGCGTGCACGTCCTCCGCTTTGATCGACGTGTCGCGTGCGCCGAAGCTGCCCAGCAGCGGCGTCGTGATGCGGCTGGTGAAGTCGAAGGCCGAACCCGCCGCCGGCTCGTTGCGGCCCGTCCCGGGACGAACGTCGCCGTAGAACATCGATGCGGCGGCGAAGGCTTTGGAGTCGATGATCGCCTGCAGCGTCAGGCCGCCGCCCATGCAGAAACCGGTCACCCCGACCGACGCGTTCGTGACGTGCGTGCGCAGCCAATCATGGGCCGCCAAGATGTCGGTCGGCACGAAGCCCTGCGCGTTCATTTGCGCGGCCAGCGGCGCGAAGTCGGCGTAGTCTATCGAGCCGTCGCCGCTGGGCGGGTTGAGGCGGTCGAACAGCGCCGGCGCGATCGCCATGTACCCGGACTTCGCGTAGCGCCGCACGACATCGCGCAGCTGCGCGTCAACGCCCCAGATCGCCTGGATGACGACCACGCCCGGAGTGCGCCGCGTCAGCGTACGCGGCGTTGCCGCGTAGGCCCCGATCGCCGAACCCGCGGCCGGCTGCAGCCGCGGCCGCTCGATGAGAATCGCCGGATCGTCTTCCGGGACGATCGGTGGATGGGGTTTGCCGAAGCCTTCGGTCTGCGCGGCGGCCGCGGCGCCGTTGGCGATCGTGAAGGCCGCTCCAGTCCCCAGCCGCACGAAACCGCTGCGCGAGAACTCCGCTGCCGTGGCGTACTGCGGATCGGTCAGATCGCGTGCCAAAGATTGTTTCCCCGCTAGTAGAGATGACCGCAGGCTGCCGCCGGCGCGCCCGGGCGGTTGCCCGAAAAAACGACGACGTTATAGTTCCCCGAAAGCAGGCGATCCTCACTCAAGGCGACTTCGGTGCGCGACACGCCGCCTTTGAGGTCGGCGAGAAAATAACGTGGACTGCTTTCGAGCGAGTCGCAGTCCGGGCCGCGATACACGCGCACCGACTCGACGCGGCCCGGCGGGACGCCGTGCATGACCACGAAGATCGCCGTGCGCACGCTGCGCCGGAAGAGGGTGACGGTGCCGACCTCTCCCGAGTCGTTCAGTTGCTGCATGCCGCGCTCGACGCCGGCGCCCGTGTCGCCCGGATATCCTTGCGCGGACGCGACCGCCGTCGTGAGTGCAGCCAGAAGTCCCGCTGCGACGATGCGTGGGTTCATGCGCGACAGTCCGACACGCTTGCTTGCTTGCCCTGCGGCCCTACGCGCTCTTTTCCGCCCACTCGTCAGCCCGCCGCTGCATCTCCTCGGGCGCGACGTCTTCGATTTTGGTCGAGATGACCCACACGTGCCCGAACGGGTCCAGGATGCGCCCCGAGCGCATCCCGTAGAATTGATCGGCCACCGGAAACTTCAGCGTCGCCCCGTGCGAGACGGCGCGTTCGACGACGGTGTCGACGTCGGGGACCGCGAGCGCGATGCTCACCGTCGTGCCCCCGAGCGTCTGCGGGCTGGGAGAGTCCCATTCCGGAAATTCGTCGCACAGCATCAGCTCGGAACTTCCGATCGTCAGCACCGTGTGCATCACTTTACCGTCGGGTCCGACCAAACGCCCGGGCACTTCGCGCGCGCCGAACACTTTCTCGTAGAAGGCGATCGCGTCGGGAGCGCCGCGCACGCGCAGGTACGCGGTGATGCTCTGCGTCGGCTCCCGTTGCGTCTCGGCGTTCATCTCCGCACCCTCCGACCTCCGGTCGCTTGCTATCGTACTCCATCGGCCCTAGGATCGCCAGCCACGCTGAAACCCGCGGCGCGTGGAGAAGTACTCCGCCAGGGAGGTCTATGCTCCATCTGCTCGTTGGCGCGCTCGTTGCGGCCTCGCCGTCGCCGGGTGATCTGGCGTTCAAGGCCGGTCGTTTCGATGAGGCCTTCACGGCCTATACGGCGGCCGCGACGGCGAACCCCGACGATCTCGAAGCGCGGCTCGGCGCCGGTACGATCGAACTGTATCGCAACCGGCTCGACGATGCGGAGCGCGCTTTCCGGGCCGTGCTGGCCAAAGATCCGCAGAACACACGCGCGCGCGGCCGGCTCGCAGCCGCCTTGGCGCGCGAAGGTTCGCCGGGGATCTTCGTGATCGACTGGCACGGTGCGCGCGAGGTCGACCTTCCGCTGTTGGGTATCGATCCGCTGCCGACGGTGCACGTCACCGTCAACGGTCACGAGTTGACGCTGTTTGTCGACACCGGAGCGACGACGATCGATCTTTCCACCGAAGCCGCGCAGGCCGTGGGCGCCCAAGTCACCTCCGAGGGGCAGGGCGTATTCGCGGGCGGTAAGACCGGCGGCGTCGGCTCGACCTCGCTGGCGCGCGTTGGGGTCGGCGACATGACGATCGCGGCGATGCCCGGCGAGGTCGTGCCCGGCCTGGGTTCGATCGGCACCACGCATATCGACGGCGCGATCGGAACCTCGTTTCTCGACCACTTCCTCGCGACGATCGATTACCGCCGCAAGCTGCTCGTGCTCCGGCCGGCGAGCGATTCGGCAGCCTTCGAAGCGGACGCGGCACGCCGCAATGCCGACCTGCGCCCGATGTGGCTCGTCGGCGATCACTTCCTCTTCGCGACCGCGCACGTCAACGCCGCGCCGGAAGCCCTGTTCAACATCGACACCGGCGGCAGCGGGATCGGCGTGCAGCTGACGCAGTCCGCGCTCGCGGCAGCGCACATCGCGCCGGACCTGGCCCACGCGCAAACCTTCCACGGCGGCGGCGGTGAAGCGAAAGCCGTACCCTTCCGCGCCAGCGTGACGCTCGGCCGGCGCACGAAGCGCAATGTACCCGGGCTCTACTTCAGTGAAGGCGATCAGTATGGCATCTTTCCGTTCACGGTCGAGGGGACCATCACGCACGAATTCTTCCGCGACACCGCGCTCACGTTCGATTTCGTCGCGATGCGTATGCTCGATGAGTAGCGCGGTGCGCCCCGCAGCCGGTTTTCTCGCGGCGGCGCTGCTCGCCGTCACGGCGGTGCCGGTCGGTGCGGCCGAACCGTCCGACGCGCGAGCGATCGCGCGCGACGGGTTTATCTACGGCTACCCGCTGGTGCTGATGGAAGTCACCAAGCGCATCGTGACCACGGCGACGCCGGCCGGCACGTTCGTGCACATGCTCTCGGGGCCGACGCCCCCGTTCCGAGTCGTCGTCGCGCCCAACGGCGACACGCGCTACTCGTCAGCCTGGGTCGATGTCTCGCACGAACCGCAGGTGCTTCACGTGCCCGACGCCGGCGGCCGCTACTTCGTCGCCGAGGTGATGGACGCGTGGACCGACGTGATCGCCGATCCCACCACGCGCATCCCGCGTTCGGCGCCGGGCGATTACGCGATCGTCGGACCGCAGTGGAACGGCACGCTGCCCGCCGGCGTGCGGGCGGTGCGGTCGTCGACGAACGACGTCTGGGTGCTGGCGCGCACGCGCAACGCCGCCGGCGACGATCCGAGCGTCATCACCGCCATCCAGCAGCAGTACCGCATCGTCCCGCTCAGCCATTTCGGCGATGCGGCGTATCAAGCGCCGCCCGGGGTGATGCGCGACCCGAACACCGGCACCGGACCGGCGCCGCCCGCGCTCGTCGCGGGCATGACCGGAATCACGTACTTCAACGTGCTCGCCAACGCGCTGGCCGCGAATCCGCCGCGGGCGGCCGATGCGCCGATCATCGCGCGGCTGGCTGCGCTCGGCATTGGGCCGGGGAAAACGCTCGACGCGCCCACGGTCGATCCGGCGCTGCGCGACGCCCTGGACGCCGGTGTTCGCGACGGCCTCGCGCTGCTGCAAGCCTACGATCCGCCCGGCGTCCGGCACGTCAACGGCTGGCATTGGACGGCCGACACCGGCCGCTTCGGGACCAACTACACGTACCGCGCATTCATCGCCATGACACTGCTGGCCGCTAATCTGCCCGAAGATGCGCTCTATCCGGAGACGTCGGTCGACGGCAGTGGCGCGCAGCTCAGCGGCGAGCACCGCTACGTGATGCACTTTGCTGCCGGCAATCTGCCGCCCGTGAACGGCTTCTGGTCGCTCACGCTGTATACGCCCGACCACTATTTCGTCCCGAACGCGATCGATCGCTACACGCTGCGCGACACCGCATTGCGCCGCAATGCCGATGGTTCGATCGACGTCGTCATCCAGCACGATCCGCCCGATGGCGATCAGACGAACTGGCTGCCCGCACCGACCGGTCCCTTCCTTGTGACCCTGCGCCTGTACTGGGCGCGGCAAGCTGGTCTCGACGCGAGCTACCGGATCCCGCCGATTGAACGGCGCTGAACGCGCACACGCTCGATGTGCGGCGTTCGCCTGCTTGCGCTTTTCCGTGGACAACATCCGTGAACAACATGTGAGGAATGGGCACAAGGGTACTATCACGCTCGTTTGATCAGCATCAACGATCTCGAGAAACGGATAGGACCTATGTCACGAATTGTCCGGGGAATCGGAATCTTGCTCTCCATTGCACTCATTTGGGCGTTCGTCCCCGCGCCCGCATCCGCGCAAGTCAGCGTCGCGCTCGACTTCGGCCCGGTCTCCGTCTATATCGGACCACCGGCGCTCCCGTATTATGAGCAGCCTCCGGCTCCCGCACCCAACTACGCTTGGATGCCCGGCTATTGGGCCTGGGGTCCCGGCGGCTACTACTGGGTTCCCGGAACCTGGGTCGCCGCTTACGATCCGGGCTATTATTGGACGCCCGGCTACTGGGCCTACAACGGCTATAATTACAGTTGGAATCCCGGCTATTGGGGGCCGCAAGTCGGCTACTACGGCGGCGTCAATTACGGCGGCGGGTATTTCGGCAACGGCTATAACGGCGGCAGATGGCAGGGCCGCAATTTCGCCTACAACACGGACGTCAGCAACGTCAACCGTCAGTACATTCACAACACGTACGCCAGCCGCACGGGCTTCAATCCCGCATACAACAGCCCGAACTCTCAGCGCCTGAGCTTTAACGGCCGCGGCGGCGTGCAAGCCCGTCCGACGGCATTCCAGCAAAACGTGGCGCGCGAGCACCATGTCGGGCTGACCTCGATGCAGCGCCAGCACGTCCAGGTCGCTGCGGGCAACCGCAACTATCTGGCCCGCGTTAACAATGGCCGGCCGCCGCAGCTCGCCGTCGCACGCCCCTTCGCCGCAAACCGGCGTCCGGCCAACTTCACGCCGGTACGCGCCGCAGACCGGCAAGCGGTGCGGACGTATGTTGCGCGCACGCCGCAGGCTCCGCGCACGGTAACGCACGTGACGACGCCACGCACGGTCACGCACGTGACGACGCCGCGCACGGTAACGCACGTGACGACGCCGCGCACGGTCACGCACATGACGACGCCGCGCACGGTCACGCACGTGACGACGCCGCGCACGGTCACGCATGCGGCGCCGGTCCAGCACACGTATGCGGCTCCGGTGCACCAAGCGCCGGTCCAGCACACGTACGTTGCGCCGGTTCGGCACTATCAAGCGCCTGTACAGCACACGTATGCGGCTCCGGTGCACCAAGCGCCGGTCCAGCATACGTACGTTGCGCCGGTGCGCCAAGCTCCGGTCCAGCACACCTACGTTGCGCCGGTGCGCCAGTATCGCGCACCGGTCCAGCACGCTGCTCCGGTGCGCAACGCCGCACCGGTGCGCAACGCCGCACCCGCGCGGCAGGTCGCGCCGCACGCGGCGCCTCCCGCTCACAATCGTCAGGGCCAGCCCGGACCTTAGCACCCGCTGACCAAACGGAGGGGGCGTCTCGGTTCGACCGAGGCGCCCTCTTTTCGTTCCGGGGTGCTGCCCTGACCCGGCGTCGCCGAGGAAGGCGACCTCCGTGAAAGACGGACGCCGCCTTGCGGCGTACGTTGCGCGGTGGGCATCGCGCATTTCGCCGTCACGCGGCGGGTCGCCGTCGCCATGCTCTCGGCGGCGATCGTCGTCCTGGGTCTCTTCGCCGCGCCGCGCCTCGCGGTTGCGCTGCTGCCCTCGTTCGCCCCGCCGGTCGTCAGCGTCAACGTCGCCTACACCAACGTAGCGCCCGAGACGATCGAGACGAGCGTAACCCGCCCGATCGAGAACGCGGTCAGCCGCGTCTCGGGAATCGAACTGCTCGAGTCGACCTCGTCGCAGGGTCAGTCCACGGTGCGGGTGCAGTTCCAGTTCGGCACCGACATCAACGTCGCGGCCGTCGACGTGCAGCAGCAGATCGGACGAATCCGCGCCTCGCTGCCCAACGACCCGGCGCTGCAAGAGCCGCAGGTCATCAAGGCCGATCCCAACGCGACGCCCGTCCTGACGCTAGAGGTAACCGACCCGATGCGCACGCAGCGCGACCTCTCCGATCTGCTCGTCAACCAGCTCTCCGACGAGATCGCTTCGGTGCGCGGGGTCGGGAGCGTCGGCGTCACCGGCATCGCGCAGCGGGCGATCACGATCGAGCCGAACGAGCACCAGCTCGCGGCGGCCGGGATCACGCTCGACACCCTGCTGACCCGCATCAAGAACGAGAACGTCGATCTGCCGGCCGGCGTGATCCAAATCGGGCGCAACGAGTACGGCATCCGCACCAACGCACTCTACAAAGCACCCGGCCAGATCGCCGACACGATCGTGGCGGTCAACAACGGCACCGAGATCCGTTTGCGCGACGTCGCCGTCGTGCGCGACGCGATCCAGGAGCAGCGTATCTTCTCGCGGCTCAACGGAGTGCCCTCGAGCATGATCACGATCACGTCGCAGCCCGACGCGAACGTCGTCGCGGTCGCGGAAGGCGTGACCGAGAAGCTGCGCGAGATCAACGCGCGCTATCCGACGATCGTCTTTGCGACCATGCTCGATCAGCGCGAGTTCATCCTCGACGCAGTCAAATCGCTCGAGCACACGGCCGTGTACGGAGCGATTCTCGCGGTCGCGATCATCCTGCTCTTCCTGCACTCCTGGCGCGCCACGCTGATCGTCGCGGTCTCGCTGCCGGTCTCGGTGCTGGGGACGTTGTTCATCGCGTATGTCTTCCACGAGACGCTCAACGTCATGACGCTGGGCGGCCTGGCGCTGGCGATCGGTCTGATCGTCGACGACGCCGTGGTCGTGATTGAGAACATCTCGCGTTACCGGCGCACCGGTCTCTCGCCTACCGATGCCGCCGAGGGCGCCACGGCGCAGATCTTCGGCGCGGTGCTCGCCTCCTCGGTAACGGTGGTGACCGTCTTCCTGCCGCTGCTGCTGATCCCAGGCCTCCAAGCCCTTATCTTCGGGCCGTTCGCGATCATCGTGATGAGCGCGGTCGCGATCTCGTTTGTGGTGGCGGTTACGGCAGTGCCGATGCTGTCCGCCCAATTACTGCGGCGGGCGACGGTCGAACGCGCATCATCGTTCAGCGCGCGCTTCGACCGCGGCTACGCGCGTCTGGAAACGGTGTATCGCAACGCGCTGGCGTGGTGCGTCGACCGGCCGCTGCCGGTATTGCTGACGGCAGCGGCGCTGCTGGGCGTGACGATCGTTGCCCTCGCGCTCGGCGTGGTGCCGACGGAGATCTTCCCGCCCTCGGACTCGCGCTTCGTGCAGTTCGATCTCCAGGCGCCCAACGGCACCGCGTTGGAATAGTTCACGCCGCTCACCTCGACAACCCCGCTGCCGAGCGGAACTGCGGCGCGGATGGGTTTGACGCTGGGCAGCGTGGCCTCGCTGCAAACCGGTTTCGGGCCGTCCGCGATCAGCCGCGAAGACCGCCAGCGGCGGATTGAGATCCAGGCGCCGATCAGCGGCCGTCCGCTGGGCCCGATCCTGGCCGACGCGCAAACAGTGATGGCGGCGTACCCGCTGCCGCTCGGCTACCGTTGGGAGTTCGGTCCCGAGATCAAGCAGGGGGCGAACAGCTTTTCCTCACTCTGGTTGGCGGTCGGCCTGGCGATCCTGCTGATCTATATGCTGCTGGGGGCGCAGTTCGAATCGTACGTCGATCCGCTGGTCATCATGGTCTCGGTGCCGCTGTCGCTGATGGGGATCGTCGGTGCGCTGGTGCTCACGCACCGCGCCTTCGGCCTGACGGCGTTCATCGGTTCGCTGATGCTGGTCGGGATCGCGGTGAAGAACGCAATCCTGGTCATCGAGTTCACCAAACAGCTGCGCGAAGATGGGATGCCGGTGCGCGACGCGCTGCTGCACGCGGGGTCGCTGCGGCTGCGCCCGATCCTGATGACGACCTTCGCCACCTTGGGCGGAATGCTGCCGCTGGCGATCGGGATCGAAGCCGGCAGCTCCACGCAGGCGCCGCTCGCCACCGTCGTCATCGGCGGCCTGCTCGCATCGACTGCGCTCTCGCTGCTGGTCGTCCCGACGGTGTACCTGCTGATTGCAAGGCGCAGCGGCGACCGCTTCATCTCGCGCCGCACCAAACCGGCCGCGCCGGTGGTATCCGTCGGAACCGACGTCCCCGTGTAATGAGCCACGCCGCCAGCGGCCTGAAAGCGTCCGTCGTGCGTGCGCCGAACCGGCGAACGAAGGTGGCGCGGGAGGTCGTGTGATGGCGATGGATTTTGGGGCAGTCGCTGCGGCGTGGGGGCGTTGGGGGCCGGTGTTCGAACGCGGCGCGCACGCCATTGGCGAGCGTCTCATCGAGACCGCACGCATCGGGCCCGGTAACGACGTCCTCGACCTCGGAACGGGCCCGGGCGAGCCGGCGCTCACGGTAGCGCGCGCGGTCGGGCCGGATGGCCGGGTGGTCGGCATCGACATCTCGCCCGCGATGGTCGCGCTCGCCCGGGAGCGGGCGGAACGCGCGGGTGTCGGCAATGCGGAGTTCGTCGCTGCGGACGCGGCCGCATACTCGGGCGCGCGGCGCTTCGATGCGATCGTCAGCCGCTGGGGGCTGATGTTCTTGCCGGACTTGGATGCATCGCTGGCCCACTATCGCGGCGTTCTGCGCGACGGCGGCCGCTTCGCCGCGGCAACCTGGGGCGCGCCCTCCGAGGTGCCGATGATCTCGCTGCCGATGACGGTCGCGTCGCAACGGCTCGGTCTGGCGCCGGCACCGCTCGAGGGCGGGCCGTTTGCCTTACACGACGCGGCACACCTGCGCGAGAGATTTCTCGCGCGCGGATACGCGGACGTCGAAGTCCAGGACGTCCCGACGATGTTCCCGTTCACGTCGGCCGAGGAATACGTCACCTATATGGCCGACATCGCGCCGGCGTTCCATGGGCTCCTCGGCCGGCTCGACGCGGCCGAAGGCGCGGCGCTGCGGAAAGACGTCGAAGCGGCCGCCGGCGAGCACTTTGCGAGCCCCGGCGGCGGCGTGCAGTTCCCCAATCGCGTGATCGTGATCGGCGCGACCTCGCCCGCATAGTTAGTGAATGTTGCTGATCGTGTTCTTCGCCGTATCGTGCTTCGTTTTCATGATGTTACTGATCATCGTGAACTGACGGTTGTCGTTCTGCAAGGAGTTCTGAAGCTGGAGGTACTGCAGGTTGAAGGCCATCTGCTGTTCTTGCATGGCTTGCGTAGCCCCGATCAGCCCACACGATGTCGTGCTGGTGGGCGGCGGCGTGGCCGGCCCTGCGGCGGTGAGGGTCGATCGTCGTTGTTGGAATGCGGTCTGCAGCCGCAGCTCGACGGCCAGGCGCAAGACGAGCGCGGCCGTCGTTGGATCGGACGCACCGGCGGCCCGCGAGTCGGCATCGCGCGCGAGACGTTTGAGATCGAGCGGTGCGGCGAGGAGCGCCGCCGTCTCGGTGTTCACCCAGGCGCGAACGGCGGGGCTCGCGGCAGCGTTGAAATCTTGCTGGAAGGACGCGGCGCCGGGGGCAGGCGGTGCCGGAGCGACGAGCGCGGGCGGTTTCTCGGAAATCGGCATCGCGAAAGGCTACTGGAAATTCCGCGCGCGGACCTTGTCGGTGCTGCCGTGCGCGTCGAGGCTCCAGCAGCGCTTCATGATCAGGTCGATGCAGCCGGATTCCTTTTGCAGCACGCCTTCGACGATCAGGCATTGCGAGCCGCGGATCGTGCGCCGATTGCGCTCGTAGACGTCGGGCCGCACGATCACGTTCACTAGGCCCGTCTCGTCCTCGATGGTCAGAAACACGAAGCCCTTCGCCGTGCCGGGCCGCTGGCGGGTGATCACCAAACCGCCGATCTTGCAGACCAGGTTCTTCGGCATCGCCGGAAGCCGGTTCGCCGCCAGCACGTTCTGCGCGTCGAGGACGCCGCGAATGTGCGCAATCGGCTGCACGTCGCTGACGCCGGTGGCGTGGATGTCGAGCGTGGTCTGCTCGATCGGCGTGAGCCCGCGCAGCGCGGGCTGTGGTTCGTTCTCGATCTCCATCGCGCGGCCGAGTTCGCCCCGCGCTTCGCGTTCGTCGAGTCCGCGCAGCGCCCACATCGCGTCGCGCCGGGTTGCGAACCACGGCGCGAACGCCCCCGCAGCGGCTAAGTTCTCGAGCGCCTCGCGCTCGAGTCCGCTCCGGCGCGCGAAGTCGATCAGGTCGGCGAACTCACGCGGCGCGCCATCGCGCTCGTCACCGCGCGAGAGCGCGCGCTCGAGGCGTTCCCGCTGCACGTCGCCCATGCCGCGCACGAGGTGGAAGCCCAGCCGCAGCGCGCCTTCCTGATCGACGAAACTCCACCACTCGCTCTCGTTGACGGTGATCGGCAGCACGGTCACGCCGTGCCGGCGGGCGTCGTTCACCAGCACCTCGGTCGAGTAGAAGCCCATCGGCTGTACGTTGAGGATCGCGGCGCAGAAGATCGCGGGGTGATGGCATTTCACGTACGCCGAAGCGTAGGCGAGCAGCGCGAACGAGGCCGCGTGCGACTCCGGGAAGCCGTAGTCGGCGAAGCCCTCGAGCATGTGGAAGAGCTTGTCGGCATCCTCGCGCGGGATGCCCTGCGCGAGCATCCCTTCGACCAGCCGCGGGTAGATTTGGGCCATCCGGTCGCGCGAACGCTTGTGCCCCATGGCGCGGCGCAGCTGGTCGGCCTCGCCGGCGCTGAAACCGGCGGCTTCCATCGCCATGCGCATCCCCTGCTCTTGAAAGAGCGGCACGCCGAGCGTGCGTTCGAGAATCGGCTTGAGCTTCGGGTGCGGATACGTCACCGGTTCCTGTCCGTTGCGCCGCCGCAGGAACGGATGGATCATGTCGCCTTGGATCGGGCCCGGACGGATGATCGCCACCTGCATCACCAAGTCGTAGAAGCAGTGGGGTTTGAGCCGCGGCAGCATCGACATCTGGGCGCGCGACTCGACTTGGAAGACGCCGATCGAGTCGGCGCGCTGCAGCATTTCGTACGTCGGACGGTCGTCGGCCGGAATGCTGTCGAGCGAGAGCGGCGGCCGCTCGGGATACCGGCGCGCGTGCAGCGCGAACGCATCGCGCAAGAGCGAGAGCATCCCCAGCCCCAGCAGGTCGATTTTGATCAGGCCGAGGTCGGAGAGGTCGTCCTTGTCCCACTGCACGATCGTGCGGTCGCGCATCGTCGCCCACTCGACCGGCGCCACCTCGACCAGCGGCGAGCGGGTGATCACCATGCCGCCGCTGTGGATCCCCATGTGGCGCGGGAAGCCGTCGACGCGCCGGCAGATTGCCAGCATCAGCGCGCCGAGGTCGCCGCCCACCGGTCCGCGCACGTGGGCGTCCGGATTGCTTCCGCGCTCGTTGGGCGTGAAGCCGAGCCGCTGCGGTCGCGCGGCGCGCTCGTCGGCGGTTCCGAAACCCGGCGTATGAATGCGGCCGGGCGTCGCCGCCGGCACATCGTCGCCGCGCGAGGGGACGATGTTCGAACCAGAATCAAAATCACGGCGTTTGGCGATCGAATCCGGCAGCGGCTCTGCGGCGACGTCGTCCGCGCCGACGGCTCCCGAGAGTGATTCGCGCGCATCGTATTCCTGCACGACCGCTTCGACTTGACCGAGCGTCAGGCCGAGTGCTTTGCCGACGTCGCGAATCGACGAACGCGTCCGGTAGGTGATCACTTCGGCCGCCATCGCCGCGTGCTCGCGCCCGTAGCGGTCGTACACGTACTGAATCACCTTCTCGCGGTCCTGATGCGCGAAGTCGATGTCGATATCGGGGACCTCGCCGCGCTCTTCGCTGAGGAACCGCTCGAACAAGAGGCCGCCGGCGATCGGATCGATCGCCGTGATTCCGAGCGCGTAGCACACGGCCGAATTGGCCGCCGAACCGCGGCCCTGCGCCAGCACGCCGAGCCGTTTGGCGGCGTGCGAGATGTCCCAGACCACCAGGAAGTAGCCGGCCAGGTCCATCCGGGCGATGATCCCGAGCTCGTACTCCAGCTGGCGTTCGACTTTCGGATCGAGCGGCCAGGCGTAGCGTTCGCGCGCCCCGCGCATGACCAGCGTGCGCAGGTACGAGTGCGCCGACGTTTCGTCGCCGGGGATCGGGAAGAGCGGAAACTCGCCGCCCAGCTTGTCGAGCCGGAACGCGCACCGCTCGGCGACCGCCAGCGTGTTCGAAATCGCGCGCGGAAACTCGGCGAACAGCCGTGCCATCTGGGCCGGCGTTTTGAGGTGGTGTTCGTGATTGGGACGCAGCAGCGTGCCGGCGCTCTGCAGCGGTGTGGCGTACTTCACGCAGGTCAGCACGTCGCACAGCAGCCCGTCGGCGCGGTTCGCGTACGCGACCCCATTGGTGGCGACGTACGGAACGTCGAGCTGCTGAGCCAGGCGCACCAGCGCGCGCAGCAGCGCCGGATCTTCGGGCCGCACGTGATGCTGCAGCTCGAGGTAGAACCGGCCGGGAAAGGCATCGCGCAGCCGCGCGCCCAGCGCAACCGCGGCGTCCGTGTCGCGCCGCAGCAGCGCTTTCTCGACGATGCCGTTGCGGCCGCCCGAGAGCGCGATCAGGCCGTCGGTGCGGCCCTCGAGATCGTCGAGCCGCAGCCGCGCATCGCGTTTGCGCCCCCGCAGCTGGGCGGTCGAAATCAGCCGCGCCAGGTTGCCGAAACCGCGCTTGTCGGCTGCGATCAGCACCAAGCGCGGCGTATCGGTCGGGACTTCTTTCGAGGGCCGGGCCGGACGGCTGGGCCGGATCGGTTCCGCGTCGGCCGTCTCGAGCGTCAGCTCGGCACCGCACAGCGCCGCGAACGGCGTGCCGGCGGCAGCCTTGGTGAAGCGGACCATCCCGTACAGCCCGTCCCGGTCGGTCAGCGCGATCCCGCCCAGGCCCAAGCGCCGGCCGTGGGCGACCAGCTCCTCCGGGTGCGAGGACCCCTCGAGGAAGCTGAAGTTCGACCAGCAGTGGAGCTCAACGTACGCGGGTACCGGCATAGAGGGACCCCGAGGATACTCGAACATACGTTCGATATCCCGTGTCCCCGAGCCGTTTGGCGCTGAATGCGACCGATATCGAAAATGTAGTCAATTGACTGCATTTCCGGGCTCGCCGATGCTCCACGCCTATGTCAGAATAAAGGCGACTATGCTATCATATGATAGTGATTTCGCGGTCACGGGGACTCTTCGGCTCACGGGCTCGCGAGCGAATCCTGAAGGCGCTCGGTCTGCTGGAACGCTCGTATCCGCGTGAACTCGCCGCGATTCTCGAGGAAGACTTGAGCGTCGTTCAGCGCACCGTTGACGATCTCGAGCGCGATGGTATTCTCGCATCACGTCTCGCCGGCCGCACGCGCCTCTTCGAACTCAATCGGACCTACCAGCACTTCGTTCCCTTGCGCGACTTGCTCTCAAGAATGGGACAAAGCGATCCAGAGACCGTTGCGGCTGTGCAACGCGTACGCCAACGACCGCGTCGCGCAGGGAAAGACGTGTGAAGCAGCTCGCCGCAAACGCTACTCTCACGGATGTAGCATTCGCTGTCTGCACCGCGCTCGAAGATGTCGGCGAGCACGCAGTTCTGTGTGGCGGAAGCGCGGCGACCTATTACATTCCCGAAGTCTACCAATCGCGTGATCTCGATTTCGTTCTTCGTTTTGCGGCGCGGACGAAGGACATCGACGACGCACTTCGACCGCTAGGATATCTGCGTGCTCCCGAGCGTCTGTACGAGCACGCCGAGATTCCGTTTACCGTTGAATTTCCGCCCGGACCGCTCGCGATCGGGTCCGACACCATTGAAGTCTATGCCACCGAGCACCGCGGTGGAGAAGTTCTCAACGTGCTTGTGCCGACCGATGTCGTGCGTGATCGTTGTATGCATTATTGGGCATGGGGCGACCAGGTCGCGCTGGGCATTGCCCTAGCCGTCGCTCGCGCTCATGCAGGGTCAATCGATATTGACGTGATCGAACAGTGGACCGATCGCGAATTGCGCGAAGCATCGGTTTATGATCGCACCCGTCGGGATCACTTTCTGAGCGAACTACGGCGCGTTCTCACCTGACGTATTGGTCACACAGCCGGCGCCTTGAGAGGCGGCGGGCTAAGCTACAGCGTTGGGTTGAAGCCCAGGTTCCTGACTAAGAAGGCGTAAAAGTCCGCGATTTGTGCGACCTCCTTGTCGGTCGTCAATCCGGCGAAGTGCCCTTCGTTCGACTCGACTCGCAAAAGGATGGGCGCGGCGCCAGCTTGAGCATGCTGCAACGCGGCCGCAAATTTGAACGAGTGCGCGGGGTAGACGCGGTCATCGTGATCGGCGGTTTCAATCAACATGGCCGGATAGTTCGTGCCTTCCTTCACGTTCTGTAGCGGTGAATACGCAGCAAGTGTTGCGAAGTCTGACGCTGATCGATCCGCGGCACCATATTCGGGAATCCATGCTTTGCCGATCGTAAACACCTGAAAGCGAAGCATGTCGTACAGGCCTTGCTCGGTGACGGCAGCCGCGCAAAGATCCGGGCGTTGCGTCACGACCGCTCCAACCAGAAGCCCCCCATTCGAGCCTCCATTGATCGCCAGCTTTGCGGACGACGTGATGCGATCATGAAACAACAGTTCGGCCGCCGCAATGAAGTCGTCGAAGACGTGTTGCTTGTTCGCGAGCCGGCCGGCGTCATGCCAGGTTTCGCCATATTCTCCGCCCCCGCGCAGTGTCGCGACGGCATAGGCACCGCCCATTTTAAGCCACAGTGCGGTGGCCGCCGAAAACGAAGGGGTCCACGAAATGCCGAAGCCGCCGTAACCGTAGAGGATCGTCGGCGTGCTGCCATCGAGCGGCATATCGATCCGGTGCGTGATGAAGACCGGTATTCGCGCTCCGTCCTTCGAGGCGGCGAAGCGCTGTTCGGTGACGTACGGTGATCCATCGAACTCAATCGCGGAACGATGGTAGATCGTCGAGGTTCCTGTCGCCGTATCGTAGCGAAATGTCACATTCGGATAGGCGTACGACGTATAGGTATAGTATGCAATGCGGTCGCGGCGCCGAATTGCGTCGGGCGTGCTTGCCGTTCCAACGCCCGGCAACTGGATCGCTCCTACTGAACGTCCGCGCACGTCGACGATACGCAGCACGGAGTGGGCGTCGTGGAGATAGCCCAAATAGAAGTGGTCTCCGAGTATGCTGACATTTTCGAGCTTATCGGGACCCTCGGGCACAATATCGTGCAGAGTGTGCGTCGGGTCGCGAAGATCGAGCACTACGATTCGGAGGTTGGGCGCACGCAGGTTCGTTTCGAGATAGATGCTCGAGCCATCGTGGTCGATCGGCGAGTAGAAGACGTTGGGATCAAGCGGCAGGATCTGCCGGAACGCGGAGTTGCGATCATCAGAGCGCTTCCATGCGAGGCTGTTTCCGTGCCCTTTCGCGCGCTCGAGGAAGTAATAGCTCTCGTCTTGGAATGCAGTGACGCCGACGAACTCATCTGAATGGGGTGCGGCCGCGTACACAAGTCGATCGTGCTGCTGCGAGGTGCCAAGTTGATGGAACCAAACCTTGTGCGCGCCAAGAGGAGCCGCCATAGCGTTTGCGTTGGGCGGTTTGTCATATCCGGAATAATAGAAGCCGCGAGGGCCGAGCCATGTTGCAGGTGAGTACTTGGCCCATGCGACGTGGTCGGGTAGGTCGCGACCGCTCGGCACCGACTTGACGTGCCATGTCTCCCAATCGGAGCCCCCGGTCGACGTCGAATAGGCGAACAGCGTGCCATCGCGAGAGAAGGCCGATTCCGCGAGTTGTACGGATCCGTTCCTCGAGAGTGAGTTGAAATCGAAGAACACGCGTTCCGGTCCGAATTCCGAGTCGCGGGTGTAGAGCACCGACTGCGTTTGTAGGCCGCTGTTCCGGTAGACGAACCACCGCGATCCGTAATGGAACGGCGTGCCCACCTTCGGGTAGTTGTATAGCGTGCGGTACGCAGTCGCAATCGCGATGCGCTGCGGTATGGCGTCCAAATACTCGCGCGTGAGGGAATTCTCAGCACGAACCCACGCGACGGTACCGGGGGCATCGAGGTTTTCTAGCGCCCGATACGGATCGGCGACCGTCTTCCCAAAGTAGGTATCGGTGACGTCGCCGCGCTGCGCCGGCGGATACTGAAGAGCCGACTGGTCACTCGACGGCGAGGTTGCCATCAGCACGGCACCGCAGACCACTGCGGCAACGTTCTGACGCACGCGCGCGGATCAGTACTTCAGCGGGGGTGGTTTGGGCGGGTCGGCGTCGGGCGTGGTGCCGCCGAGGCTGAATTCGATCGCGTCGGGGCTGAGCTTCGGTTTGGGGGCCGGCTCGCCGGCCAGCGAAAACTCGATCGTCTGGTGTCCGCCCAGACCGTTGCCGTTCAGGCTGCTCGCGGCGGGGGCCGCGTACGGTTCCTCGACGGGTTCGGGCGCCGGCGCCGGCTCGGGGGCGGCGGCGACGGGCTCCTCGACGACCTCGGTCGAGTGTCCGGTCAGCGCGTCGGTGAAATCGGCCAAGCCGCCGCGGCTGGGCGGCTGTTCCGCCGGCGCGCTGCGTGGGGCTTCGGTGCGCGCTGCGCGCGGGGCCTTAGCCGGCGGCGGTTCGGGGGTCGGCGGCGGCGCGAGCGCTTCGTCCAGGCGCGCCTTGAGGTCGGCCAGTTGGGAGCCGAATCCGACCGAGGGCAAGGGCTCGGGCGGGGCCTGCGCGGCCTCGACCGCGGCCGAGTTCGCGGCTAGCTCGGCCGTTTCGACCTCGATCGTGGTGGGGGCGGCCTGCGCTTGGAAGGGGACGGTGTCGATTGCGGGCGGCCGCTGCGCTTGGGCCTGCTCGGCCTTCGCGCGAAGCGCCTCGAGCCGTACGCTGAGCGGTTCGCCGGTCGGCGGGACGGGCTTGGCTTGCGGGGCCGGCGTTTCGACCGGCGCGGCTTTGGCGGCCGGGACGTCGTCCTCGTCGTCGACGCCGTGCGCTGCCGGCGCGGTCGTACCGGGGCCGGCCATCTCGAAGACGCGGCGGTATTCTTCGCGGGTCACGGTCCGGATCTTGATCAGCCCGTGCTGCTCGAGCGCCGAGAGCGACTCCGTGATCGAGGCGAGATCGACGCCGATGCGCCGCGCGATCGCACCAAGTGAGGTGCGATCGTCGAAACTATGGAGCATCTCCCACTGCCACGGGCGCAGGGTCATGTTCTGCGCGAGGATGTCGAAATCGGGCGTGCGGGCGACGATGTCTCTGGCACAGACGAACATTTAGTTGACTCCCAGGGTGCTCAGTGCTTCCGCGAGCGAGGCCTGTTTTTCAATCTCTACGTCGTCCTTGAGGCAGAGGATCAGTGATGAATTGTGGCCGCTCCACATGATGGGAATGACGAAGGCGGGCATGTCGCGCGGGAACCGCACGTCGTGCGAAGGCCCGCTGAAGACGACCGGCACCGAGATCATGAATCCCGAGCCGAGAAACTCGCGGGCGTTGCCGGAGATCGTGTTGGCGATCTCACCGACGTAGTCGGCGTAGATTTCGTCGGTCTGTTCGGTTTCTCCCAGCCGCTTGACGAGTTCCGCGACCATCTCGCGCGGCGCGGTGAAATAGACGCACCCCCGCTGCGTCCCCGACACCCCGATCACCGCGGAGAAGTCGCTGACGACCCGGTCTTTCTGCTCGCGAACGAACGGCGTGCTCACTTCCGCCGCCGTCGCGGTCACCTGCGCGAAAAACCGTTCGGTACCTTTGACAAAGACTTTGAGGTCGTCCTCGGACATTGCGGTCGGCCTACTCCCTTAGTCGCGAAAAAGCTCGACGAGTTCCGTGTTGAGCGTCTCGGCGGTGAACGGCTTGAGCAAGAATCCTTGGGCGCCGCGCTTGACGGCTTCCACGGCGGTGCTCGCGTCGGCCAGCGCGGAAATGATGAGGATCCGGGTACCGGGGTTACGCTGCAGGATCATGTCGACACACATCAGTCCGTCCATCTCGGGCATCGTGATGTCCATGGTGACGACTTCGGGACCGAACTCATCGAAGACATTGATCGCCTCAGCGCCGTTTCCGGCGGTGCGGATCTCGTAATCGGGCTCCCCGATGGCTCGTTGAATGGCACGGCGAATTACGTTCGAGTCGTCGACGATCAGCAGCTTCATGACTCAATGAGTTGCGCATGAAGGTCATCGGACGGTTCGATCGTACGCGCGCCCAGCGGAAGGACGATCGTGAACTCCGTATAGCGCGGCACTTCGGACGTGACGTTGATCTTGCCGCCGTACTGATCGACCACGATGTTCTTGACCAGGTTCATGCCGATGCCGCGGCCGGCGTCTTCAGAGGCCACGTCGGCCGTTGAGAAACCGGCGCTGAAGATCAGTCCGACGATGTCCTTCGACGACATCCCGCTGGCCGAGCCGCCGGTGATCAGCCCCTTCGCCATCGCTTTCTCGCGAATGCGCTCCGGGTCGAGCCCGTGACCGTCGTCGCGGAAGGTGAAGCCGAACGAGCCGATCGGCAGATCGGACAAGCCGCGGATCGAGATCGTCGCCCCGCGCGCCTTGCCCAGCGATTCGCGCTCCTGCGGGCTTTCGACGCCGTGCGAGACGCTGTTGCGGGTGAGCTGGATCAGCACGTCCTTGACCGAACGGCGCATCGCGTCGTTGAGCAGGCGCGTGTCGAAACCTTGCGCTTCGACCCGCACTTCCTTGCCGCTCGCCTTGGCCATTTCGTCGGCCAGCGTCGCGATCGGCGTGAGCAGCGGATCGGTCGCCGGACGGCCGTTGACCGGCGCGCCGTTGGCGGAGAGCGCCGCCAATTCGGGCGTGGGCCCGCCCCGGCCGATGCCCAGGAACCGCTGCCGGACTTCCTGGAGTTCGTCGAGGTCCTTGCTCAGCTCGGACTGTGAGATCACGACGGCCAGGAAGTCGTCGCCTCCCAGCGCCACCCGGTTGCGCAGCGAAACGATCTTGCTCTCGAACTCCTGGCAGACGTTCTGGAAGTACGTCAGCTTCAACATCATCGCGTTGCCCTTGATGTTGTGGACGCTGCTGTACACGACGTCGAGGCGCTGGCGCAGGATATCCATCTGGCCGCTCGAGGCGCCGGCGAAATCCTGAGCGCGCAGCGCGTCGTTCATGATCGCGATCTGCTCGCGCGCCGTGGTCATGAAGTCGTCGAGCTGCTTGGGTTCGATGTGCAGCACGCCGAGCAGGAACTCGAACTGGCGTTCCTTGCGGGCTTCCGCGGCGCGCAGTTCGTGTTCGAGCTGCACGCGTTCGGTAACGTCGCTGACCGCGACGAAGACCCGCGTGATCTTCGCATCCTCGACGATGCGCCGGAACGAGAAGTTCAAGAAGCGCGAGGTGTAGCCGCCTTCCGAATTCGGGAAGTTGACCTCGATCTGCGCCAGCGGGTTGACCTGCAGTACCGTACGCTGCTTCTTCGTCTTGTCGAACAACAGCGCGAAGTAGTCTTTCGAAGTGTTGAACATCCGCTCGGTGAGCAGCCGCTGCAGAATGTTGAGCAGGTTGAATCCGGTGAGGTCCGGCATGCGGAAGATCTGCTCGAGTTCGCGCGAGTACTCGCCGGCGATGCGGTACGAGGGGTCGATCAGGAACAGTCCTTGGGTGACCGTCTCCATGATCATGTCGGAGCCGGCCTTCGCCTCGGCCAAGAGGCGCGCGCCGTCTTCAGCGTCCTTGTTGCGCTTTTCGAGGCTCTCGGCGTAGAGTATGACGGTGCGCTGGCCCTCCCGGACGCGCCCCAGCAAGCTCGCGATGATGCCCAAGAATGTGAGCACCGAGAGGCCGGTCATCAAGCTGCGCGTGCTTGACAGGCTGGCGAGGTCGATCGACGACGCGTCGGCCTCCTGGATCGCGATCTGGTTCATCGTATCCGACAGGCGCGGCCCGGTCCGCACCGACGCCGCCATCGCGTTGTCGAGCGCCGAAGTACTGCGGTTCGAAAGATAGGCCGTGATGTAGGTATGGATCGTCGCCCAGTAGCCGTCGGCATCGGCGAGTTTCTGCTTGGCCTCCGCGCCCAGCGGATCGATGGCCACGTCGGTCCCGGTCGCATCCTGAACGCGACCGCCGCTCTTGAGGGCGTTCTCGGTCTGATCGAAAGCCGCGCTGGTCGCGGCGAGGTCGGTCTGCTCTTGCGACACGTCACGGCCGAGCCGCGTATCGCGCTGGATCTCGAGCAGGGTGGCCGTCATCCGCTGGACGCGGACGCTCTGCAAGTTGGCGGCGTTGACGGCGGCGAGCGTTTGCTTGACCCGTACCGAGACAAGCGAGTTCACGACCACGATGCCGAACAGCAGTGCCGTAAAGACGATCACGCCGACGACCAGACCCAGCGTCGAGATGATGGTCTTGTCGCCGGTCGGCTGCTGGTTCTCAGCCTCCGAGGCGGTCAGGTCCGTGGGGTCGGTCATTAGCAGGCTCTTCCTCTATAAGCGGGCCCTCGTCCTGATTGTATCGGCAGAGTCGTGGCCCAGATTTAACGCCGCCCCTCTTCGGGCGGTAAGGAACGGGCTAAGTTTAGCCGATACGGCTAAGAGACATGCGACATTTCGGTCGCGGGGCCCGGGCGAGCCCGGAGCAGCACTGGTAGGAGGACTGCATGAATCGATGGGCCGCGGCGGTGGTTGGGATCCTGGTCATGGTTGGCCCCGGCGCCCTCTATTCGTACAGTCTGTTCTCCGCGCCGCTCATCGCCAGCTTCCACTGGAGCCTGGTCAATACCACGACGGCTTTCGCTCTGGCAAACTTTTTTCTGGGTGTGGGCGCGTTCGTCGGCGGGCGGTGGCAGGACCGGGTCGGCCCCCGTCTCGTCGCGATTACCGGCTGTGTCCTGTGGGGCGTCGGCAACATGCTGACCGGCCTCACCGCGCCGTTGGGCTACGCCTCGGTCTGGCTGTGCTACGGCGTCATCGGCGGGTTGGGGTGCGGCATGGCCTACATCGCCGCCCTGTGCGCCGTGATCAAGTGGTTTCCCGAGCGGCGCGGCTTCGGCGGCGGGCTCATCATCATGGGCTTCGGCCTCGGCGCGTTCTTCTACAACCTGCTGCTCAAGGGGCTGACCCCCTACCCGCGCATCGCCAAAGAGGCCGCCGCCTACATGGCCGCGCGCACCGCGGCGACCGCCAACCATGCCGGCTTCGACGTGGCCCGCTTCACGCTGCCCGAGCACGACATCCAGTCGCTGCTCTCGGTGTTCGTGACCTCGGGCGCGATCTTCCTGATCTTCGGCGGCTTGATCGCCGTGCTGCTGCAGAA
>PMOG01000201.1 GCA_003161555.1 Vulcanimicrobiota bacterium | reverse complement strand
GATGCCGCCGCCCGATCCCCAGATCTCGTTGGGCAGCGCACCTTGCGCCGGATCGAAGGGATCGAAGTACGCGTTCTCGCTTACGTAGGTCGAGCGCAGCGAGTTCGCGATCGAGGCGGTAATGAGGTTCGTTCCGCCCACGCCGGTGACATCGGTGTCGTCGGCCGGGCTCTCGACGCCTTTGATGAACTTGGTGCCGGCGACATTCTCGCAGTCGTAGGCGCCGTTGTCGCCTGACGAAGCGACGAACGTGATGCCCTGCGCATTTCCCTGCCGGAAGAGATCGTGGTACTGCTGCAGGATGAACGTGAAGTCGGTGCCACCGTTGTACGCCTTGGTGTAATAGAGTTCGCAGAGACCGAACGACGAGCTCACGATGTCGACCTTGTTCTCATCGATCGCGGCGGTGTAGGCGTCGAGAATGCTGGAATCGCTGAGGTCGGGGATGTCGTAGAGCATGATGCTCGCGCCCGGCGCGCTGCCGAACGACTGCTGCACGTCGAGGCTGGCCTCGTCCGATGCGCCGTTGTTCGGATCGAACGCCGGCGGGCCGCCGTCGACCGGGCGGCGGGTGACGCTCGGCGGCGCCAATTTCTCATGTCCGAAGTACAGCGCCAGATCCGAATCCAGCACGTCGGAGCTCATCACGATACCGATCGTGCGGCCGGCGCCGTTGAGGCGCTCGTACGACGGATAGCCGTAGGCCTGCTTGAGATCGTCGAACCAGTACGGTCCTTCGGGCGAATACCGGTTCTGGGGCACGAATGCGGCCTGCTGCGCGCGGCGGGAGTTGACGTGCATGGTCAGCGGCGAGAACGAGACGGTGGCGCCGGCCTTGGCGAGCGCTGCCGGAAGCGTCGGAGCGCGGTCGACCGACAACGTGGTCTTCCCGCGCACGAGACTCTGCGTCATCCGCACCCCGAAGCTGCGTTCCACGACCGTCTGCGGCGCATCGGCGATGATGCTTTGTGACGTGAGGCGCGTCGTGAATCCGAGCGCGGCCAGGGTTGCGGCCGCCGTCGCCAGATCGGCGCTGCTCGGCCCGTAGGTGGAACGGAACTGCTCCGGGGTGATGAAGTGATGATACTCGGGCGAGTTCTTGTCGGCTTGGCTCTGAAGCAGCGTGTCGAGCTGCGCGCTGTTGCGCAGCGGCAGATGCACGCTCACGCGGATGCCGCGCGGCGCCGCCTGCGGCACGCCGGCGTTTGCCGCCGACGCAATGGAAGCCGGCTGCTGCTGTGGATTCCCCGGGGCGGTCGGCACGCTGCGCGCCCCGCCGCCGCCTCCGCAACCGCTTAGCAGCACGGCGAAGATGGCGACCGGTACAAAACGGACAAAACGATGAAGCATTACGACACCTCACGGAACGCTGTTACTGCGTGGCCCGTTATGCAGCGCAGCGCAAGCTCCCTCGCGGCCGCGGACCCAAAAATGTCCGAAGCGGAAGCCCCGCGAGCCCGCCAAGCACGCGAACGTGGAGGCTCGGTGAAGATTGCAGCGGCGTTCCTCGGTCTGGTGCTACAAATCGCGCCTGCGGCGGCCGCCAAACCGCCTCCGTGCAGCGATGCGTTCGAAATCGTGCCGCCCGGCTACCGCTTCGGGGCACCCGGCGAAACCAGCGGCGGTCTAGCCCTCACGCTGTCCTTGCCGCGCTCG
The DNA here is from genome assembly GCA_003161555.1 of Vulcanimicrobiota bacterium. Classification (GTDB taxonomy): domain Bacteria; phylum Vulcanimicrobiota; class Vulcanimicrobiia; order Vulcanimicrobiales; family Vulcanimicrobiaceae; genus Vulcanimicrobium; species Vulcanimicrobium vanleeuwenhoeki. Next base: position 6,711 of record PMOG01000201.1, on the reverse strand, counting down.
GCCCGCGCCGGCGACTCCATCATCGCGGCGATGAAAATGCAATCGGCGGACGGTCAGCCCCGCGCGTTGCTCACGGACGAGCGGCCCTGGGGTCTCGAGTATCAATTCGAGGTTCGTGATGCGGCGACCGGTGCGACGGTGCCGGTACAATACGGGCTGCAGACCATAACGACGATTTCGCGAGAGAACGTGGACGCGCGCTGCGCAGCCTATGAGGTGGCGAACCTGAGTCACCGCGTCCGCCTCGCTCCCGGCCGCTATCTCGTGCGCGCACGGCGAACTCCGACCGAGGAAATCAGCGAGACGCCATCGACGCTGCGCAAACTGCCGGAGGTCGTCTCGAATGACGTTACGATAACGATCACACGCTAACGTCGGGCCGGGCTCAGGTTGTCCGAACGGCCTGCTTCGATGCGGGGCCATTGCGCGGTGGGGCGGCCGTTTTCGCGCCAACTCGGATCGGGTTGAGGCCAACCGGCTGGAGAGTTCTCCCACGGTTCTTGCCGGCCGTACACCGTCATGTCCAGCAGTCCCAAAGTCGGGGTCACGACTTCAACGCCGCGCCCGGTCGTCCAATACGTTTCGAAGACCTTGTCACCTTGTCTGAGGTACGATACGAGCATAAACAGATTGAGCGGACGGCCCGCACGTAAGATATCGGCAGACTCGGCGACCGAATACCACGGAACGTCGTACCCCATGAACTCGCGGTAACGAGCGCTCTCGTCGTACGGTCCCCAGCACAGCACCGCATACGTAATGTCGCGAGCATGGAGGTACGAGAGCTCGCGGACTTGCGACGTCACAAACGTGCAACCTTCGCATTGCTCCGCGGCAGGCTCACCGTTGAACCACATGTGGTAGTAGGCTAGGAGCTGTTGACGCCCTTCGAAAGCATCGAGCAGCGTAACGCGTCCATTGGGGCCGATGAGCGTCGCAGTCGCGTCGACCTCGACGGCCGGCAGCCGCCTTCGAGCCGCCGCAATCGCGTCGCCCTCGCGAGTATGCGCCTTCTCAATGATCCGAAGCGCGTCGATCCGTGCTTGCCACGCCGCCCGGTCCACAACCTCAGGCATCGCCGCAGTGCCGGCAGCGGCTGACGGGCGCTCGGTGTTCGTCGAATCGTTCATGAGAACCTCAAATTAGCCACGAAGCGCGGGGCTCTGTAGCGGTAATGTTACGCGGTTGGTATTCCCGCCACGGAGCGGTTTCACACGGACCGCTACGCTCTCGCTCGCGCGAACTGACACCGGCCAACTCTCGCTAAGCGGCGGTTTTCTACGCGACTTCGATAAACTCGCCTGACGGCTCCGGGAACTCCAGCCCGTCCTCGCGGAGGCCCTCGAGTTGCATCTTTATTGCGTCCTTGATGAGTTCACGGCACTCATTACGGTCGCGACCGGTCACAGCCACGCCCGGAAGGTCAGGAGCGTAGGCGCTCCAATTGCGATCGCCGCGCTCATAGGCGACGTAGTACTTCACTTGTTTCTTCCGATCTGTCGCTTGATGCTCTTAAGGGTGCTCGGATGTACGTCGTCCTTGTCGTGACCGGCAACAGTCACCGGCCCCGGACGATTCGGGTGCCGACACCGCTCATTGCTTCCCTGCTGCCGTACGATCCGGTATCCGAGCGCCCTGAGCAAGCGACGCACTTCCCGGAACTTCATCGTGATACAATCGTTGCCTTCTCATGTCACGGGAGTGCCCTCGTCGACTACATCCTAGCGCCGAAAAGGTCTCGAATCTTTGATCGAAAAGGAATGACGGCAGCGTCTTAGGCTTAAGGAGGTTCAGAGTGCATCGCATCTCCGCCCCGGTCGCGTTTCTCGCCGCGTTGCTCCTTTCGATGGCACCGGCTTCGAGTCAGACGATCTCCTCGCTGACGCTCGATATCAGCAACGCCGCAGGACCGGTCACGTCATGTCCTGTCACGATCAACTTCGTCGCAAAAATCAACTTGACGTGGCCTCAAACTTTACGATGCCTGCTACGCCACTTGCACCACTTCAATACAAGTGGGTCAACAGCAGCGGTATCGATGAGCCGACACAGTCGGCGAATCTCATCTCCGGGTTAGGGATCAGTGCAATTCCCGTGCGAACCATAGAGCTAAAGAACTCATGGCAAGTCAACGCCGGAACGTACTGGGAGCGACTCCAGATCAGCTTTCCGATGAACCTGGGCTCGCCCCAGCGCGTCTACGTCGTGACCTGTCCGACACCCGGAAGCCTTTCGCTACCGACGGTCCTGACGGGTCCTATTGTGAGTCCGCAGATCCGGCGGCCGTAAAATAGCTCTCGCTGCGTTCACTCAGTGATGCGCACGCCCGGAAGGGCTAGGCGTGAATGGCGACGGCTAGGATGTCCGGCGCGGCGTGAGCTTCGAAACGGCGGAAGTTCTCTTCGAAGAGTGCGGCGAGCTTTCGGGCTTGCGCGTCGTAGGCGGCGGTATCGCTCCAGGCGTTGCGCGGGTTGAGCACCTCGCTCGGCACGTCGGGCACCGTCTTCGGGATTGCGAGCCCGAAGAACGGTTCCGGTTCGTATTCGACGCCGTTGAGTTTGCCGTCGATTGCGGCGTTGACCATCGCGCGCGTGTAGGCGATCTTCATCCGCTGGCCCACGCCGTAGCCGCCGCCGGTCCAGCCGGTGTTCACCAGCCAGCAGGTCGCTTCGTGTTTGGCGATGCGCTCGCCGAGCAAGTTCGCGTACACGGTCGGATGGTGCACCATGAACGGTGCACCGAAACAGGCCGAGAAGGTCGCGGTGGGTTCGGTCACGCCGCGTTCGGTTCCGGCGACCTTCGCCGTGTAGCCGGAGAGGAAATGGTACATGGCCTGCGCCGGCGTCAGCTTCGCGATCGGGGGCAGCACGCCGAACGCGTCGGCGGTCAGCATCACGATCGTCGTGGGATGCGCGTTGACCATCCCGCTCTTGACGAAGTTCGGCAGAAAGTCGACCGGATACGCGGAGCGTGAGTTCTCGGTCTTGGCGGCGGAATCGAGATCGAGCACGCGCGTCTGCGGATCGAACATCACGTTCTCGAGCACGGCGCCGAAGCGGTGCGAGGCGGCCCAGATCTCCGGCTCCGCTTCCTGCGAGAGCTTGATCATCTTCGCGTAGCATCCGCCTTCGAAATTGAAGATGCCGTCGGCCGACCAGCCGTGCTCGTCGTCGCCGATCAGCGGCCGGTGCGGATCCGACGACAACGTCGTCTTGCCCGTTCCCGAGAGGCCGAAGAAGATAGCGACGTCGTTTTTCGCGCCGACGTTCGCCGAGCAGTGCATCGAGAGCACCTGCCGCAGCGGCATCAGGTAGTTCATCACTGAGAAGACCGACTTCTTGATTTCGCCGGCGTAACGGGTGCCGCCGATCAGGATGATCTTGCGAGCGAAGTTCACCAGCACCACGGTCGAGCTGCGCACACCGTCGCGCGCCGGATCGGCGTCGAACAGGGCGGCGTCGATGACCGTGAATTCCGGCGAGAAGCTCTCGGAAGCGTCGTCGGCGTCATCGATGAACAGGTCGCGCGCGAACAGACTGTGCCAGGCGTACTCGGTGATGATCCGCACCGGCAGCCGGTAGCGCGGGTCGGCCCCGACGTGGCAGTCCATCGCGTAGACGTCCTTGCCGTCGAGGTAGTGGCCCACCCGGTCGAGCAGCGCGTCGAAGACGGCCGGCGCGATCGGTTTGTTCGCTTCCCAGTCGATGTGCGTCTCGCTGCCGGGCTCGCGCACGAGGAACTTGTCCTGCGGGGAGCGCCCGGTGTGCTTGCCGGTGTCGACCAGCATCTGGCCGTCGTTGCCGAGCACTGCCTCGTTTCGCCCCAGGGCGTGTTCATAGAACAGAGGGGCGCTGAGGTTGCGGTAGACCGTGCCGACGCCGCCCAGTCCGAGGGACGCCAGATGTTTCTCGAACGATTGCGAAGGGTTCGGTAGCGTGAGAATGGGCGTGCTCCTGGGCTGCAGGCCGAGGGAAAGAGGGCAGATTCGCGTGGCAAGCAGGGCTCGCCTCGTTACTCTGTGCCCTGCGGCGGCGGCATGACGATGCACGAGCTCTTCACCGTGCTCGCCCCCGCCGACGCGCTGGCCCGGCTTGTCGACGGTTGTTCCCCGATCCCGCGCACGGAAACCGTCGCCCTCGAGGCCGGCCTCGGGTGGGTGGCCGCGGTCGACATTCCGGCCGCCGAAACGCTGCCGGCCTTCGCACGCGCCACCATGGACGGGTATGCCGTCCGCTCCGCCGATACGCACGGCGCCTCCGAACAGTCCCCGGCGTACCTGCGGTTGACCGGCGACATCCCGACCGGCGTGGTGCCGAACGTGCGGGTCGGCGAGCGCGAAGCGGTGCGCATTCACACCGGCTCGATGCTGCCGCATGGCGCCGATGCGGTGGTAATGGTTGAAGATACCAATCTGCACGGTCACGACGTCGAACTGCTCGCGGCCGCTGCCCCGGGCGAGAACGTGCTAACCGTCGGCGAGGACATTCGCGAAGGCGCCGTTGCGGTGCCGGCCGGACGCCGGCTGCGTGCCGCCGATCTCGGCGGGATGGCGGCGCTCGGGATCACGTCGTTCACTGCCGTCGCGCGGCCGCGGATCGCGATCCTCTCGACCGGCGATGAAGTGGTGCCGGTGCACGCGACGCCCGGTCCCGCGCAGGTCCGCGACGTTAATGCGTCCACGATCGCGGCGACCGTCGAACGCGCCGGCGGCATTCCGGTGCGCCGCGGCATCGCGCCCGACCGCCACGACGAACTGCTGCTCGAGGCGCGCGGCGGGCTCGCGGTCGCCGACGCGCTCGTCCTTTCGGCCGGATCGTCGGTGTCGGTGCGCGACCTCACCGCCGAAATCGTCGAGTCGCTCGGAGCACCGGGGATTCTCGCGCACGGCATCGCGATCAAGCCCGGCAAACCGACGGTGCTCGCGCTGTGCGCGGGCAAGCCGGTGATCGGCTTGCCCGGAAATCCCGCCAGCGCGCTCGTCGTTGCGTGGCGCATCGTGCGTCCGTTGGTGCGGCTGCTCGGCGGCGAAGCATTGGCTGACGACACCCTGGGTGATGAATCGTTCGGCGCGACGTTGGACCTGCCGGTGCCTTCGCGTCCGGGGCGCGAAGATTACGTGCCCTGTACGCTCGCGCGCGATGCCGCCGGCGAACTGCACGCGACGCCGATCTTCGGTGCCTCGAATCTGATCTTCACGCTGGTGCGCTCCGATGCGCTGATCGCGGTCCCACTCGACCGCAGCGGCCTGGGAGCGGGCGAGCGGGTCACGGTGATCGTGCCGTGATCGCGCTGCTGCTGGCCCTCATGCTCGCCGATGCGTCCTCGCCTGCGACCGAGGCGCGCATGCCTGCGGTCTACCTCTCTCCGCCCGGCATGCCGGCGTTTCAGCCGGACCTCGAAAAAGCAATCGCCGACCGGTTGAAGGTCGAGTTCGTCGAGTCTCGGGCCTCGGGGTTCGACCGCACGGCGTTGTTCTTGCCGACCGAGATCCTTCAGGACGTGTGCCGCGAGACGCACCTCCCGCGCATCGTCGCCGCCAACGCGGTCACCACCCACCCGACCAACGCGACGACCTCCGTGCTCGTGCTCAGCGTATCGGTCTACGACTGCGTCAACAATCTGTTCATCACGGTCGCGCAGTCGAGCACGGCACCCGCGCCGGACGGCGACCCGGCCGTCCTCAACGCCGGATACCGCGGCGCGCTCAAGATCCTACTCGAGCAACTCTCTCCGCCGGTACCAAAAGCGGTCCGGACCCCGATGCCCCGATGATGCTGCTCATGTTCTTGTTCGCCGCTTCGGCCAGCCCGACACCCGTAGGGAGCCCGTGGCCGCGAGCGGCCTACGTGAGCGAAGGCGTATACCCGGCGGCGCCGCCAATGCGCGAAGCGATTGGCGCGCGGCTTCGTCTCGAGCTCGTGGATCATCCACGCTCAACGGCCGACCTCGGTAAGCCGGTCGACTACGCACGGGTGTGCCGCGAAACAAGACTCCCGCTGCTCGTTACGTCGGATGCGACCACAACCTTCACGTTCAGTCCCCGGGGCGTCCAACTTGAATTGAAGGCGATGGTGTACGACTGCGCGCGGGGCGCATTCGTAGCTTCTTCCGAGGCGAAGACGAGCGCGGTGCCGGCAGCGGATGTCCGCACACTAAGCGATCAGTATCCAGCCGCGCTTGCCGCGCTCCTGAGCGGTTTGGTTGTCCGAACTGCGGTCGCGACGCCGGCCCCTGAGCGGCCCAGTTATCCGCTCGATGTGCCGACGGCGTTTCCGGCGCCGGCAGGGCCTCCGCAGCGACGATGAGCGCGGCTGAACGCAACGTGTTCCTGCACGACGTGCCGCTCGAAGCGGCGCGCGCGCGATTCTGCGACGCCCTCGCGGCGGCCGGGGTACGGAATGATGCGGTCGAGACGCTCGCGCTCGGCGACGCGCTCGATCGCGTGACGGCGCGGCCGGTCGCCGCGCGTCTGTCGTCGCCGCACTATCATGCCTGCGCGATGGACGGGATCGCGGTCGTCGCGGCGCGCACCGCCGCCGCGCGCGAGACCGCGCCGGTCGAGCTCGCGGCCGACGAGGCCCCGGTCGTCGACACCGGAGATCCGTTGCCGGCCGGCTTCGATGCCGTCGTTCCGATCGAGCAGGTCGAGCCGCGACCGGACGGACGCGTCGCGCTGCGCGCGTCGGTGGCGCCGTTCGACCACGTGCGCGC
>PMOG01000185.1 GCA_003161555.1 Vulcanimicrobiota bacterium | reverse complement strand
GCGCGCATGTGGCCGGTGCAGGTCGAGCAGATCGTGATCACGTCATCGAGCCCGAGCGCCTCCGCCTGCGCGTAGGTGCGCGCGTTGAGCACGCGCGCGATGTCGCGATTGGTGTCGTTGAGCACCGACGCACCGCAGCACGAGGCTGCGGTGAGCTCCACCAGTTCGATGCCCAGGCGGTCGGCCAGCAGCATCGTCGAGTTGAAAAGCTCCTTGCACGACTCTTTGGCGACGCAGCCGGGGAAGAACCCGTACTTGCGCATCTGGGCGGACTTCGACGTCCCCCGAATCTCGGGTTTGTCCAGTACCATTGCCATCAGAGTGTCGGAGCCTCCAGGGTATCGAAGATCGTGCGAATCTCGTCGACCTTCGGAACGGGCTTCAGGAAGAGCGGCGGAATCTTGCCGGCCAGTGCCAGCCGAATCCCGAGCGGCGCGACTTGGATAAGACCGCGGATGTTGAAGCGGCCGACCGTGCCTTGAATGACCTCGGTCTCGTGCAGCATGCCGGTCGCTTTGACGGTCTTGGCGACGACGAGCGCGTGCCGCGGACCAGCTGCGTCGGTCAGACCTTCCTCGATCGTCGCCCGCTTGACGGCGATGATGTCGTCGTGCGGATCGACGTGCTTGGGGCAGTACGAGCATGCGTAGCAATGCGCGCACAGCCACAAGTAGTCGTCACTGATCTGGGCGGCGCGTTCTTTGCGCTTGCTGTCGCGGACGTCTTCGATGAAGCGGTAGGCGTACGCGATCGCCGCCGGCCCGGCAAACGCCGGATCGACCGAAACGACCGGGCAGAGCGCGTAGCAGGTCGCGCACATCACGCAGTTGGCGACGGCGACCAGCTTGTGCATGTCCTCGGGCGACACGCGCCGCTCGGTGGCGTGATCGGAGTCGGCGTCCTTGGGCTGAAGGTACGGCTTGAGCCGTGTGTACTTGTCCCAGAACGGGTCCATGTGGACCACGAGGTCGCGCATGGGCTGGAAGTTCGGCATCGGATCGATCGCGACGCTGCGGTCGGATTTGAGCACCGCCTTGACCGGCGTCTTGCAGGCCAGGCCGGTGGTGCCGTTGATGTTCATCGAGCACGAACCGCAGATCGACGAACGGCAGGAGCGGCGGAACGTGATCGAGCCGTCGATCTCGGCTTTGGCGTGTTCCAGCGCATCGAGCACCGTCGCCGTGTCGGGCAGTTCGGTAATCTCGACCCGGTCGCGATGAGGAATGTCATCGACCGCCTCGTCGAACCGGAAGATATCCAGTGTGTAGGCCATTCTAACGGCGCTCCGCCCCTGGTTGCGCGCCCCCCACGCTGCGCGTGGGGCCCCCAACCCATAGCTCCCGCGCGATGGAGGCTCGACAAACGTTCCCCGAGGGGTCGCTTAACAACATCATCTTAATACGTCCGCACGGTAGGCTGCCATTTGGTGATTACGACTTTGCGCGAGTAGTCCGCTTCGGGATCGGCCGTCTGGCCCGCATAGGACATCCGGGTGTGGACCATCCACTTCTCGTCATCGCGGTCGGGGAAGTCCGTACGCGCCTGTGCCCCGCGCGACTCCTGGCGGTTGATGGCGCCGAGCATGATCGGCTGGGCGATGTCGGTCAAACACTCCGTCTCCAGCAAGCCGATCAGATCGGTGTTGAACGTCTTCGACTTGTCCTGAACGGTCATGGTCGCGGCCAACTCGCGGGCGACACGGAGCTTCTCCATGCCCTCCTTGAGGTCGGCGTCATTGCGGAAGATGAAGGCGTGATCGCTCATGGCGCCGTTCACGGCCTTGCGCACCTGACTGTGACGTTCGCCGCCGTTGCGCGCCAGAATGCCCGCGATGCGATCCTTTTCGGAACGCAGCGTGCGTTCGCTGGGACGCACGTCGCCCGAGGCCTTGATGTACTCGGCGGCGTGGCGAGCGGAACGGGCGCCGAAAACGATCGTTTCGAGCAGCGAGTTGCCGCCCAGCCGGTTGGCGCCGTGGACGGAGACGCAGGCGCACTCACCGGCCGCGTACACTCCCGGAATGCGCGTCGCCCCGAACTTGTCGGTTTCGATCCCGCCCATCGCGTAGTGCATGCCCGGCAGGATCGGGATCGGCGTATCGATCGCGTCTTTACCGGTCGCGTCGAGCGCGAGTTCCCGAATCTGCGGCAGGCGTTCGAGGATCTTTTCGCGGCCCAGATGGCGCAGGTCGAGGAACACGCAGCCGTCGACCCCGCGGCCCTCGAGGATCTCGGTCCACTCGGCGCGGCTGACGACGTCGCGCGATGCAAGCTCGCCCTTGTTCGGTGCGTACCTGAACATGAAGCGCTCGCCCTCGGAGTTGAGCAGGTAGGCGCCTTCGCCGCGGGCCGCCTCCGAGAGCAGCACCCCGTTTTCTTTGAGCGAGGTCGGATGGAACTGGACGAACTCCATGTCCATGAGCGGGATCCCGGCGCGATATGCGATCGCCGTGCCGTCCGCGGTCGAGGCGTAACCGTTGGTCGTTTTGCGATACACGCGGCCCAAGCCGCCGGTCGCGAAGATCGTCGCCTTGGCCGTCACCAGTTCCAGCTCGCCGTTGCGCATGTTGTAGGCGACGACGCCGGCGCCGACTCCGTCTTCTACCGCCAGCGCGGTCGCGAAGTACTCTTCGTATACCTTGACGCCGAAGCGCTCGAGCTGCTCCCACAGCGTGTGCAGGATGACCAGACCGGTGACGTCGGCCGAGTAGCACGTCCGAGGTGAGCCGGCGCCGCCGAACGGCCGCTGGGCGATGCGCCCGTCGGGCATGCGGGAGAAGATGCACCCGCGGTGCTCGAGCCAGATGATCTGACGCGGCGCATCCTCGGCCATCGCCTCGATCGCATCCTGATCGCCGAGGTAGTCCGACCCCTTGGCACAATCGAACGCATGGTTCTCGGGCGAGTCTTCTTCGCGGTTACCGAGGGCCGCGTTGATGCCGCCTTGGGCCGCGCCGGAGTGGCTGCGGACCGGATGCATCTTGGAGACGATCGCGACGTCTGCGCCGAGCTCGGCCGCTTCAACGGCGGCGCGCATGCCGGCCAGTCCGCCCCCGATCACGACGATGTCGTGCTTGATCACGTTTCTTCTTCGCGTCCTCGTGCAGGTGGCATCCGTACTACTTTATACGGAAAACATGGCCCGGCGAACCACCTTCGTCGCACGCCTGCCCGCTTACCCTAGGGATGGCCAAAGCAGGCGGGGACCCGCCGGAGAACCTACCGCGAAGCCGACGGGTTGACCCTCGCAGGGCGGCGCCCCGGCTTCCCGGTAACTGGTCAGCTTCCCGCCCCACCCTTCCGCCAAGGTCGCCGTACGTTGAGTTCGTTCGTTCATTTGCACGTGCACAGCGAGTATTCGCTGCTCGATGGCGCGTGCCGCGTCGATCAGTTGTGCCGGCGCACGGCCGAGGAAGGCGCCCCGGGAGTCGCGCTGACGGATCACGGGGTCATGTTCGGCGCGGTCAACTTCTACGACACGGCCAAGAAGAAGTACGGCGTGACGCCGATCATCGGCTGCGAGGCGTACATCGCGCCGCGCGGACGGTTCGACCGGACGGTCCGGGAGGAGGCCCACGTCACCCTGCTCGCCGCCAGCGACGCCGGCTATAAGAACTTGACCACCCTGATCTCGAAGGGCTTCCTCGAGGGCTACTATTACAAGCCGCGGATCGATATGGATCTGCTGGCGCAGTACAACGAAGGACTGATCGTCCTCTCGGGCTGTATGTCGTCACTGGTCTCCGGCCCGCTGCTCAAGAACGACTACGAAACGGCCAAGAAGAACGCCCAGGTGTTCGGCCAAATCTTCGGCGACCGCTTCTACATNNCGGTTCTACATCGAGATCATGCGCCACGGCATGCCCGAGGAAGACGCGATCAACGAATCGCTGATCCGCCTTGCGCGCGAGCTGAAGTACCCGCTGGTCGCCACGAACGACGCGCACTACCTGGGCCAAAGCGATGCGCAGGCGCACGACGTGCTGCTCTGCATCGGTACCGGCAAGACGGTCCAGGATACGAGCCGGATGAAGTTCTTCTCCGACCAGTTCTACGTCAAGAGCGCGGCCGAGATGCGGGAGCTCTTCGCCGACATCCCCGAGGCGTGCGACAACACGCTTGCGATCGCGAAGCGGATCGACATCACGATTCCGGACAAGGTCTTCTACCTGCCGGACTATCCGGTGCCCAAGACGCCGGCCGACGACGTCGCCGGCGTGCTGGCGCTGCTGCCCGACGCCCCGGCCGACGCGGACGGATCGCGCGAACTGCCGCTCTCGGCCGACGCGTATCTGCGCCTGGTCTGCGAGCAGGGCTTGGTGGCGCGTTACGGCGAGGAGCGCGCGCGCACCGATGCGGCGCTCCGCGAACGGCTCGAATACGAGCTCGACGTCATCGTATCGATGGGGTTCTCGTCGTACTTTCTGATCGTGTGGGACTTCATCAAGTACGCACGCGACTGCGATATCCCGGTCGGGCCCGGCCGCGGATCGGCCGTCGGATCGGTCGTTTCCTATTGTCTGCGCATCACCGACCTCGATCCGATCAAGTACAAACTGATCTTCGAGCGGTTCTTGAACCCCGAACGGATCTCGATGCCCGATATCGACACGGATTTCTGCGTCGAGCGGCGCGATGAAGTCATCCGTTACGTGATCGACAAGTACGGCAAAGACCGCGTGGCCCAGATCGTCACCTTCGGGACGATGGCGGCGCGGGCGGCCGTTCGGGACGCCGGGCGGGCACTGGGCGTGCCGCTTCCCGACGTCGACCGCGTCGCGAAACTGATTCCCTCCGGACCGACCGGCCTGTCGATCCCAGCCGCGCTGCTGCAGATTCCCGAACTGGGGGTGCTTTACCAGGGCGATCCGCAGATTCGCCGCCTGCTCGATACGGCCAAGTCGATCGAGGGGCTGGCCCGCCACGCCTCGACCCACGCGGCCGGCGTCGTGATCTCGAAGAACCCGCTAACCGACCACGTTCCGCTGGTGCGCATCGGCGACGGCGACGTCAACACCCAGTACGAGATGGGCGACGTCGAGCGGATCGGTCTGTTGAAGATGGATTTCCTCGGGCTGCGCAACTTGACCGTGATGAAAGCGGCTTCGGACGAGATCCGCCGGACGATCGATGCCGGCTTCGACCTGGCCGCGATCCCCGACGACGACCGGAAGACCTACGACATGCTGAGCCGGGCCGAGACCTTGGGGGTGTTCCAGCTCGAGTCCGAGGGGATGACGCGCGTCTGCGCCGAGCTCAAACCGTCGCGCCTCGAGGACATCATTGCGCTGGTCGCGCTTTACCGGCCCGGACCGATGGAGTGGATTCCGCAGTACATCGCGGTCAAGCACGGGCGGTCGAAACCGACCTACGTGCATCCGAAACTGGAAGCGATCCTGGGCGACACGCACGGCATTGCGATGTACCAGGAATCGATCATGCAGATCGTGCGCGACTGTGCCGGCTTCACCCTCGGCCAGGCCGACGAGCTGCGCAAAGTGGTCGGGAAAAAGCAGAAAGAGAAGATCCCGGTCTACAAGGAACAGTTCCTCGCCGGCTGCGGGGCCAACGGCATCGGCCTCGACGTCGCCGAACAGATCTTCGCCTTCATCGAACCCTTCGCCGGGTACGGTTTCAACAAGGCGCACGCGACGGCGTACGGCTGGATCGCCTACCAGACCGCGTACCTCAAAGCGAATTATCCGCTGCAGTATTTTGCGGCGCTGATGTCGTCGGTGCGGGACAAGACCGACAAGCTCGTCGAGTACATCGACGAGGCGAAGAAGCGCGGCATCGCGGTGCTGCCGCCGGACGTCAACGCCTCGCTGGTCGACTTCGCCGTCGTCGGCGATCAGATCCGGTTCGGTCTCGCCGCGATCAAGGGTGTGGGCGCGAGCGCCGTGCGCAGTATCCTGGCGACCCGTGCCGAGGGCGGCCCATTCGTGGATCTCTTCGACTTGGTCGACCGCGTCGACGTGAAGGCCGTGAATCGCAAGGTCTACGAAGCCCTGGTCAAGTGCGGTGCGCTCGATCCGCTGCCGGGGAACCGGGCCCAGCTGCTCGAGGCGCTCGATGCGGCGCTCGAGGTTGCGGCGCGCGCGACGCGCGACCGCGAGAGCGGACAGGGCTCGCTGTTCGGTTCGGTCGCCGAGCCGCATCCGGCACTGAAGCCGTCGCTGCGGCCGTTGCCGAGTCCGACCACGATGGAGCAGTTGGTCTGGGAGAAAGAAACGCTCGGAATCTTCGTCTCCGGCCACCCGCTCGCCGACGTCGCCGAGGCGCTGGCGCGGACCGGAGCCCTTCCGATCCGCGACCTGCGTGACGTCCCCGACGAGAGCGTGGTGCGCATCGCGGGGCTGGTGACCGCGGTGCGCCGGACGCTGACCAAAGCCCAAACCCAGATGCTGATCGCGACCGTCGAAGACACGACCGGTGCGATCGAATGCATCGTGTTCCCCAAGCAGTACGCTGACTTGCAGGCCCGCTTCGTCGAAGATGCGATCGTCGTCATCGGCGGACGCCTGCGCACGCGCGAGCGCCGCGGCGACGAACTCGCGAAACAGCGGTGCTGGACGCTCCGGGCGCGACTTGAACTCGGGGTGAAACTGCGAGGCCACGAAGAACGGATGCTGGTCGACGGGCAGCTCAATCGCCTCGACGAGCCGCTCATCGGGCGAGGTGCCCGAGCACACAAGCCCCGCGGCCTCGAGGCGTCGGCGG
>PMOG01000296.1 GCA_003161555.1 Vulcanimicrobiota bacterium | reverse complement strand
CGGCCCCGTCGCCGAACAGCACGGCCGTCGAGCGGTCGCCGTAGTTGACCAGGCGCGTCAATTCCTCGGCCCCGATCAGGAGCACGCGCTTGAAGATTCCAGCGCGCACCAAACTGGCGGCAACGGTCAACCCGTAGATGAAGCCGCTGCAGCCGATCTCCATGTCGAAGGCGGGCACGCCGGTGATCCCGAGCTTGCTGCCCACCACGCAGGCCGTCGCCGGAAAGGCGTAATCCGGCGTCACCGTCGCGACGATGATGCAGTTGACGTCGCTAGGTACGAGATGGGCTTGGGCGAGCGCGTTTTTCGCGGCCGCCAGCGCGATGTCGCTTGTCGGCTCGTCCAACCGCGCGACGTGCCGCTCTTTCATCCCGGTCCGCGACGTGATCCACTCATCGGACGTGTCGAGCAAACGCTCGAGATCGGCGTTGGTGAGGACTTGCGCGGGCACGAAGTGCCCGACGCCCGCGATGCGGACCCCGGTGATGTTCAAGAGCTAGGCGTGATTGTGGCCGGCGTGGTCGTCCTTGGGCGCCACCACTTGCCGGCCGGCATACGTCCCGCAGAACGCGCACACGAAGTGCGGCCGCTTCGGCTGGTGGCACTGCGGACACTCGACCGTCGTCACCGCGTTGAGCTTCCAGTTGGCCGCCCGCCGGCTACGCGTCTTCGAGCGCGGAGTTTTCCACTTGAGATTCGCCATGATCGCCTTCCGTCGTCGGGGCCGGACAGGTGCACCCGCCGCCCGTGTTCTTGCTTCGACCGCAGCTTGCGCACAAACCGCGACACGATGCGCTGCAGGTCAGACTGTAGGGGAGCGCGCTGGTGGCCAGCTGCCGCGCCAGGTCGCTCACGTCCAGCGACGTGCCGTTCAGTACGTTGTTCTCTCCGAAAGGGTCGCTGCTTCCGCTTGGCGGGTCGAAACGTTCCTCGACCTCCACCGTCAGCGGGACGGCGACGTCCTCCAGACACCGGTCACAGCCTCCCGCGATGTCGACCTCGAGCGAACCGTCGATCTGCAGCCCCCGCTCGACGCGCCGCAGCTCGAGGCGGACGCGCGCCGGATGCGGGAACGTGTAAGGGCCGAAGGGCGGGAGCTCGACGCGTTCGTCGAGGGAAATCGGGCGCCCGGCAGCGAGCAGGGGACCGACGTCAATGACCAGTGGTGAACCCATACCATGGAACGGGGCCCCCGCGAGGAGACCCCATCAACCGGAATATGGTAGACCACCCCGGCCCCCTTGTCAACGCGAAGAGGCGGGGTGAAGGAGCGGCGCATGAACACCAACCTCAGCGTCGCGTTCGCGCCCCAGATCGCCGCAGCGGCGGCCCGCCACAACCTCGATCCCCGCTTGCTTGCCGCCGTAGCCGCGCAAGAGACCGGCGGGCCGGGCAGCAACTCCGGCCGCAACATTGTCGGCGACGGTGGCCACGGCCACGGCGTTTTCCAGATCGACGACCGCTGGCACGCCTTTGCCCGCTCACCCGCCGCGATGGACCCTGGCCGCAACGCCGACTACGCCGCCGGAATCTTGGCCGGGAACCTCCGCCGGTACGGCGGGGACGTGAGGGAGGCGCTCTCGGCCTATAACGCAGGCTCGCCCACGGCCACCGGGACCCGGACCGACTGGGGCGACGGCAAGCCGGTCGGATATGCCGACTCGGTGCTCCGACACCTCACGCAGCTCGGCGGCGCCGGCGCGGCACCGGCGCAGCCGGCGGCCGCGGCGGCAACGACGTCTACGACGTCTTCGTCCGCCGCCGCGCCGGCGACGTCCGGCGACGTCAACGCGCTGCAGACGCTCGCGCAGCAGCTCGGCAATGCCGGCGGCGGGTTCTCCCTCTCGCTGCCCTCGTATCAGCCGCTGCCCAAAGCCGACCAACGCGACCTCGACCTGGCGCCCTCGGCCCGCTCCGACACCGACGACGCGACCTAGTAAGGAAGGACGACCACCATGGGCTTCAACGTACTCGGCGCCCTTTCGGGCGCTGCACAAGGCGCGATCTTCGGTGCGAATCCGATCACGGTCGGTGCGGGCGCGCTCGCCGGCGCGGTCGGCGGCAGCGGCGCCAGTACCGTCGGCGGCGCCACCAACAGCTACCAGAACCTGATCAACGGCGGGTATCTCGGCGCCACGGAAGGGCTCGAAGCGCAGCAGATGATGTTTCAGCTCCAGCTGCAAGCGCAGTCGCAGCAGTTCGACGAGATGAACTCGGAACGGTCGGAACTGCTGCGCCAGCAGAACAGCCTACGCGAGGTCGCGATGGAGCAGCGCAAAGCCGACAACACGATCGTCAAAGAATTCATCCGGTCCATCGGCTGATGGATCTGGTCCCGGTCCGGGCGCCCTTGGTGCCGCGCGGTTCGGCGCCGCGGCCGGCCGGCAAGGCCGGAGCACGGCCGGCCGCGCACGCGACGGCGCATGCCGCCCATCCGGCGCCGCCGGCCGGCCCGGACGACGTCGCGCTGCTCGCGCAGCAGGCGGCCTTCAACCAAATGATGCAGCTGCGAGCCGAGCTGCAGCGCGAAGCCAACGCGATGCGCGACCTGGCGATGGAACAGATCAAGCGAGACGACCAGCTCATGAACACCTGGATCAAACTGATCTAGGAAAGCGCCCCTGGTGTTTGACAACCTGGCCGGGCTCCCAATACACTAAAGCGCTGGTTCGGGGCCATTAGCTCAGTTGGTTAGAGCGCNNAAACCGCGTAACCACGCGGTTTTGGTTTGCTTGCCAGTTTTGCTTTGCCGAATCGGTACAGCCACCTTACAGCCCCAAGACTTGTACGCTATATCGAATAGTGATATAATCCGGGCATGGAGTTCGCCGACAGCGGGACCCAGGACGTCTACGAGGGGAACGACACCAGGGCCGCTCGCAAGGCGTGCCCCACGACCCTGCTGGTGGTCGCTGGGCGTGAGCTGGACATGCTCGTCGCCGCTGCATCGCTCCGTGACCTGGCGTCGCCGCCGGGAAACAAGCTCGAAGCGTTACAAGGAGACCGGGAAGGCCAGCACTCCATTCGCATTAACGACCAATATCGCATCTGCTT